>NZ_JADEWY010000018.1 GCF_015207375.1 Coleofasciculus sp. LEGE 07092 | reverse complement strand
GGTAAAAGCCATGTGCCGTAAGTTAAAAGTTGTGTAGGTTGGGTTGAACAACGTGAAACCCAACGCTAGTTGTGTAGGTTGGGTTGAACAACGTGAAACCCAACGCTAGTTGTGTAGGTTGGGTTGAGCGAAGTCGAAACCCAACGCTAGAGGTAGGGAAAGTTGAGTTACAAAGAGCGCTAACCCAACCTACGAGACTACTACCACCTATTACCTATTCACTAACTCAACTAACTGCTTCGCCAACGCTTGAATCACAGGACGATTTTTCACCAATTCACCCCGGATCAGTTGGTGAACCGTGCCAATCAACTGAGGGGATTCCCTTTGAATCTCATCGGTTGTAGCATCAATATCGCTATAGATAATAGCAATCACAGGTAAGTTAAGTTTTTGACAAAACCCTTGCCACTCAATCACGTCTAATTCCGACTTCGCTAAAATCACAGCATGGGTTGCCTGAGCCATAATTAACTCATTCTCTGGACTCATCTTGCCCCCCACATCAAACAGTAACAACGAGTTCTTATTCACCCGAATATCTCGCGCTTTGGCAACGGCGAATTCCGGTGTAAACTGACGCTTATACTCTGCTTTTAACTGTCGAGCGAACTCCGGATACTTCTGTGCTGTTTCTGAAAACCAGCAACCATCTCCATCTGGGCAACCGGAAATGCTGTAAAAGTCCTGGGGAGCATCGTCTCGTTCCAGAATTGCCTCTTTCAACCCATCCCGAAACACCGTTTTTCCCGTATTCGGAGGACCACACAGCACCACTTTCACCGTCTGGCAAGGGTCACGCTCCATATCAATCGTGTCCCCCACCTGGTATTCTGGAGTATGACTAATGGTGACAATATAGCGGTCTAACCCGCGATCGCCAATTTTCGGATCAAATACCGCAATCGCACTGTAGTAGTGAGCCAGTTCCAGTGCTAGGACAAAAGACGCTAACACCGTTGAACGCCCATTGATTTTGAGGAGTTTCCCCCCTGGCAACTGCCCCGAATTCATTAACTGCTGTAACTGCGCTTTGGCATCGCGAACAATTTGATCGCCGTCTACTTGCACCGCATGATTAATCTGTACTCTCAAGACATCCCCTTCCCAACGGATCAAAAATGAAGGTACAGATAACTCAGCCGAACTCTTCACCTCAGTCACATCCCCGCTCTGAAAATCAATGCGGCTACCCAAGGGATACTCCTGTGTCGTACTGCTAACCACCACATACGCCCCCAACCGTGTATCCGCAACCGCAACGGCTCGATACAGATGTACCACCTCATGAGAGAGCGTATAACTAGCCCCGACTGAAATCCGCCCATCAATCTTGAGCAGAGTTCCCCCTGTGAGTTCTCCAGAAGCAATCATTTGCCTCACCTGAGTGTGTACATCTCGCACCACCCCATCGCCATCCGCCGGAATCGGCTCCCCTTCAGCGGTTTTGGCAAAATCCACTCTCAGGGTATCGCCTTCAACTTCCATTGAATAAGTCGTCATTCGGCATCCTCTCTTGATTGGTGTGACTACTAAGCCTGACATATTGACATTCGGTGTAGAGTTGACTCCACTATGGCAGGCAGTAAGAAAGGGGGATTTCCAACCGTTTGTGAGGTGGTAGGCAATACTGCTCGGTTAAGAAAAATTGTAGGTTGGGTTGAGCGAAGTCGAAACCCAACAAACCTGCCTTAACATAGGTTCGTAGTCGGCACTTTAGTGCCAGAAGCGAAGATAGCGCTTACGACAAACTCCTTAAGGAGCGTGCCATTCGACCTAAAACCTATTGGAAAAGGGGCTTACCAACAACTAGGATAATCAAGAGCTGGTAGCTACACCCAATCAATCCATGTCTGCTGAAGAATTTTTTCCCACCCTACACCGTTTAGAAACACTTGTGCCAGAACTGTTGCAAGTTTCTAATCATCCATCCGAGCAAGCCAAATCGAACTGCCTCATGCTTTTAGCCAGTGGCGCGAGGCGGTGGGTAATCGTCAGATCGTTGTATGACTGTGATAGTGAGTTCTTTATCGAATTTGAAACTGAACTATTTAACTGTGCGGATTGGTTAAAGAAGTTCAAGGAAAAAGTTGATACCTATCAAACTCGTTCTTTCTCGGATTGGCTATTTTCTGAATATGCAGAACCCTTCGTCAATCAGTTTATTGGTACATTAAAATCTCGATATAAATTAGAGCAAAATGATATTGACGAACTCTTTTCAACCTCCATTTTTTCCGTTACTGACCGTACCTTACGCAATCAACTGACTCAGTTGTCTCAGCTCAAAACTCAGTTCCTAGAGCGACAATCCATCAATTCCAAAGCCACAGCCAAAAAACCAACTCACAAATTCCGCAAACGGTCAAAGGATGCTATCTCTGAATTCTTCACGACCACCCCTAATTTTCAAGTTGAGGAAACCTTAGAATTCTTTACCAATGAGGTATCGACTATTGCCCAACTGTTATTCACAAAAATCAATGGCGAACAACGCTTATTCATTCATCATGACTATGTAGTCAATGAAGACTTGCGGGAAACCTCAGCGGATTTAGCAGATCGCCTCAAAGAAATTTGGAAAGAGACTCCGACTCCACCGCTGCAAATTGCCTATCACAGTGCTTACTTAAATCAAACTAAAAATTACACGATTTATCCAGTTTGCCTATATTATTATCAGAGGGCTTACTACCTGTGCGCCTTTGGTCAAAGACCGCAGCGAAGGGCAAACCAACCGCCATTGGGATGGTATAACTACCGTTTAGAACGGATAACTAAACACAAAAAACTGTCTTGGAATACTCCCCATCTCCCTTTCTCTACATCCGACATTATCAACCATCCTGAACAATACAAGTCCGCTTATATTCAACAGGAATTAGACGCCGCGTATGGCTTTGATTTCTATGAACAATTCAATTTAATTCTGCTGCGGTTTGAAGCAAATTTTGCCCAACGCTACATCAACAACTCCTTCCGTCATCCGACTTTTGAAAAACTGGATAGCTTCCAAGAAGCTCGGACATTAATTGAGCAATTAGAGTTACCCAATACCCGACAACTCTTAGCCCACATTCATGCCTATCCCGATGCCGCTTATTACACCCTTCGCTATCGCCATCAAGACAATAATGTAATTATGCGACTCCGCGCTTGGGGACCCAATGTAGAAGTCATTTTTCCTGATGAGTTGCGACAGCGCATGAGACAGGATATTTCCGACACTTGGAAACTCTATAAAACCCTTTGAATTTTCGCACTCTTCAATGAGAACGCAAATTCTTCTATTCCCCATTCCCCATTCCCCATTCCCTTTAAAACACAATGGCAACCTTTACCGAAACTCCACAATTATCCACTCGTTTTGAAGCCGCTCTAGTGTATGCCACTCGACTGCATAACCATCAAGTCAGAAAAGGCAGTAATGTCCCCTATATCTCTCACCTGCTAAGTGTCGCCGCTTTAGTCTTAGAAGATGGCGGGGATGAAGATGAAGCGATCGCCGCTTTACTCCATGATGCCATTGAAGACCAGGGGGGTGAAACAACTCGTGCAGAAATTCGCCAACGTTTTGGGGAAAGAGTCGTCTGTATTGTCGATGGATGTACTGAGGATAAAACTCTGCCTCACCTCCGGTGGAAAGAACGCAAGCTCAAGTATTTAGAAAAACTGCGTCTCGCTCCACCAGAGGTTCGGCGCGTTTCCTTGGCTGACAAACTCCACAATGTTCGTTCAATTGTCGCCGATTGGGAGCGAGTTGGCGAAAGCGTTTGGCAAAAATTTAAAGGAGGTAAGGAGGAAACGCTTTGGTTCTATCGGAGTTTTCTGGAGATTTATCAGCCACAGGGTTCTAATTTTTTTACCCTTGAATTGGCAAGACTCCTTTCTCGACTGGATGTTACCCGTTAAATAAACCCTCAGCGTTGGCGGACTAACTAACCCATTCCGCCATCAGGAGATGAGAACCACCACCACCCTGTACAAATTGTACATCGGCTACGTCTACAGACTATACTGTGCCTCTTTTTCTTGCCGTTCAAGGCGTTCCCGTTGAGAGCGCTGCGCCAACGCTTTCTCAACCTTGGGCTTTACAGAGTTCTCAAAAAACTCTAGAGTTTTCTCATCAATTTCACTGCCATTATCTCGCCACCTATCCTGGATAAATCTTGCCTTTAAAATCGGCTTTTCTGTGGCGTTTTCAGATAGGGTTAACTCTGATTTTTCTGGGTCTAATTTAGAACTGTAAGAGTTCCCCTTGACAGAGAGCCGATTCACCAAGCTCAGGTGTTTGACGATAGTGGGAGCCATCTTATCAACCCGATTCTGCTGCTCAACTTTATCCTCAATCGCACCTTTTTTTGACAGGAGTTCCTCTTGCGAGGCGGCTATCTGCCTAAAATGCTGAACGTTGTTGTCATCCAAGTTACTATCGATATCGTGCCACGAACCATCACTCTTTTGCCGCGCCTCCAGAATCTTTTGGGAGGATTGATTCTCTGTCACAATCAGACGCTGCCCCTCCTCATCTTTATCCAAACTTGCCGTATGATGAGAACCACAGTAGCGATCGCCACCAACCAGGTCTTTAAGATGTCGGTAGACAACAGGTGCAATAGCTTCTACACGTTCCTGCTGCCGCTCTTGCCAATCGGCGGGTTGAGTTAACTCAGGCTTAGGCTTCTTCTCCTGTTGGAAGTCGTCGGGGTTGTCACGGAGTCCTTTACCTTCTGCCTCACCTTCCTCAACTGCTTCAATTTCCTCGGTATCAACATCAGCAGTAGGTAAAGAAGGTTCGGGTTGTTGTTGTTCCTGTGGGAATTGCTCATTCGCTTTTTTAACTTGCGCTACCCTATCGCTAATGGATTCCGATTCTTTTGCAGATGTCTGTGTCCCTTGACGTTCTGCCTCTCCTAGCTCCTCCGATTGAACTGTAGTGGAAACTTCAGCAAGCTGTTGCTGTGCCTGCTGTAACGAGTCTAAGGAAAGAGCTTCCAAATCAGGTAACTCTTGCCCCAGCATCTCCCGTGCCAGCGCTGTATCTTCCCCAGTAGCATACAACCCGCCCGTACTAGATTCCCCCGGAACATCCCCCGTAGCTCACGACCACTACCAGAGCGCTCATCAAACAGCGAATAAATATCCTTGCCCTCAAAATCATCCTGCTGTTGAACTTCTACAGCATATTGCCCAGAGCGATTCCCAATTTTTGAATGGGGAATTGAAATCTGTCTGGCTGAATCCGCTAAGAGAAATTCCGTCTTCCACGATGAAGGCGAAACCGGATTCTCTCCAGAAGCCGATTCACAACGATGCCCTGCTACCAGACCATAATAGACCGAATTATTTGGCGCTTTTAACTTAACAGTCTGCCCGACTGGAAGTGTTTCCAAAATCCATTTAACTGTCTGGGCTTGCTGATTAATTTTATCTTCAAACTTTTCCTTGGCATTCTGGGTCTTAAATAAGCCTTGGCGCTGCTGTTTCCAGTCACAAGCCTCCGAATCAATTTGCTCCATTAACAAAGAGCTATTCTCCTGTCCCGCCACCGCAACATCTTCTCGGTCAAAATCTTCGGGTTCAGACACCGACTCCAACCCTAACTCAGACCGCACGACATTCATCGCTTCCATTGTCGTTAGCGGCTGACGGTTGTTTTTCACGTCCATCACGTCGAAAATCACCGCTCCTGTAAACGGACTGGTGGAATCAGGATCGGGGGGTTGCACTTCTATGGATGCAACCGTTTTAGCATCCAAATCCAGAGTTTCTGCCTCCAAGGGATTATTGCCCATGGCAATTTCCCTCGATAACGTATCTTTGTATTCAGACTCAATCCGCTCCATCAAGGCTTCTTGCTCATCCAAGGTAAGCATTGCCATGCGTCCGGTTACCCGCCGTGCGGTTCCTTCCATCTCACTCTCAGGTTTGAGCGGATAATCCAATTTATCTTCCAGCTCCGGGTCATTACTTACCAGCTCATGAACCACGCGATCGCCTACTTCGTTGAGAAAATCCGTAGCTTTCTCAAAATCAATTTGCCCAGAGCGACTGGCAGTGGTATTGGCATTGAGCGACGCCAGCTTTCCCATCAAAATCGCCATCGTCCGTTTCTCACTGGGATTATCCCCAGCACCAATGGTGATGTGAGGAGCATTGACCTGTCCGGTGCGATGAACCCGACCAAACATCTGCACCGCCTGGTTGACATCCCGTTCTGGCTGTACCACAATCATGTGGCGACGGCGTTGGTCTTTGAATCGTTGATTTGAATGCAGTGAAATGCCTGTGGCTCCCGAACGATTAAGGACTAACACATCCGAGTCCCCATTGTTGAACTGGTCAACGGCTTGAGCTTTCCCTGCTCTTGAACTCTCAGAAGCCGGACGCAAATCATAAAAACCTACTAAATTACCTTGCTCATCACGCTCATAACGCACCCGCTCGTCACGTCCGGTAATCTCTCCGGTTTTAAACCCAGCTTCTTTTAGTTGAAAGCGAATATTGTCAATCGGACTAATAGGAACCTTACTGAAATCAGACTTTTCTATTAGATCGATAGCTTCAGAGTACGCTTGTATCCCGGCTTCCCCCAACTCTTCATCAGTCAGACGACGGCGATTGCTTTCCCCAAATGCATCTTTGGTAATAACATCCCGGCTACGCTCCAAATATCGCTTGAGCATATCCCCAAAATCAGCGTTAATGCGCTCACCCGGTTGTAGCCCATTCTCATCAGCGTATTGGCTTAAGAAACTGCCCATTGTATTGCTAACCGTGAGAATTGGCTTTTCTCCTCTTTCTAAAGACTCTTTCGCCAAATCGATAGCACCTTGCGTTTTTTTAGCCAGATTTGATGCATCCAAATAATTATGCATCAACGAGGTAAAATTTATACTTTCAGCTCCCACCTGACCAACAGCACTATCCCCTTGGATTTGCTTTGCCTCTTTTTTAAGTTCCTCGTCAATCTGCGAAACTTTCTCATTTTTTGCACGGTCAAACTGCATGATGGCTTGCATCACTTGCGCTTCACTATCAGTCATTTCCCGGTCAGTCGGGAAAATGGTATGATCAAAATCAACTCCCTCATAAGAGCGTTCGCGACGAATGTATTGCCCCGCTTCGCTCAACTGAGAAGCTAGCGCCTGCTGCATGGGAACGCCACCATTTTGGATAATTCCCACCAAGCTATCAATATCTTCTACCGCTTTCTTCATGTCAGTGCGGTTATAAAGATCCATCACCTCCGGTCGCTTAGCGTAAGTAGCGCTGGACGAAAATGTCCGAGCGGCTGATTGCTTCAGCTCACGAGTAAAGCCAGCTCGATTGGGAATTCCCGAACGGGTATACAAATCCCCACCACTGCCCCCAGCGTTATGGGATTCATCCATAATCAGCATTCCTTCCGGAGCAAACTTGCGTAAAATTTGCCGCCTATCCGGTTCTTGCCCTCTAACGGTTTGCATCTGGGAATAGGTAGTAAAAATGCTGTCAAAATCCCCTAAACTTCCCGTGCTTAATATAGTTTCTTCTGCCGCTTTGTGTTGCTTGGCTGAATAGTTAATTTTGCCCCCCTCAAGGGTATCCAGATTGAGTTGAGAATCCGTATAGTAAGGGTTAATGTCTTCCCCAATATCGGCTAAATCTCTGAGCATATCCCGGTAGAGATTGGGATTTTCTGTCACGAATATGGGGTTCATCCCATCTAGCTTAGCTTTGCGAATCATGCTAGCCACCACACGACCCTTACCAATCCCCGTCATATCCCCTAGGATAGTTTCGGCATCCTGCTCATTATTATCTAGAGCTAACGCCAAAGCATCTATTTGTTCAGCACTTAATTTGTTATACAATTCATCAAGAGACCATTGCATTTCGGAGGCGACATAATCATCAATGTTGCCCTGTCGCTCTTCCACGCGCTCCAGAGAATTTCTAATCCCCACAGACATATTTTTGGGAACTAAAGAATTAAGGGGCTTTCCCTGACTTAAAGGCTGATAAGGAACTTGCAAATCCCGACTATTTTTGTTGTCCATCATTTTCTCCTCCTTTAGAACTCGATTGGTGTTGCCCTCATCGCTCCCAACCACTCGGCTAGTGCCATTCCTTGTATTAATTCCCTGGCTTCGTCTATCTGCTCTGGTTCCTTCAGCACTGGCACCGGGAATCTCACCGTCCAAAAAAGCCCCAGATGATTGCGAATTGCCGGATTGTCTACTACCAACGCCCTCGCCCAAGCTTGAGCTAAAGAATCGGGGTTGGGATTGGGAGGCATCCGTAGTACGTCCAGAATCCCATCCCGCATCCCTAGGGGCATCTCCTCTCGAATCAGGAGCTGTGCGTCTGAAGGGGGTTCTTGGCGAATCAACCACGCCACTCTCAACCCCAGCAGTTGCAAATACTCGCTCATCGTGGGAATGGACTTCATCGAAGCGGGAACCTCTACTGCCGTCCAGAAGTACAGCATCGGCATTTCCTTCTTTCTCTGCTCTTCGGTTGGCATCCAATAATTCGGGTTCTCTAGATACATAACGCGATAAAACCTCTTGTTCTAACTCTTCAAAGCTGTGATAGATTGGCGGCACATCAGCAGCCGGATAGGGGCGAGGGCTTTTGCCCCGCCCGTCGAGGCGAATCATATCAATGGGAAAGCCTGCCCCCTGGCGGGAGTACAACTCACCACTAACCGTAAAATGGTCGGTGACTCTCCAGTTATCGTAAAGCTGCTTGAAAAATCCGCGATTGGAGAGGCTATTATAGCGATCGCTGCGCTGTACTGGGTCATCTCCCATTAAGCCGCCAATAATCAACACAGCTTTCCCGTCGTCTTTGAGCGCCTCTAGAGAATTGAGGCAGATAGCGTGGTCAATCTGGCTAGTTTTCAATTTGCCAAACTGCCACTGCTTTTTAGCATTCGGCTTAGGGTTATCCTCATCGCGGACGCTGCCAAAAGGCGGATTAGCTATTAAAAAATCGTGCTTTTGCTCTGGCTTATAGGTTGTGGCATCCTGGATTGTTGGATTAAACCCTTGGTCTTGCAATGCCCTGGCGCGGTCAGGGTCAATTTCATTCGTCGTCACCTTCATGGGGTTAGCACCCATCAATAGCGCCCCATTCCCCGCTGCGGGTTCGTAAACAGTACCCTGTAGGTCAATTCCTGCCATCGTTGATGCCAAGTAAGCCACTGGCAACGGCGTTGAATACGCTTGTCGGGCTACACTACCACTGCTTTTCGTTGCCAGCTTGGGCTGACGCTGATACAAATCCACAAGGTTTCGATAGGTTGTCTTTGGGTCGTCTCCAGCCTCAATCAGCCTGCGACCTGCCTGAACCAGGCTCTCTTCAATCGTTTCTTCAAGTGCTTTAGCATTTGCACTCCCTGGTGCAAACTCCGTTTCTTGTCCTAGTTCCTGGGATGCCCACGTCCGGGCAGCACTGATGGAGTCGAATCCCTGACCAGAGAGAAAATGATTCGTCAGTGAGGTACGAAGGTGATGTCGTTGTCTGTCAGTTACTCCCATAATGCTGTATTACCAAAACAGGGAACTCTTAACCCAGATAAGCTGTTGGGGAATTCCCTATTCCCCGTTAACCATCTGTCCTTATGCCTCTCAAATAAAAAAAAAGGCGACTAGGTGCCGCCTCTTCTTTTGGCTCATTCATACCTCTCACTGTGGGTAGAGCTTTACTTAGGTTGGCTTCGTTGTTTGCGGCTAGACGGCTTTCGGCTAGAGGAGGAGCGCTGTTGTTGTTGCTTTTCTAGCTGCTTCTCCAAATTTTCTTTTAGGGCGCGTAGAGCATCACGTTCTTGCTGCAACTGTTCTAACTGCTCCAACTGCATCTGCTGAAGTCGTTGCAAATCTGTAAAAACTTCTGCTGGAGTGCTGTATTCGAGATACTCAGCCACATCATCAGGATTCTTGCATTCCCACAAATAGGTGGCAGGAGGGGAGTAGGAATTTTGTTCGTATTCCTGATCATCCTGTTGCAATTGTTCGACACCTTGGCTGCCCAAGTGAGGTTGAACTAACTCATAGATATTGGCAACAAATTTCTTGAGCTGAACCCGAACAGATGCCTCAGATTCAGAAAACTCTCTCGCTATCACTTCTTCTCCGACTTCTTGAAGATAAGTTTCAAAATCGCGCTCACTTTTAATTTGACTTAAGTCGGCTGGAATAATTAACTCTTGCAATCGCTCTGGTGGGAGACTTACATCTCGCCGCTTACCGGGTGCAGGCGGGCTATCAAGCCGCACTTTGTACCGATTTTTCTGGCGATTAAATGATTGCACTGTCCCCCGACTCCCTTCAGGAGCCGAAGGCATTTCGACATATCCTGAAGGGCAAATAACCACAACTCGTTTACCTAGTAGGGGTATATCAACAGATGTTTGAAATTCCGATTCTGCTGAACCCGTCGTCCTAGTTTGTTTTTGAAACTGGCGATATAGTTTATCCGCCAGAATCTGGGCATACGCCTGTGGAGAAACGTGTTTGTGTGCTTCGCCGTAGAAAACGTAATGGGAAGTGAATCCTGTCGGAGAGATATTCCCCTGAAGTTCAAAATGATGGTACAAATCCTGGATATCATTCCCCGGCTCATAAACAACGTTGACAGATTCCCCGGTATCAGAGAGTTGAATTGAAAACTCTTTGGCTGATAGCCGCCAAGCACCGGGAATCTCAGTTGTTTCCTCTTCATTCTCCTTAATCTGCTTAATGACCTGTTTGAGAAGCTGGGCTGTTCGGGCTTTTCCCTGCTTTTTAGCAATCTCTTCAGCTCGTTTCAACGCTTCAGTTTGTTTATCTTGAGTTGGCAATTTTGCCAATTCGCTCGCTTGGGAAATCGGCAGTCTCCGAGCTAGTCTTAGAATACTTTCATCTTGAGAAGTTCGGAGATTTTCTTCAACAGATGCTGCCGCTTTTAGTCGAAACAAATACCGCTCTTTATAATCGTCTTGGTATTCACTAATTGCCCATTCACTCCAACTTCCGTATCCCAAAGCCTCCCAACCTCTACGACGATCCATTTCCAATAGATCGGCACGATTATCGTAGAAACGTTGACGAATCCTTTCCGTATATTCGCGAGCTTCAGCCTCCGTCATCGGAGTAACATTAATACCCTGAGCTGGAACTTCTGATTCGACAAGGTTCGGTTCTACACTTTCACTCATGTCCCTTGCTTCCCTAGAATAGTTGTAGCCAATCAATTCAAAAACAACCACCAGCTCCATGCCTAAAGGCAGGAGCTTGTTGAATGGGTTAGAACGTGACTTGATGCCAGCTTTTAAGCAACTAAATCTGAATCTAAACAAGCGGCTTTGCCACTATCAGACAAAGCATCAGCGAAAAACTTTCGATCAAGGTGTTGCGTCGAAAAATCTGGATCTTCTAGAAAACTACCGATTTGCCGCTCTAGCCACTTCCTGAAAACCACTGCAACATCTTCCACAGGATGAAGGGGTGCATCGCTGTGGCAAATCTGCTCAGCAGCAGCTCGGATCTGGTCAGAAGTAATGGTAATGGCGTTCATTGCTACAATTCCTGATGAATATAACTACAGCAGAGGCATTGGAACTTTCCTTTTCCAGTGCCTTTTTCCTTTCTCTCTCCCATCATACCCTATCTAATAGTGAATATTCACCATTGAGTGATGAATATTAACCCAATTTCCCCGAAAAGACACCACAAAACGTGTCAGACTAAGAATCGGACTATGAGTGCAAGGACGCCTGTATGGAGAAAGAGCCGCGAATAAGATGGCACTTTAGGCGCTGGCAAGCCGAAAAAAATGTGTCGAATGGTGAACTAGCCAAGACTCTAAAAGTCAGCTACAACACCGTTTCCCGGTGGAAACAAAGCGATTATCTTCCTAAGCTTGACGACCGAATGTTAGCGAAAATCTGCCTTTTCTTTAACATCGACATCTCAGATTTGCTTTCTTTAGAGAAAGAGTCAGACTAAAGCCAAACGCCTACCCTCCGTCAGGATTGCTATATGCCTGCCTATTATTTTTTTTGGTATCCTTTTGAAAGAGCTATTGAAAGCTGTACAAAATGTACAGTTAATTGCTTTGATGAACACAAGGTCATTATATGCCAGGTTTAATTGCTTCCTTATCCGAGCGTAGCAAGACATTTGCTCAGGAAACTACTAATACTAAAGTCGCCCAATTAGGGCAAGCCCTTCAGCACTTTGAAGACGTTCATTCCTCACAAGAGCAACAGGAAAATATTGCTCAGCAAGAGCGAGTTGAGAAAGCCGCTCCTCTTCTAGTTGAAGCCATGAAGCAAGCCGGGACAAACCAATTAGAGGGGGTTAACAACATCGCTACCCTAGAAGGGAACAGATTGTTGGTTAAGGGCGCGGAAACTCTCAATGCCATTCAGGACAAGGATGGAACGTGGAAAGACCAAGGGTCTGACCTCTCTGAAGACTATGTTGAGCAACTGGAGGAAAATTTAGCTCCTCATCTCAAACAAAATAGGGAGGTCGAACCTGAAGAATGCCCACAACAAAGAGAGGATATAGAACTATGATTAATTCCTATTGGATTCCTTCCTCCGCTCAGATTGTTCGCGGTTCAGAAAGGGTTATCCAAACTATAACCGCCATTGAATTGCCAACAAACCAATCTCCCATCGAGGATGCTGATGAATATCTAGGATGCTTGGGCTTGCGGATTAAAGCCATGATTTCACACATGGATATCCAGCAGGCTATCAACATGATTTCATCCTCTCTTCCTGCCAAAATATTGGAGGAATTGCCCTTGGAGCAACTCCTCTACTACCACTCGACACAGCGAGATATTTCTCTGACAACCGCTTTAGCCGAAGGGCTAACCCTAGCGAATTGGGGATTAATCGAACTCCTAGAAGAGTCATTGATTTTTGAATTTCCCCTTCCTTCCCTAGTCGCCGATGCCGCTTCTTTAGCGCAACAAATTGTCAAAAAAAGTCAGCTTAGTCATTGGCTTGAAGCTATTAATTTAGCTTATCGGGAGATTTCTTCGTTTGTTTAATTGCCCTGAGCTGATAATCCTGAATGGGAATTAGCCGTACATTAAGTGTGACAGGCTTTTCAATTTCTCTAGCTAAGAGCTGCTGAATCTGGGAAAGCTCTTCAGCTTCAATAGGGTCATCTTCCAGACTTAAGATTCGTAGGTTGACAAGAACTTCTTTCTTTTTGGGAAAAACCTCAACTTGCTCGATAGGAGTGTTCTTAAAGAATTTTGAAGAGTTGATTAATCCTTCGGCTTTGTGCTGTAAATTTTTCTGGATAATTAAGGTGGTCAGCGAGAAAAATAAAGGAATGCACACAACCAACACCACAGCGGTCAAAACAGCGAACCCATTTCTCGCTCTTTCCCAACTACTGTACCCTTGAAACAGGAATACTATTCCCGCTGCAAAAATCATCCCCGATAGGTTGGTCAGATACAGCAAACCCGCTCCCAAGGCGATTTCGGAATTTGAAATCGGACTAGCCAAGCCAATTCCCACCACTGACAGGGGAGGAACCAAGGCTACCGCGATCGCCACACCCGCTAAGGCTGGGTCAATACTCTTTCGAGCGTGGGCTACTGCTCCAGCAATACCCGCCGCGATCGCAATCCCCAAATCGATCAAAGTAGGATTAGTGCGGCTTAGAATCTCTGAGCTAGGAATCGTTATCCCCAATCCAGAGGCAATTAGCATTGAACATACAATAACACTAATGCTACCAACGACCAGAGTAGCAGCCGCACGATGCATCAGCTTCAAATCATTAGTCGTGACACCGAAAGCGAAGCCGATAATGGGTCCCATCAGGGGAGCAATGATCATCGCTCCAATTAGAGAAGCGCTGCTATTGGCGAGAAGGGCAAAGGTGCTGATGATAGCGCTTAATGCCGTTAGCAAGTGAAATGTCGTCGTGGGTAGCGACTTCTTTGCCAGATGACGGGTTAGGTTGGCATAGGTTTTTCGCTGATCACTGAAAAGCTTTGATCTATCCAGGATCAGATTTGGGATTTGTAGCGGCATAGTAGCAATAAGGGTTACAACTCCATCTCTTCTTCTTCCTTCTCTCGTTCTACAGACGCGGCTTTAGACTGTTGCTGCTTTTGAGCAATTTCCCCCACCTTTTGCCAATTTTCTAAATCTTCCTGAGTTACGCCTTCGGCTTTAATAATTTCATCGCTATCAGCAATAACTTCCGCTCCAGTTTCTTTATTATGAATAGCAAGGCGATCGTCAATTTGAGTCAAATCATAATTATTCCCCTCAACGGTGGTGCTACTGCCCGACTGTTGAGCTATTCCTTCCTGTTTGGCAAATTTAAGGAAATCTTGAGCATTGCTTACCATTACTGAAGCAATTTCTTTTCGTTCAGCTATCTTATTGGCAATGGACTCGTGTACCGTCGCTTCAGCCTCATTCACAAGGCTTTTTTCTTCTGAACTCAACGGCTGTTGTCCAAACTGTTTATTCATCAATGTTGCAGCTTCTTGGGATTTTTCTGCCTCCAGACCCGCTTTTTCATAGATTTTTGTCTGCCCTTCAATGAAGGCTTGCTCGTCTTCGTCTCTTTCCGGCTCCTGGGATTCCCCCTGTACCAGGGAGTTAATATCTAGGTCGTCTCCCGCCTGCTTTTGAGCAGCATAGAGAGCCTTCTCCTGTTTGTCCGAAAGCTCTTTACCCTGCTGTTTCTTGTCTAGAATATCTGCCGCTAATTTGGCAAGGCTTTCATCTACGCCAGCGTCTTGCATGGCTTGAGACGCTTGTCGTTTGTCAACATTCTTATCTTCAACTGCCTGGGGTTCCCCCTGTACCAGGGAGTTAATATCTAGGTCGTCTCCCGCCTGCTTTTGAGCGGCATAGAGAGCCTTCTCCTGTTTGTCCGAAAGCTCTTTACCCTGCTGTTTCTTGTCTAGAATATCTGCCGCTAATTTGGCAAGACTTTCATCTACACCAGCATCTTGCATGGCTTGAGATGTTTGTCCTTTATCCATAATTCTTCTCTGTTAAACAACTCCAACGTTCGGATTTGATTCAAAGTAAATTACTAAAGTCGGGTTCGCCTTCTGAGGCAAGCACTCCAAATTTGGGTGACCACCAATCCTCGTCTTTGGTCTTAAAGTAGGCGACATCTCGGCATTTAGATTTGGTAAGTTGCGAACAGCGGAGCATGGTCTTTTGTTGCCCCTGCTTGGTATAGTGGTGCCGTTCCAATGATGCATTGCAGACGGGACATTGATAGTCGGTGAGATTTTCTTCGCTTACCTGTAAAGAGCGCCGCAGTTTGTAAGGGAGTTGGTAATCATCAATCTCACTATTCCAAAAGTGGGGAGAGTCACACTCATTGCAAACGAGGTAATGGTCGGCTTCCAGCTTCAGAGAGTTGCTGTAGCGCTTAATCAACCCAGACTGACCGCAGTAATGGCATTTGAGTTCAGTTTCCTCATCCTCTGGCAGGGCATATTCCTGCTCAATAATTTTTTCTCCCTTTTTCAAGGTGGGTAAGAACTCGTTATCGTGCCAGGAAACCAGGTACTCTTGCCAGGAGAGCGTGCCGTGAGCGATCGCATCAAGGCTATCTTCCATTTGCTTGGTGAATCCCGGCTCAATGAGTTTGGGAACCACCCGCTGCAAAAATCTATCGACCTCCTTCCCCAATCGAGTGGGAATTAACGTCCCTCTGGACTTTCTGACATAGCCTCGATCTAAAAGGGTGGAGATGATATTAGCAAAGGTACTAGGTCGCCCCACGCCTTCTTTTTCTAAAACCTGTACTAACTGCGGTTCGCTGAAGCGATTGGGCGGTCGTGTTTTCCCTTTGGGAGTGGAGAGTAAGGAGGGCGTCAGCGTCTGCCCTTCTTCCAGGTCGGGAAGGAGCTTATCTGTTCCTAGATTATCCCAGTATTTACCGTAGCCAGGAAAGAGAATGCGCTTGCCCGTCGCCTCAAACCGCAAATCCTTAGCCACTGTCACCAACTCGGTTTGCTCGATAATGCTCCGAGCGCATTGAGAGGCAATTGCCCGTTTCCAGATGAGTTGGTAAAGCGCATTTAGCTCGTTTCCCTCTTGAATTTCCCGAACGCTGATGTCAGTCGGGCGGATTGCCTCGTGTCCAGCTTGCACTCCAGCTTGATCTCGGTGTTGAGTTGCCGTTTCCGGTAGGTTGTCTGGGTCATTAGCAATCAGCCAATTCCTAGCGGCTTGAGCAAATTCTGGTGATACTACCACGGAGTCGGAGCGATGGTAGGTGATGTAGCCTTCCTCATACAGGGTTTGGGCTAAGCGCATCACTTTAGAACTGGAAAGACCCAGACGCTTCCCAGCTTCTTGCTGGAGGGTTGAGGTTTTGAATGCCGGGGGCGGCGATGAGTCCACCTGCCGTTTAGATCGGTGTTCAATCCTATGGGTTGTGTTCTTGGCTTTTTGCGCTAGGGAAGAGGCTCGTTGTTGAGACTCCATTCGGCTATTGCCGTTATCGTCAATGTAAGTAGCAGTAAGCCCCGGTGGATAGCGAACCAAGATTTTCCAAAATGGCTTAGGAACAAACCGCTCGATCTGAGCCTCTTTGCGGCACAGTAGACGCAAAGCCGCGCTCTGGCATCTCCCGGCTGATTTGGCTCCATTGTTCATCTCCCACAGCAGGGGAGAGAGCTTGTACCCCACCAGCTTATCCAAGCAGTCTCGCGCTCGTGCCGCTGCCACTAAGCTTTCGTCTAGAGGTCGAGGATTTGCGATCGCTTCTTTGACGGCTTTGTCTGTTATCTCGCTGAAACTCACCCGAATAGGGGGCGACTTCCACTCCAGGCTATCTATCAGATGCCAAGCAATACATTCTCCCTCCCGGTCTGGGTCAGTCGCAATGTAGACTGCCTGAGCTTGGTCAATCTCGGCTTGTAGGGATTTAAGAATTTTAGCAGCTCCAGGGCGGTTGACATAATCACATTCCACTCTGATTGGGTTGCGCTTGAGCTTAAAGCCCAAAGAGTCAGCGCCTTTTTCAGCAAGCTCTCGCACATGACCAACCGAAGCAACAACTTTATAGGGGTCGCCTAGAATTTTGCCAACCTTACCCCGTTTTCCTGGGCTTTCTAAAATGACGAGTAGGGGTTGCATAAAACTCACCTGCTTTTTCTAAGCCAATAAATCTGAGAAATCGGCATCACGGAGCGCCTTAACTTGGGGAATCTTCCGTTGCGTACCGTCGATTTCCACCAAGTCCCAATCATAAATTTCAAATTCCAACGGCAGAGTCTCATCGCCACCATTCTCCTCAACTAGCTCCGCTAAAGCGGCGGCTTCATAAACTTTAAGCGTGTTGCCTTCTTTGTCCTCAATTTGGCAAGTTCCCCCATTACGTTCAACGAGCGTATAATTCGTTTTCATCTTTAGGCTAGAGAACGCTGTTGCTCCCGGTTGAGGAACCGCCTCCAGTAAATCTCGATCCGGTAATCCTTCCCCCGAAGATTCTTTCAGCGGTGAATCTGTATTTATCGGCAGCTTAACGATAAACTCTTCTCCTCCCACAGCCACTTTTGCCGTTCCATTAAATCCCTCTATTGTCCAAGAGATAAAGTCAACCTTTTCCGAGACGGGATTCAATGCTGCATCATACAATTTCGGCTCCCCATCAGCTAGATAAATTCGGAATGTTCCGCCGTAGGGCTTGCCGTTATATCGGTACAGTTGGATGGCAACCGTCTCATCCATGAACACACTTAAAGCCGAAATTTTGTCCTTGAGTTGAGCAACGGTTATATCGATATTCTCATCACCAATTTTGCTTCTTAGCTGTGCCGCAGCTCGTCGGGCATCTTTGAGTAAGTTAGTTACCATCGTCACTATTTCCTCTAACTTGACTAGCTAACCGTTAAGTTTAGGAAGGCTTAACTCAAGCGGCTACATCCAGAGTTAGATGTTCGCATGACCATTAGGAAGATGGGTTAGATTAATTTCACTCACTTATTAATCCCTATAATTTTTGCCAATTGTTCATAGCTCATTGTTCATTGTTGATTGCCATGAACCATGGACTATGAACCATGAACAACTCAATTACCCGTACAAACAGAAAATGCCTCACTTTGATATCCCTAGATGTTTCTCGATCCGTTCGAGTCGGATATCTGTATTGTTGAGTCTCCCGTTGAGATTTTTCAAAGAGTCTTGAACCGGAAAGAGGCGGACTAAGAAAAACACAATAAGCGCCCCAAAAACGCTAGACACCCCGATAAGCGTTCCCAAATTGGATTTAGAAATCAATATTTTCCCCTGCTTTTGTTGCTCTTTCTGTTGAGCGAGTTTTATTAAATCCGATACAGCTTCAGCTATCTTAGCCTTGATACGCTCTTGGCTTTCATTTTCCCATTGCTTGAGTATTTCGGAGTGAGAAGAATACCACTCATCAAGCTTATCCACATACTCCTGAAAATGCTTGTCCCACGTCGCCGGAGCTTGCTCAACCAATACTTCTAGCCGTCCGGTTGCCGCTAAAACGACAAAGAGTGGGTCATCGTTTGAGAGTTGATACTCTCTCGCCATTTGATGGATTTTGGATTTTGTTGATAGGTCAAGACCTTCAAGCGCACTCTCCAACAGAGTCCCCTTTTCACGGCTCATTGCTACTTCCTTTAATATCTCCTTAAAAAAATGAATGGGAGCTAAGCTCCTGATAACCCATCTCCCATCTCATCCGATTTCCCCCTATCCGGCGGTGACTTCTTCGGGTTCCTGCTCTTTTTCGTTTTTCTGGGACGGGGAAGAAGAAGCCGATGCCGATGTTCCTTTCTTATCCTCTTTAAAGATTTTTGACTTTTCTATTTCCCCATAGCAACCGTTAAGAAATCGCTTGATTCGCGATTGGGAAATTAAGGGAAATTCTGCGGAGGAAAGGGCTTCATCAAAGCGCATCCTTAATCTATCAACTTTGTTTCGTTCCCCGAAAGGAAAGCGGGGGAATAAGACTGAAGGAATTTTGGAGTGAATCTCTCTCAACTCCTGATCGTCTTCTAAAATCCCCTGCCATTCATCTGAGTTTGCCATGTATAAATTCTTGACCATGACATGGGGGATTTGCTTCCCCCACTTCCTGAATGAATCCTTAAATAGCTCGATGCTGTCTACTCCCCCCGTTACCAGAAACCACTTGACAAACTGGATATCGACATCCAAAGCGATTGAAAGGATATCGCCTTGTTCAAGCCAGTTATCAAATGGGATTCGCACTTGAGCAGGCAAATTAACGATTACATCTTTAGAAGTGGCAGCATTGAAGAGGGTATCGCCTTCAGCATATCGGCGTCTGTCTTCCGAGAAAACGGCAAACTCCGCGTCAATATCGTTGTAGTGGGCAATTACGTCAGCGTTCGAGCGATCGCATTCGACAAGTTTAAACTCTTTGCCCTCATCAATAAAGTATTGGCACAGTACGCGACACCAAAGAGACTTCCCAGCACCACCTTTTTCTGAATCGCACAGATGAATCGTTCCCATGTAAATACCTCCATTGAAAATGCGTTTTTTGATGCGTCTGATGATGGGCTATCTGATAGCAAATTCCTGCCTAATTTTTTCCTGACGGGCTTGTTGCTCCCTTTCTCCCTTGGGCTTGGGAGGTTCAAATTCATCCACGTCGCAGTAGAGAGCGAACACATCCAGAAAGCGAGATGTGAGGCTCTGCTCGAGCTGGGGAAAGACCTCTTGGATTTGAGCCATTATCCGGTCGGAATATCGTGCTTTTTCTCCGAAGTAGTCGGTCAACTCCTGCCTAAGATATTGGGCAACTCCACCGACTAAAAATACTTCGGAGTACCGGGAAGGCATCACCTCATCTAACCAATTTTTGATTGAACGCCAGTAATCCTCTCTAGCTGTTTTAATGACAGATTTAAGTAATTCGGCTTCTTGTTGGATATTGTCTTCATCTTGAGAGCGAATCAGATGCTTGATATCATCAATCTGTGGAGACTCACCCGCCTGGTAAATCGCCTCCACTAACCGATTGGATGGACTCTGACCACTGGTGAGCGTACAGAACTGCTTGACTAGGTTGATAAAACCGTTTTCAGTCGTTGTTGACTGTTGCAGACTCAGCTTCCCTTTCTCAAACAGCAGCAGTGAGCTGTTGCGATGCCCTAACATAACAACCGGAATGGTAGCTTTATTAAAAGCTTCGTCACCGAGTTGCTGACGCTGATAAATGGCTAGCCCACCTCCTTCCGGGTAGCAGACAAAATCAGCCAACTCAACTGACAGTCTAGACCCTTGGAAAGCAAAATCTGCTAGTGACTTAGAGAGTTGGGTTTTCAGCTCATCTTTATTCGGATACTCGCCGAAGGGAAGTAAGCAAGCGATCGCGACAGAGAACTTATTTCCCAAATCGTGCTGTTGGGCGATTGCGCCGATTGCTGCTAGGAACTTCGGCACGATAACTTCGTACTTGAGCAGATCCAATCGCGCATTCCCTTGGTACTCGGCTTGAGCCAGATAGCCGACGACGGTTGCTTTTTTTGAATCAGGAGGAATCTGTAGCCAAGCGTCATTGATAGGTGAGGTACTCCCCATCGAGAGTTTTTGGAGAGCTTTGATACTCGATACAGATACTCCTACGGCTACTTCTGGCGACATCGCCAAGGCAATGGGAGTTTCTTTTTTTTGAACGTTGTAAATAAACTTGGAAGCGCTAGAACCTGGGTCGGCTGTGAGCATTAGATCGGCTTTAGAAGCCACGTTAACCTCCTGTTTCATCCAAACATTGATTCTGAAGAGTGATTGAGTAAGAAACCTTCTTTCTCCTCTTGCTCCTGGGGCGGTGATGAATTTGACCCATTGTGCTGTGAGTGAGACATCATTATTGGATAAGGGTTGGGGTCAATTCCTAACAAGCGTTTGGATGCTATTGCATCGGCAAGGCATCTCTCCGTATAGCGGACGGCTACATGACGCTGCTGCTCGTCTCGCAAATCCAATGCCTCAGCCGAAAAATGCATAAATAGCAGCTCAACTACTGTGTTTTCGCTTCCCAAGGGTTGTGCTTGTACTTTTGCTATAACCTTCCCCAAGGGACTATCTGGGTCAGCTCTTAGTTTGACGGTTAACCATTTGTTCTTTGACATTCAGCTTGAATTGAAAAGCGACGTTTCATCGAGTTTCATCTAAATCAAAGAATAAATAACTCGTCCTGAGCTTTTCCTCTTTCTCTAGTAGCTAGGCATCCTCATACCGGAGATAGAGTAGAGTGTGATTAAACGTGATTCTAGGGGGGTTAATCGTGAAAAATTGTGAAACGTTTCCCTAAATCCGGTTAATTTTTCTAATAAATGACTCAAAAATGAACCCGAAAAACCACGTTTTAATCACGGTTAACCACAATTTAATCACGCTCCCATCACGGTTTGTTCAGTCACAAATACAGGCAGAACTCCTCACCTTACTCCTCAAGCAGTCACGATGTCTATACAAAATTCTGCCTGTATTCAGATGGAGCGATCGCGCTTCAATTGATAACCTGTGGAGGAAGTTAAGCGCATTAGAAAAAAAGCATGAGAGGAGAACGCACATCCCAGCTTAATCTTAGACTCTCTGTGCAAGAAAAAGAAGCACTGCAACGTAAAGCTCAGGCAGTCTCCCTAACTTTATCTGAATATTTACGGCGCTGTGGGTTGAGGCGGAGCCTTCCCAAAGTTGACGGGGGTAATGCTAACATCAAGCGGCAAGTTCGCCAGCTTACTGGACTCGCCTCGGTTTTGCTCAGACGGCTCAATAGAAGCTGCCCTGATGAGAAGTTAAAGGAAGCGGCTTTCAAACTTATTCGTCAGATCGAGACGTTTTCTAGGCAGGTGAATGCTCGATGATTGGGAATCTCAACCAAACCCAGTCCTTTGGTGACACTCTGCGGTACGTGTTGAGAAGACGGGGAGCAGAGCTTATTCACAACAACGTTTCTGTTTCATGGGACTCCCAACCTGACTACAAAGCGATCGCCGCGACTATGCGTTCCACAGCAGCGCTCAACTACCGTACTAGTAAGCCCTGCTTTCACCTATCGCTATCTCCATCATCTGAGGATGAGTTAAAAATAGAAGATTGGGAAGACCTCACCCTCGACCTGTTAGAGGAAATGGGATGGGGCGCGAACCAAGCAGTTGCCGTGCTGCATACTGATGAAGAATTCCCCTCTGGCAAACCTCGCCCTCACGTTCACATCGTTGGCAACCTCATCGACGATGAGGGAAACCGAGCGAATACCGATTTCTCAAAGTACAGGCTACAAGAGGCGATTCGCAAGCTGGAACGTGATTACAATCTAACTCCTACTGCTTCATCCTGGCAGGTTGACCGTCGCCGGGACACACCGTATCAAGTTCACCGCCAAGAAAAAGAGCAGTGGGAGTTTGAAAAAGGCGATCGCAAACAACCACCTCAGCCCACTGTCCGCCGCCAAATCCAAGATGCTCTTGATATAGCCTCATCGGAGGCAACCAACTTCAATCAATTGGATGAAATCTTACATCATGAAGGTATCTTCGCGCAGCCCACACCGCACGGCTGGAAGCTAGAAAAGGATGGCGTTTGGTTTGGCGGCTACCAATTGGGCAAACGCTATACGCAAACTGCAATGGATAAGCAGCTTCAGCAAAATTTGACTAACAACGTTGTTAGTCAGGCAGGAGAAGGGCATCAATCATCGCTAACTGATGAACCCGATAAGGCGGCTCAGTCTCCAAATGTCACTAACAACGTTGTTAGTCAGGAGCAGGAGAAAGAGCAGCTCGCCCGACAGTATCAATATTATCGCCAATCGCTCACTGATGAGCAGCAGTCGCTATCTTTTCTAGAACGCGATCGCGCGATCGCTCAGATGCTGTTAGAGGATGGATATGAATCCGAGGATACGGCTATTATAGTGGCTCAATCTCCAGATATTCAAAAGCACTCTAATTATCCGACGCGATTAGCCCTAACCCGGAAAGTCGTTAACTCCGCCGTAGAACGCCGTAACCAACAGATCCGTCGGCGTCGAAACTCAAAGCCGTTTAAACGTACTCCTCATCAAGAACTCTCTGTTGAATAGCCGCCAACTGTACAATTTGTACACCTCGTCTATTTTTTCTAGCTGTAGAATTTTCCGCAGCTTTTTGTATAATATTTAACCCTTTTTTGAGCCAATCAGCCATCTCCAACCTTAGCCCTTTTCTTGTTCACTATTCTTAATCTTTTTTAGGAGGTTAGAGCAGGCACTCTCTGGATGTTAACACTATATAATAAATTACATCATGGTTCGCAAACTTCCGTTAATCATCAAAGTTTGCCAATGGTTTTTGATGATTTCTTGTAGCAGTCTTGGCGTCTTATTGTTCAGAAGCGTTCCCAAGAGTGCTGTAACTCTGCTGGGTGTTTCCCTTCTAATTTGCCCTCTATGTAAGTGGAACACCAATCCTTTGGGAGCTTTGACAACGGCTCTCATTGGACTGGTCATCTTGATGGTTATTCCCTTGTAAAAATGGAAAAACGAATCACAACTGCCCTTGTCGAAGATCACGAGCTGATGAGGCAGAGTCTCGAACTCTCCTTAGCCGCCTATCCAGAAATCGACTTAGTTGGGTCAGCTCCTGATGCCACATCAGGGTTAAATTTACTTTTAGCTTATAAACCTGATGTGGCACTGATTGACATTGTTTTGCCCGATAAGAACGGGATAGATTTAACCCGACAGTATCTGGAGTTCGTGCCTGACAAAAAAGTTATCTTCCTCACATCTAGTGAAGCAGAAGACAGTATATTTTCAGCCTTTGCCGCTGGCGGAAGCGGCTACTGTACCAAACAAACCTCTATCGGTTTGGATTGGCTTGTCCAAGCCATCAAAGTCGTCATTGACGGAGAGATCTGGATCGATCCTCGCATTGCTCAGCTCATCCTCAATCGAGCCAATCTCTTAAATAACGGGAAGGGCAAGCAGCTCATCAATCAGGTCATAATTGAAGGGGAGCCAGACTATCACCAAATCCTTGAGTCCACTCCGCTTACAGAGCGAGAGATGGAAGTTTTGCAGCTTATTGTGGAAGGAAAGAACAACTCTCAAATTGCTGCAAGCCTCTATGTAACGGTAGGGACGGTCAAGACACACGTTCGCAACATCCTAGATAAATTGGCTTGTAATGATAGAACTCAAGCCGCTATTCGAGCTTTACGTTTAGGATTGGTCAACTAATTAATTGGGTCGGGAAGTTCCCCCTGGCAAATAGACCCTTCATGAGAGGTAGGAAGAAGATGTCGCTGTTTAGAATATTTTCCAGATGCAATTAGAGATAGGCAGGAATGATGCGACATTTTCACGACTGGCTTCCTTTGGCTAAAGCCGGAACTAAAATTACAGCCTTGGAATCCCACTCTGGCAATCGTCAAAAAATTTTTGAGCAGTTTCACTGTTGGGGAGAGCTGATGAATCTCCCCGTTTATTTTGGCAATCCCGGTTCGCCAACCCTGCGGCAACTTCAGCGAGAAGGAGATGCCTTAAGGGGGGAGCTTACCGACTTAGAATTCCCTTCGGTATCGGCAGAGATTGAAGGCATTATTGTCATCGAAGGCTTTCTCCGGGATATTTACCCTCAACAACAGAGATGCTTTCAGCTTAAAAACATCTTCGATACTCTTAGCTGGCTCCCCGATAAGCAGCAATTCTTCATTTTCTGGGAAGAGGACTACATTCAACTTCCCCTCGAACTGCAATCCCTTATCCCGCTCCTACGAGTACCCCTACCAACGACTCAAGAGATTTGGCAGCAAATTCTCACGTTCTGTCAAGAGAACAAACAGCTTGGGGAAGCGCAATCGGAAGACGCTCAAAAGAACCTACTCAATGCTTGTCGGGGACTTTCTAGCGGGGAGATTGATTTAATCTTGCAGCGCTCGTTAGCCTTTGCAGATACGCTTTCTCAGTTAGCCCAGGAAGTCTTGCAGCATAAGATTAATAAACTCAGAGGACAAGGTTTAGAGTATTTAGGTCAACCCGATGTTGAAGTCACAGGCGGTCTAGATTTGCTTGACCTTGAACTGCAAAAGGTCGTTTCCCTGCTTGACCCAAAGGCGCAACAGCTTAATCTCGAATTTCCCAAGGGTATCTTGCTATGGGGACCTCCAGGAACAGGGAAAAGCCTTTCCGCTAAACTTTCTGCTAAGAGAATGGGCATTCCCCTCATCGCTGCGGATTGGGGAGCGTTGCTATTTGCTGATTCCCCAGACTCTGCCCTTCGTAATCTTCTGGAAATTACCGAGTCTATTTCGCCTTGTGTCCTCTATTGGGACGACTTTGACAAGGGGTTTTCTGGTTGGGATTCTAACGCTAATGGTGGGGTAGCGAGAAGGTTGAGTGGACGCTTGTTAACCTGGATGCAGGAACGGACTGCCCCTGTGTTTATGGTGGCAACAGTCAACCGTTTGCATTTCCTGCCACCAGAATTAATTCGCCGCTTTGAGGAACGCATTTTCTTTGTGGATCTGCCCCATAAGGGAGCGCGATATGATATCTTCAACATTCACCTGCGTAAATACTTTCCGTTGCAGTTTCACGAGGATGCTTCTCCCTGGAGCGAAGACACTTGGCGAACTCTTCTGCGCGAATACAATTTAACAACTCCTGCTGAGATTGGAAACGCGGTTCGGCAGACGGCTGAGCGAATTTTCCACTGTCATAAACAACGGACGGGTCAAGCTCCCAAACAACTGCACATTGAACCGAAAGATTTACTCTATCAGCGTAAATTGTTTACCCCAGCGATGATCCGAGACGAGGCACAAATTTGGGAAATTCGCAATCAAGCCACCTTTGCACGTCCAGCTACGGGGAAAGATACCTCAAAATTTGCTGATTCACCCCAAGAGCTTTTCGGCTAAATTAGGAAAGACGGTCAATTTTCAAGCCCACACCCGACGCAAATTCAACACAAAACCCGGTAACATTGCTTCACCAGACAACTCAGCCGGATTCTCCAACACGTCCACATCAAGATTCGGTCGATAAATTTCTACCCGCCGATGCTGCGGATCAAGTAACCAGCCCAGGAGAGCGCCATTGTCAATATACTCCTTCATTTTATCTTGCACAGACTTGAGGGTATCTGAGCTAGAGCGTAATTCAACCACAAAATCCGGGCAGATATTCGCAAACGTTCCTTTTTGTTCCGGAGTCAGTGCATCCCATCGTTCTTGACTTACCCAAGAGGCATCGGGAGAGCGAATCGCACCATTGGGTAAAATGAAGCCAGTTGAGGAGTCAAAGGCTTCACCGGGTTCGCCCGCATTACGCCACCACAAATACAATTCTCCCGAAATACTCCAATTGCGTTTCCCAGTTTCCCAACCTGTTGGTGGGTTCACAATTAACTCTCCAAGTGCGGTTCTTTCCAGTCTCAAGTCTCGGTTGGCTGCGGCTAAAGCGGCAAACTGTTCCTGGGTGACATATAGCCCAATCGACTTGGGCAACTCGATCAATAGGGTTTGGTTTTCTCGACTGACAGGTGTCTGTACCATCTTGACCTCTGACACACTAGGGATTGGGTGAATGATGCCTACCCTATAACTAACAGATTTTACAGGCTCCTCTTCGCGATCGCCTTTCATCGAGTGGGAGTATCAGAAGATAGTGCGGCTATCCCTGAACTCGTCGAACTTTGCACGAATGTGGAAGCTGATTCAAGGAGCGATCGCACTTCAAGGAGATGGAAGGAGCCTGAGTCCTGAGAGTACTACAGTAGTGAAATCGCCTGTTGGTCTGAAGCGAAAAATCTCCTGGGGTCATCGAGACAATCTCGCTCGCTCTCAGCAAATTTGGGCATCATTCCCTTAAGTTGACACCAATGGACATGTCGTGCCCCTACTGCCCTGAAGTCCTTTGCCTAGATTAGTTGAAACTCAGCCAATCCTGGATTTCTTGGAGCAACCAAGCACTTTCATTTTCACCCAAAGCTCCACCCAGTCTATGAATCCGAGCTTGGGAACGAATCCTGACTTCATAAACGGTTCCCCGATTATTTAAGAAGACACTCCAAATATCTGTTAGTTTTTGCCGTTGCTTCCCATAGTTCAAAAAGCCTGTCTGTCGCTGAATTTCAAAACAATTGTGGTGGCGATCAAAGATAACAAGAGTCCGTTCGCCTAAAAACTTGCCAAGGAGAGACAATAAAAGGATTAAAAGTCCTGACAATAACAATGCATAGTTTAAGTGAGTGGACAAAAAGGATAGAATGCCTGCAACAAGACCTATCAGTACAGCCAGAGATAAATATAAAAGCAGGAGAAAATCTAATAAACCAAATTGAGTTAATTTTCTGATTCCAGGAGCTGGGATTGTGATTTCTAATCGTTCTGGATACTTGTGGAGTTTAATCAGACTACCAGAGGGTTGAGCCATTCTGCTCATCTCAGGACGGAAAGCTGGATTAGCAGGTTGAGTCCATCCAAATTCAAGGGTTTCGAGTGCTTGTTGAGCCGTGCTAAAACGTTTTTCTAAGGTTATTTCAGTCATCTGCTCAATCCATCGGATCAAGTGAGAATCGAGACTAACGCGATCGCGAAACTGAATGCGTCCTTCTTTTTGCGGTAAGTCAGCGGGGGCTGTACCCGTTAGCAGGTGAATTAAGGTAGCGCCTAGGGCGTATAAATCAGATGCTGCAACCGCACGTCCCCAAAACTGTTCTAAGGGCGCATAACCACTCGTACCCACAACAGTAAACGTGACTCCTGTAACCGCTGCTTGCGCTTGCACCGCGCCAAAATCAACCAGATAAACCTGCTTATCTTCCCCTAAAATTAAATTACTGGGTTTAATATCTCGGTGTAGAACTGGGGGACTCAGTTCGTGTAAATAAATCAGAATATCGAGAATTTGAATAGCCATAGCGCGAACCTGTTCCTCGCTAAAGCGTTTATTTTTATCTACTAATTCTTGAAGGGAAAAACCGGGAATATAGTCTTGCACCAGTCCAAACCACGGCAAATTTAACCCTGTCTCTCGATCTAGAGAAAAATAATCCCGATAACGCGGAATACGCGGGTGATTGAGTGCTTGCAAAACCTGTGCTTCCCGTTCAAAGAGTTTAAGTTCGTCCCACTCCATCTCTGGACTAAATGCCAGCAGTTTAACCGTAACTGGTTCGTTGGACTGTAGATCAGTCGCTAACCAGGTTTGACGCCCTGCGGCGGTGCGTCCTAATTTTTGTTGCAGTTGATAACGTTCGTTTAAGCGTTGATCGGGATTGAACACGAGATTACCTCATTTGACGGTGTACCCTATCTGGTGCAATCATGAATTTTTATACTTTAGTGTAGCCAGGGGGTCAATAATTATCCAGAGACAAACATAACCATGACTTTTTCGGCATTACTGGGAATGTTGATAACGCTTATTTGTATCAACAGTCATTTAACTCTCTCCCTCTGCGTTAGCAATAGCGGCGCGTCAGCGCTACCTCTGCGTTTCAAAAATAACTAACATTAGCCCCCTAAACCAACGCCTACCTACCCTTGAAGCTGCATCAAATAATAAGCCATGGGAATAATTCCAAAGGAACCCACCTGCATCGACATCACCGTCGCCGCCAGACGAGGATGCTTCGGCTTTAATAAACCTGCTATCAAAAAAGCTTTGCGGTAAGGAATCAACTCTCGTTTGCACAAGATAAAGGATTCAATTAAAACCGTAGCGACTAACGGTAATCCATACCCGTAAATCAACGACATAGCCGGAAGCGTAATTAAACCAGAGGCGAAGAAGAATCCTTGATGCAAGCCACCGCAAGCCATGGCGGGTTATGTGTACACGAGGGTTCTTGTTTGGAATTGCTAATAGACAAGCTTACGCATGTGATTCGCCAACACCAAGGGATGTCTTGGGAAGCTTTGGAGGAACTGCACTCTCAAAGGAAAGGTTGAAACGGGCGAGGTGTTTGAGCAACGGGTGCGACTACATCATGAAGGTCAAGAATTGGTGGTGCGTCGAGTGCTAGGGCGATCGCACTTCTCAAGTCTATCCCTCGGTTTAAGTTAAGTCTATCTCCAGATGTAGTCTCCTGTTTGGCACTCCCTTAACGTCTGTATTAAGAACACAGATGTCGAGAAATAGAGAGCCCCATGGTGTGGCACAGGCGTAGAAGTAAGCAGAATCTCCAAGTCATCCCTTTGCTAATAGGGGTGTTGCTAGCATTTGTCTTGCTGTTTGCCTCTACGCCAAAAATGGCTCAATCTTCTGATTCTGAACTCCCTCATAATACAGAAACAGGAATCCCCGATTGGGAGCAAATTGGCTTTAACGATTTTCCCCCAATTCAAAGTTCTGGGGCAATCAAACAACTGGGACGGCAATGGTTTGCAGGTCAAACTCCTGACCAATTCCTAACCCTGGAAGACTTAAGTCGCTCATTGGCTCCGGAGGAATTCAGCCTTGCACAAATTAGCCAGATTTCCCAACTCAATCTTGATAATGTCGCCCTCAGTGAGTTTTCCCTAGCGACAAATGCAACCCTCGAACAGCTAAAGGACGCCGTTCCTCATTTGAGCGATTTCCCAGTCAAGGATATTGAGCCAATCTCATTTTTAGCTGCTCAAATAGGTGTTGACATCTCGACTCCGCTCGATGTTAAAGCCGAGCGGAGTCGAGGCTTTAACTTTGCCGATTCCGACATCTCCCTTGGAGAAGCACTGGCACAATCGGAGCGGCTAGCCGATTCACGCCTAATTGAACTCGGAAATTCCTTATCCTCTTTCTCGATTAGCGAAATTCCCAATTTAGATAAGGCGCAGCTTCAAGATTTAGCTGGGTGGGAAAAAAACAAGCTCTCAGAAGTTCCTGGATTAAGTGATGTCCCCCTGAATTCCTTCCCCAATTCCCTGAACTTAGGGGGAGCCATCATGAGAATTGACATGGTGTATGGTACAGCGGAAACTAGTCGGGATAATACCATTTCTGGGGGTGACGCCCCAGTTAAATGTGCTGATCCTGATCAAGATTGTGCTTATATCGAACTCGATGACTTAGAGAACTCCGGACGAGCGCAACGAGGAGCATCCGAGGGTAAGCAGTGGATTTCGGGAAAATACCAAGCTGTCAAAGGCGGTAGCGGTTGTTTGCAGGTTGTCAATGGCGGGAAAGAACCAACGGGGCGATTTCCCTTTGGGGATGCCTTCAAGGTGGTGGTGATGGAGCCGGATGAAACCACTGATGAAGTGGATACAGCTTTATTTTTCCGGTTTTGCACCCTCTGTGGCTGCACCCCCTACTTCCTTGGACCGATTCCGTTTTTATCCTATAGCGTCAACGATAATATTTTCATCGGTATGGAGCCGGGAGGGGAACCCAGCGGGTATTCAGAGCCGTGGGAACTTGGTGATCCACCCGCTAGCCTCGATGCTCAACTTGAAGCCGCTCTAGCAGCAGCGGGAGTTAGTCCCTGTCCAGCCGGGTTTTCAGCTAAAGGTGGTGGTTCCGCACCCGCCTCTTTTGCCAGTGGCAAAGCCGTAGACAGAGCGATCGCGGCAGCTCCCGCCCACCTGCACAAGTATGCTGCGGAGTCAATCCCCCGCCTGATTGCAGCGGCTAAAGCTGAAGGAGTCACCGATCCAGCTCAGGTTGCTTATATCCTAGCCACGGCTGAAACTGAAACCTTACTTGGACGCTATACCCACGAGCTATCGGCAACTCGCCACTTATCCACTCGCAATATCGGCGATGGTGCGGGAAGCCAACATTACGGGCGTGGACTAGTGCAACTTACGGGAGAGGATAACTATCGCAAAGCCAGCCATCACTTTGGCGTTGATTTTGTTAACAACCCTGATTTAGCCGCCTCGCCGGAATACGATGCCCTCATCGCTGTCTGGGGCATGAAATCAGGCGTCTTTACTGGACGAGCGCTCAGTGACTATATCGATAGTAGTGCAGGTCTTGCCAATTTTGTGGGTGCCAGGTGGATCGTCAACGACCAGGATAAGGCATCTCAAATCGCTGCTGATGCCCGACGCTACTATCAGGCACTCAAAGGCACAGATATTGCAGCGGTTGAAACCACTACTCAAGAAAAGCAAACAGAACCGCCTGAAACTACCTCTGATGCAAAACAGGATAGCCAACCCAACTCTACTGATGCTGATACCCGTCAACCGGAAAAAGCTGCCGAAGCTATTACCCAAGAATTTGCACCCACTCTCCCAAGCTGCTCCCCCACCTACGGCGGCAACTTCACCCCAGGAGACGGCGTGGTTACTGGAAATTTTGTGATGCCCACCCAAGGGCATCTCACCAGTCCTTACGGTTGGCGAATTCACCCTCTCAAAGGTACGCGCAAATTCCACAAGGGCATTGACTTAGCCCCTCCTAAAGGAACTGCGGTTGTTGCGGCTGACGGCGGTGAAGTCATTAAGGTCATCACAGGCTGTAGCGATGGCACCGGACTCGATCCTTGTGGCGGTGGCTGGGGCAATCAAGTTTGGATTCGTCACAGCAATGGACTTGTGACCCAGTATAACCACCTGGCAGCCAGCTCAGTTCGTGTCCGTCAGGGGATGGCAGTCTCTCAAGGGCAGCAAATCGCTGGGGTGGGCAGTTCTGGCTATAGCACTGGTCCCCACCTTGATTTCATGGTTCGCAAAAACGGGAAACATACCAATCCGGCTCCCTACCTTCCACTATAAGGAGAAGCAAATGAAAACTCAATGGTTAAAACTGACTGGCTTGTTCTTAATCGCTGCCCTTGTCGCCCTTGTTGTCGGCAGTGGATTCGCTCTTAATCAAAACAATAATACTACCGTTGCGTCCAACTCATCCCCAACTCCTGTTTCAGAATCCAAACCGGTCTTTCTAGACATTGCTCAACTTCCTGATGAGCTAACCCCTTGTCTGAGAAATCGCTCTGTTAGTCAGTATCTTCTTTGGGGTGAGAGTGGCAACTATCAGCTCATTTCACTACAAGAAGATAACCAGTGGTGGGATACAATTGCGGCGATTAAAGAAACGTCCTGCCAGCTTTTGATTCCGAAAGAGGAGTCTTTATTAAAGGCGCTGAGTGCCTACGTTCCTGAAGCTGTTGCCCTTGATTTAGCCAGACAACGCTATAAAAAAGCCATTGAATTGGCAGGAGGGTTAGAAGCCTTTCGTTCCGATTTTATCGCTCATGCCAGCGACCCAACTACTGACGTTTACTTACCCGCAGAATATGTGCAAGCTTTAGAAGAGTTGGGAATTCAAGTTCCTGACAACCTTATTGTTGTTGGAGTTGAAGGAGTTAACCAAGAATGAACCTAACAACCTTACTCTTTGTGGTTCTTTTATCAATAGGTTTAGTCTTCAGCAGTTGTGCCGATAAAAACAAAAACCATTCAGGGATTAAATCTGAAGCTGAAGAAGCCACGAAAATTACTTTATCTGAAGAAGCTGTGGCTCCTTGGCATGATTTCTTTTATTATGTCCGCCCTCAACTTGAACTCAATGAAGTCCCGCTGCGATTACCCAGCTATATTCCACCGAGTAATCAGCAAGTCGGAAAAGAAGGATTGGTGGCACAACTTATTCAGGGAACCTCGGAAAAAGCCCAGTACAAAATTGTCATCGCTTCCCCCAATTGTGGGGATGTGGTTGCTTGTCGGTATGCCTCAATTGAAGGCTTTAAAACAAATGCCAATACTCCCTCACTTGATGCCGAACTTGAAGCGTGGAAAAGTTCTGACTTGGAATTTTCTCAACGCGCTCCCTCTCCCCCAAGTACCGTCGAATTGGCACAGGGTATCCAAGGCTATTTCTTCCCTTGGTTTGTTGGAGCCTATTTGACTGAAGCCAAGGTGGTTTGGCTCGAAGGAGAGTATCGCTATGAAGTTGGAGTTAAGGGAGCCTCCAAACAAGAGATGATCCAAATGGCAAATTCAGCAATTGAAAATCCCGATGGGCGTGTTCCTAATCTCTAATTAAGGCAGAAGGCAGTGGTTCGACAGGACTTCGGCGTGAGCGCGGTTCCTGAGCTTGCCGAAGGGCAGTCGAACGCTCACCAATCGGGCAGAGGGCAGAAGGCAGAAGGAGAAATAAAATTTTCATCTCTCTCTAATAACTATGTGGTACAAGTGGCAAAAATTAACAGGGTTGAGTTTATTTGCATTAAGCATTTGCTTGGTTATTGTGATAGGATTACCACCGGATAATGCACGTTCATTTATAGCTAAATCCTCTATCCCTACAGAAATATTGGGAGATAACACCGATACGACTGAAGACCCGATTTTAATTCCAGCGTGGCATCAAATTGGTCTGAGGGATTTACCACCTATTCAGAGTTCTGGTGAAGCTTTGGGTAGAACTTGGCGCAAGGGTCAAACTCCTGATTGGTTCCTGACATTAGGAGATTTGGCTAATGCCCTAGAGGTTCAAGTATTAAGCCTTGAAAGCATTGAAACTCACCTTGAGGAAGACTTGAGCGAAACGAGATTATCTAGTTTTCCTTTAGCGGCTCAACAAACATTGGGATGGCTGGCTGATACTGTTCCTGGGATGAGGACACAAGTCATTCATACTAGCGCTTTATTACAAGAGTTGGTGCAGCACAAGGCTAATACACTTGAGCCGGAAATAACACTCGGACAACTTCTCCAAACTCACCCACTTTTACGGAAGGTTCAGCTTAATGAGATTAATTTAGCCCCTTATCAAGTTGGAGATATTCCCAATCTAATGGGTATTCCCCTCGAAAAGTTTGAAGGGTGGAAGCAGGTTTTGGTTAAAGATGTTCCTGGCTTAGCCAACTTACCCTTGGGCAAATATCCAATTCCTGTTGAGCCAAGAGGGGATTTAGCGATGAAAATTGTTGAAGTTGATAAGAATCCGACAACCCTGATTAAGAACACACTTTCTGGTTCATCGACTTATGGGTTTAATGTTCCCTGCTCTGAGGGAAATTGTCAGTCCATTAAGTTGTCCAAACTCCCGGCGGAAGATGAAGACGAGACTGGGAATTTTTATTATTGGGTTGGTGGCGGCTCTCAGCAGCTTGAGGGGGGCTATGGTTGCTTGAAGGGGGGGCAAGAACCCACGGGACGGCATCCTTTTGGAGAGGCTTTTAAGGTTGTCTTGACTCGCTTAGAAGAGGGGCAAGTTGACACAGCGCTGTATTTTCGCTGGGTTAATGACTGTGGAGCTACGCCTTATCAAATTGGTCCGGTTCCGTTGCTGACCTATAGCCAGGATTCTACCATCTTTATCGGCAGAGAGCCGCGTTACCAGGAGCGAGATTTGGCAGAAATCACACCGGATATTGAGCGGGCTTCCCCCAGTCAAACCTGTGAGCTTTCGCCCTCTGAAACATCGGAGCTATCTCTGGCATTTAACGGGATTGAGGTTCGCACCGCGACCAAGGCGATCGCTTCTTTTTTTGAACTCTCTGGCTTTGATTATGACTCAATTGGGGCGTATGGATGTGATGCCAACAGAAACTGCGGACGGCGGCTTGGTAAGTATGGGCATCATAGTTCTAATTTACCCGCAGAAGTTGTCAGTCCCCAATGGTTAGCCAAGGTCAATGCTGGTCACTCCGTTGATACGTCAGCGTTGCTTGACCATTTCCCTCCTTTAGAGCAAGATGCGCGACTATTTGAGCAAGTTGGCTCAATTCTCAAACAACTCAGTCAGAAGACAGAACTCAGTACAGGTCATCCCTTTGAGCAAAAACGCTTACTTTTTCAGCTCGTCTACAGCTATTTAGGTGGAATTGGAGCCGACGCTCAGAACTCTTCATACTTAACTGCCATTAACACATCTGACTCTTTAGAGGATGCAGCCATTAAGGTTAGCCAAATTTATTTTGAGGAAGCCGTAGACAAAAACAAGTGCAATGATTAAGAAAATTTTGCCACTGGTCAATTGGTTTAGGGTAGGGCTGGCGATCGCTTTAGCAACGACCTCCCTAATCGGATTATTCGGATGTGCGGCTTCTCCTTCTGTGGCATGGAAATCCCAAAACGCTTTACCCGAATCGGTTGTCACCCAAATCATTTCAGATTATACAAAAGCCGACCCTGAGCCAATACGCTCCCAGCTTAAAGTTTGGCAGGTCAAGGGCAGCCAGAACAACCGTTTAGCGATCGTGAATTTCAACCACCCTGATTTGTGCGGGGCGTGGGGATGCTTGTATGTCGGGCTATGGATGCAGGGAGATTCTTTAGTCAAGCCCGTTTTTGAACATTATTTAGACCCCCATGTTCCACCAGAACGACAGTTATTTACTCCGTTATCTAAGGAACAAACCGAGCCGCAGCCCTTACCCTGTGTTCGCACTTGGCAGCCAGCAATAAAGGGCTATTTCAAACGCCTCGATCTGTGTTTTAACCGCAGCAACGAAGACTATCAAGTCAAACGATCAAGTACTGAAGCAATCTAGTTAATCATGTTGACATTTAACCCGATCTTAGCTACTGCCCAGGAGGAGCAAGACTCATCTCCAGTGGGCATCGATCCCGTTGGACTTCTCAAGCAATTTAATAACCCTGAAGGCTACATGATGCTCTTCGTCTTCCTGGTTCTGCTCATCCTTTCCAGATTTGCTGGCTCCTCCTCTAAAATTACCTCTGGCAGAATCGCCGGGGGGTCAGAAAAGCTTGCTGCCACCAATAAAGCCATTCAGCAGCGCCGTGCTAGAACGAATAAAGTTACCCTGTGGTGTGGCGAACCCCGCTACTGGTTGGGGGGAAAGCTGAAAAATTGGAGCGCCAGAATACAGGCACTATTCGGTCAACCCTCAACCCTTTGGCTTCCCGATATGCAACGCTCCATGCTGGTGATTGGTCAACCGGGAAGTGGTAAGTCTTTCTCCACTATCGATCCAGCGATTGAAAGCGCTATGCAGCAGGGGCTTCCGATTCTGCTTTACGATAAAAAGGGCGATCAGCTTCAGTTGCACGGCTCCCAAGCCGCACGGTACGGTTATAAAATCTATGTGTTTGCGCCGGGGGAGAAGTACAGCGATTCATTCAACATTTTTAACTACCTCACCGGACCCGAAGACGGCACTATGGCTGGGGAAATTGCCTCGGTGATTAATGCCAATGCCCAGAAGCCGGGAGAAAAAGGAGATGCATTTTTCTCGAAAGCCGGAGCATTACTCTCGAAAGCCTTAATTCAGCTTGTTAAATCTTACCCCGATCCGCACTATCATGATTTAGCGATGCTCTATGGGATTATCCGTCTTCCTGATTTGGTTGAACGCCTTGATTATGGGGTGCAATCGGGTCGGATTAATCAGTGGGTTGCCACTTCCTTCAATCAGTTTTTGAGTGCCAAACACGCAAAGAAGACAATCTCCGGTATCCTCACAACCGCCAGCGCCACATTCAGCAGTTTTATTCAACGTGATTTGCTACCCTCACTGATGGGAGCCTCTAGTATTCCCCCAAAAATCGAAGGCAAGACGTTGGTGGTGTTTAAGTTGGATGATGAACGCCGCCACGTCGTCGGTCCAGTGGTGGCGGCGGCAATTCACATGATGGTGGTGAAGAATTTGTCTTTTAAGCGCCAGGAGGGGTTAATTGTTAGCCTGGATGAGCTGCCCTCGATTCGCCTTTCTAACGTTCCGCAGTGGGTCAACGAATATCGCTCGAATGGCGGCTGTTTTATTCTGGGGATTCAGTCGTTGCAACAGCTCTATGAGGGGTATGGCGATAAGATGGGTAAGGCGATCGCTTCTGCCTGCTCGACCCATGTTCTGTTTAATCCGGGTACGAATGACACCGCCAAGCAGTACTCGGAGCGCTACGGGGATAAAGAAGTTACCCATAAAACTAAATCGACTAGCCACAGCAAAGGAAGTCGTTCTACAAGCTGGTCGGAGCATCGCCAAAAAGTACCCCTATTTACCATTGATCAGATATTAGGGCTTCCCCAAGGGCGCTGCATTGTCTCCAATCCAGCTTATGGCAGCTTTACACGCACATTGGTTCCTTACCCGTTGAAAATTCTTATCCCCAACCAGCAGATTGAGCGCTGGCACAAGAGCGAGGCGCTGTGGGATGAACAGGTGCGCCCTGCTTTGGAGCAACGGCAAGCCAAATTTACACCAACTGAGGAGGAACTTTTAGCTGCCATTGAGGCACGAATTGAGATAGCACGACAATGGTTGCCTATGCCACCGGATGATGAGGAATCAGGCAAAGGGAAAGCTTCAGAGGGTAAGGAGAATTCTCAGAAGAGTCCGCAAGAGAAACAGGATTTGTTTTCGCGCTACATTTAGGGGTTTATGTACATTAAAGAGCTGTGTTCAAAGGGAATAGGGAATATCTGGTTTTTTTCCTTTCTGCCCTTGGGCTTAGCACGATTCTTCCCTTTGAGAGATTGAGAGACAGTAATCCTTTAGGACGATGAGATATTACAGAAGATAGATTACAAAAATCACTATGGCAGAAGAAACAAAATCGGTAGTTTTGCTTGCCAAGGGAAGATTAATTGAGCGCGAATCTACAGATATCGTAACGCTATTTTTTAAGCAGGGTTTGGTTACGCAGGTAGTCCGGAATGGGCGAGAGGTACTCCACCTTATTTCGGAAAGGGAAACCTCTCTCCCCTTGGTCATCGCAGACATTCAGCTCTCCGGTATTGATGGCTATGAACTTTGCCAAAAAATTAACGCTTTATTCGAGCCTGCACCTAGAGTTATCCTGGTAGGTCAAAACACGGAACTTGACCACAATTGGACTCTTGGGGTCGGGGGATATTTTCTCCCTTGTCCAATTGACACCGAAAAATTGCTGAAATTGGTCTACGCCTGCCTCAGTCCCCGGCGACAATCTCGTGATTTCTTGCAGCAAGCCAGCTAATCATAAATCACCATTAGTCCGGGAGAGCCGTTATGTGTCACGGTTTTCACTTTATGTGCAAACCGACAAGAGTCACGCGGCGGGAGCGCGGTTGAGGTCTCTCCTTGTAAGATAATGTTCTCTTATTTTACATGGTGGGGGGTAGCTTCTAGGGGACAATAGAAACGGCGATGGACGCGATCGCTCCTGAGAAAAATGCCAGCTCAACCTGATTCGTCTTCCCCTAGCCCTCAAACGCCAGCACCGATAAAGAGTGCTGGTCTGATTGATTTGCGGTATGTGCGGGTTGAGGAATTTTTAAAAGCGCGATCGCTAACTGCCAACAGCCAAAAAGCTTACCGTCGGGAACTGCGACGCTTTTTGGCGTGGACGGAGCGCCCCTGGAGCCAAATTACACCCCGACAAATTGTTCAGTACAAAGAACACTTGGAAAAATCGTTAGCAGAAAGCTCAGTCAACCGGGCGCTTTCTGCCCTGAAAAGTTTTTTTGGCTGGCTGCTGGCGGCGTATCCAGACAGTCTTGCCACCAATCCCACCTCCTCTGTAGCGTTGAACAAATTGCCATCACCGCCAGCGTTTGACCTCTTGGAGTCTGAGGTGGAGGCGCTTGTCGCCGCTGTGGAGCAACTTCTACCAGAGCGCCAGTATCGGGAAACAGCCCTAGTAGCGGTGTTGTTACATGGGTTACGGGCAGGAGAAGTGGCAGCCCTCAATCTGGGAGACTATGACGGGATACGCTTGACGATTCGCCAAGGGAAAGACGATAGCGGCGGCACTGTTCCCCTCAATCGACAAGCCCGCGAGTGTCTCAATGCTTACCTAAAGGAGCGACGGCACTTGGGAGAGCGCTACGCTAAGCATCGTCCGCTATTTTTGTCTCAAAGTCCAGTTCCCGGTAAAGGAGAACGGCTGGGATATCAGGGGATTTATTACACGATTAAGGGGTTGGGGCAATTGGCGGGAATTGAGAACCTGACGCCGCATCGCTTGAGGCATACTTATGCTACAAAGCTGTTATTGAAGGGCATCGACAGCTTGCACGCTCGAACTCTAACTCGTCACAAGTCAGAGGCTAATTTCAAGCGCTATGCCAAACGTGCTCTATCGGCGGCGGCGGAGCGTGCTTTTTATGAGGCGATCGGGGAAGAACCGCCAACTCTTTGAGTGACGAACAATAGCTGAACTTCTGTTAGAGTGTAACTCACTCCCCTATTTTTTGATAACGTTTACTAAATTTGTGACGAGCGAACAACTCAAGCTTTTAGAGGAGTTGCAAGAGTGAGCCGAATTATTGCCTTATTTAATCAGTCGGGGGGCGTGGGCAAAAGTACGTTGACGATGAACCTCGGCTACCACCTACAACAGCGCCAGCACCGTGTCCTTCTGGTAGACATAGACCCTCAAGGGTCACTGACACTTTTCATGGGATTGGAACCATCTGAGCTGACGGAAACTATCTACGATTCCGTGATTGCCGATCGCCCCTTACCCATCCACCCCAACATTCACGGCATGGATTTGGTTCCCGCCAATATCAAATTAAGCGGTGCTGAGTTAGAGCTGGTAATGGCAGATATGCGGGATATCCGTCTCCGGGACGCCCTCAAGCCCGTACACGAGCAATATGACTTTATCCTGATTGACTGCCCTCCTTCCCTCGGTTTGCTGAGTTACATTAGTTTGGTGAGTGCAACTCATGTCCTGGTACCCATCCAAACTCAGTACAAAGCCTTCTGCGGCACCGAACTTCTCCTTTCAACAGTGGCACGGGTGAAGTCGAGAGCCAACCGTCAGCTAGAAATCGCAGGCTTTGTCCCCTCCATGTATGCCAAATCCAACTCCCAGGATGTACGAGCTTTGCAAGCGATCAACGAGCAAATGTCTCAGTTTGGCAAAGTCTTTCCACCTATCCCTCGCTCTACAGCTCTCGCCGATGCGGCTGAGGCTCATGTCCCCCTAGCAGATTACAACAAAAAACATCCCGCTCTTGCCACGTTGCAGCAAATTGCTGGAGCTATGGAGGGTTTGAAATGAAGTCTAAAGTGAGTCAACCCTACCGCCAAATCAAAGGTCTTGGTCTAGATGCTTTGTTTGCAGACGCTCCAACAACTGGGGAATCGGTGGCAATAGAGGCGATTAAGTTACCCCAACAGCAACCCCGACGTTACTTTGACCCACAAAAGTTGCAGCAGTTGGTGCAGTCAGTAAAGGAGCATGGCATCTTAGAGCCACTGTTGGTACGACGCTTGAGTGAGGGAGTGTATGAGTTGGTTGCAGGGGAACGACGTTACCGAGCTGCTCTAGAAGTGGGACTGACTAATGTGCCAGTCGTGGTGCGGCAACTGAGTGACGAGGAGGCTTTGCAGTTAGCTCTGATTGAAAACCTCCACCGGGAAGATCTCAACCCGGTGGAGGAGACGGAAGGGGTTTTACAGCTCATTGCCCTCAAACTGGGACAGTCAACGTCGGCAGCGATTAAGATTCTGCACCGAATGCAGAATGAGACGGAAGGAAAAGTTACGCATAACGTTATGGGTAAGGCTGAAGCTCAGGTCATCCAAGACATCTTTACTGGATTAGGGCTGATGACCTGGGAATCTTTTGTGAAGAATCGGCTGCCACTGCTCAATCTGCCCCAAGAGGTGATGGAGGCTTTGCGGAAGGGAGAGATTGCTTACACCAAAGCCCAGGTTATCGCTCGCGTGAAAGACCCCGAATCGCGCCTCGCGTTGTTGGAGACAGCTATACAAGAAGATTTGTCTCTCTCTCAGATAAAAGAGCGCATTAAGGCTGAACAAAAAGCGCCGGAACAGCCGCCTTTAAAGAAGCAGATGGATGCAACATACCGTCGTCTTCAAAAAGCTAAGTTTTGGGAAGATCCCAAAAAGCGATCGCGCCTAGAGGCATTGCTGGAGGAGATGGAAGCGATACTTGCTGCAGAATAGCGAAGAGGGGTGAGCCTTGTATCAAGTCATCAAACAAACCTTAGCTTTCTCGAAGCAACCGCAGTGCAAATACGACACTTAACACAAGTGATGCCAAATCCTGTTCTTTCTGAAATTGGTTGCATTCACTCTACCACAGGCTCAAGAGTACCGACCCATTCCCAGAACAGCGGGTCTACCTGTTCCAAATGAGCAAAGGCATCACCACATTGCTCCTCTAGCTGAAACAAGGCAATCCATCGTTCCTCAACAGACAGACGCTTGAGAACGCACCGAACCGTTTGTACTCCATAAGAAATCGCTTCCAACAGAAGCCTTGCAGCACCCTTTAAACGAAAAGGTGACGGGTCATTTTGCGGCAACTCATGTTCTGTTGCCTCCAGTACCTCCAGCACCTGGGGCAGCAACCCACAAACTTGCTCCCAGTAATCCCTTGGCAGTGCCGCTATCACCAACTCCCCCCGACTCTCGGCTTCACAAAACCGTTCAAGAACCTCTTGAGCTGAACTGAACGCCTCTGCCCCGGTTTGCAAGTCAGCCAGAAATAAATGGCAGAACACCAAATCTTCACTTGGGGAGCGCCCGGAGTTGCCCCTTACCTCTACAGGCTGGGCAGGAATGGGCGCTCCGGGTGTGGGGTGTGGGGTGGCTTCGCCTGGAGGAGTGTTCATGTCCATACCCCCTTTATCTTTATATATATATATATTAAGGGGGGTGGACACGGTTTCTGGGTCAGGTGAAGCTGTGGCTTTGGTAGTGGCAACGGTGTCTGCCTCGCCAGAGTGAAACTCTCGCGTCGCTGCTTGATGCTGTGCCGCCAGACTATCTCGCTGGCTCCACTGCTGGAAAATATCAAAGCGGTTATCCTTCACCAGGACTCCCCCATAGACCCGAACTCGCTCAAGGGTAGACCCGTAGCGTCCTAGATATTCCAGCTTTAAGTCACACTTCCCCAGCAGCTTTTGAACAATGGCGATGGGAGTATCTTTTTCACTAATCCTCAGACCCAAAATGCACTCAATCAGCCAGGATATTTGCAGGGCTTTTTGCGCCAGCTCCACGATAGTAGGAGAAACACTACTGACTTCTAGGGTGGGGTCAAGCAGCTCCAATATGCCCAAAAACTCCAGCACCCGCACCGCCGCACCCCACTGGCTATAGGCAAAGTCGGGAGTCCACAAAGCGCCCTCTCCCTGTTGAATGTATCGCTGGGCAACGGCTAAATCTCTTGACTCTAGATAAGGCTTACCCATAGTCAGGAAATAATGCAGGCGTATTTTGGCATACCAGCCATCGTCATCAAACTCAACCAGGGAAGGGGAGAACTCTTCTAGACCATAGCGACGGACAAGCTGACCTTTATGATAGGCAATACGTTCCTGTTGGGTTCGGGAACGCTTAGATGCTAATTGCTGGTAGTCATTATCATCGGGGTTAGGGGCTTGGGTTACGTCTTGACAATATTGCTGATAAAGTTGGTCGCGAGTGGCTTTGATTTGTTGATGAAGCGGCTGGACAGAAGAAGGCAGAAGGTTCTGGTCAGAATCTGTAGGAATAATCCGATGTCCTTCTTCAATGAGTCCTTCTAGAACCGACTCTTTGTAGGCATTCATCCCCTGATTGATGCGGGCAGCGAACCGCGCCCAAGTGGTTAAGGATATCGGTTGGAAATTGGTATTGATGTCTTCAGGTAATTCGCAGGTGAGTAACAGTTGCAGGTGGGCGGCAACAGAGGAATGCTGTGACGCTAGCAGGGACTTGACTGAGGTCGAACCATTGCCGATTTTACCGATGCCCCTGGAGGCAAGCCAGATAAATCTGGGAACGGCTTCTCGCAGGCGAGACAGGAATTGCCGGAAGGAATTTTCGGGCTGAACTCCCAAACCAATGCCCCAGACGGAGGTAAAATGTCCTCGGATATCAATACTCACTCCTGTCTCAATCGCCGGACTAGCTAGTACGATGTCGTAGTTGAGTAAAATCTCGTTGAGAGAGGCGATTGACCCGTAGGCGGGGTGGAGAGGATCTGAGACGGATTCTGCATCAATCCTTAAGATGCGTTTGTCGGGGAACAGTTGCTGGAGTTGAGCTTCAAGGACGAGGGTACTCCATTTACTTTTAGCTTTCTGAGAGGATAAGCAGACCATGGGTTTGCCCCCGGCTTCAATATGATTGCACAGAGCTTTAACTAAATCCGTTGGGTTGTTGCCGCCAAAGACATAGCAGTCATAGCAGTCCGATTCTTGGGTGCAGGTGTGCAACGCCAGCCAGGGCTGCACTTTTATCCCGGCTAGAGAGATAACGTAATCAATGGAGTAGTCACTTAAATCGGCATCGCTTAAGAAAACTTTGCCTTCTGTTTCAGGGGATAGAGCGTTAGTGACTAGGGTTTTGAGGTTTTTAAGGATTTCAACTCGGTGGCGCTTGACTTCAGTGGAGGCGTTGAGCAAATGCCAGAACACTTGCTCACATTCGTCGATGATAATGAGGGCATTTTCCCACTGTTCAGGCTTGAATTTTGCTAAGCTTTGAGCGTGCATTGAGTCAACGCAAAGCCCGTAGCCGAATACGCCTTGGGTGTCGCTGGTGCGAACGTCTTCTAGGTAATCGATGCCGAAGCGCTCACATAAAGCCCGTGCTAATTGTCGTCGATGGCTGATGACTAGGACTTTCTGACCTGAATAGATGGCATTGAGCACTTGTCTAACCAGCCATTCGGTTTTGCCTGTGCCTTTTGGAGCTTTTAAGCAGATGAGTTTGGCGTTGCTGGGCGCGGTGAAGTTACTGAGGTATTTTTGGGTGGGGTCGTGATGAAAGCTAATGGGGTAGGTAAGCTGGCGATATTGAATAGCCTGCCAGCGATGCAGGCTTTTGGCTTCATTAAACTGATGGTGAAAGGTGGAAGCGCCGTGAGCGGCGATGAGTTCGTCTACCCCTTTCTCTGGGTAGCCTTCCCAGTCAATAACATAGCAGTGGCAGCCCTTTTGGGTGAATAACCAGGCAGTTTTAGCGATCGCGGTTTTGACGGAGGCGCGGGTACTCGGCTTAGAATCGTTATCGAAGGCAAAGTAAATCTTTCTGCCGGGAGTGGCAAAGACTTGCAGTTGTTCGATTAGATGAGTTTTGCCTGTGGGGAATCCAAATGCATCTTTTTGTTGACGATAGCCGTTGAAGATTCCTGGCAGGGCAAGGCAAGCATAGCCGACAGTGAGGATGGCTCCGCCTTTCTTGGCTCCTTCCGTGAGGATCAGGGGTACGTCTTTGTTTTCAATCACCCATTGCCAGAAATGAATGGCTTCGATGGGGGATGGCAGGGGTACACCGCACCGAGAAGCTATCTCCTGCCAGATGTGCTGGGGGACTCGTAGGGCGAAAATTTCTGTGGAAACTCTGGCGGGATGCTCGTATTTGATGGGCTTGTTTTTGCTAGTATCAATCCTCGGATGGTCGGGTTTTATCGAACCCCACTCACTCTCCGATTGCAGATTGAGGACATCAATTCCCCGCACTGCCCAATTTTCAGTTAAGTTTCCATACAGGTAAATCCACTTGTCTCGCAATCTGCCATCATTGCGGCGTTCACTTTTTGGTAAACCGTAGCACAGAAAAGAATAGGGGTCTACGTTGGAGCGCACGTTGAGGGCGATGATGTCGGCATCGACCTGGCTTTCTCTCCATTCGTTCCAGTGATCTGAACAAATGTAATCGGGGCGTTTCATGGCTGGCTTCCTGAATGACGGTGTGACAACAGGAGCCGGAACCGTTGAGTGTGGCTGTCTTTGGGCTAAGGACGAAGGATTTTATTTATAAATCTTTACATTCACCCGTCTAAAGACGAGCAAAGGAATTGACGACCTTTTCTCACATCCTGTTATGATGGACGTAAGAAAATAGACAGCAGCCACCGATAGGTTCTGCTTTAAGTGAAGGGTCAAGTCGCCAAACTATCTGCTTCACGGAAAGCCAGAAACCTAGAGGTTCCGCTCCTATGGGTTATAGGCTCTGTTAACTGGCTCACCGAGCCATTTTAAGTTAACTCATCTCCATCCACCTCCTTGAGTGTGGTAAATGCTCGCTCCGCAAGCGGGTTGGAATTCTACCATGATAATAAACTGCTTCGGGCGCTGAGAAGTCGGATTTCGGCGCTTTTTGCAGTGTAAATCTTTGTAACGGATGCATTGCCAAGTGTGATCACTTTTTGTTTTGGTTGTTTAGGTCTTGAGAGTAAGAGAATGACTGCTCTGCTAATTTGGCTCCTTTAGCGACTATTCGTAGTAGGTCTGGTAGTTCTAGTCCGTTCATCCACTGCAGAACCTGCTCAACTGTGGTATTGAGTTCAGCAGATTTAGAAGAAGGCTGAGCTATTTCGGGTGGCAAAGATAAGCGCAGGTATTCTTCGAGGCTGTACTGACCGTTTAGGTAAAGCAGCAATTGATCTACTCCAGTGCCACAAAAGCTAGCCAACTTTTCAGCATTGTCCATTCCCAAATTGCCTTTCTTGTTCTCCCATCCATTCCAAGCCGAAGGAGACACACCTACCTGCGGGGTGAATTTGCGTAGAGGTTTACTGCCCCTAAGTTTTCGGCAGAGCATGGATAGCCGCTCTTGAGCTTGAGGAGTCAATTCCAGACACTTGTTTAGACCTCCAATCAGATTAACACGGGTCATTAACCGTCCTCTTGTTTATTTTAAAAAACAATTGTATTGACAATTGAACAAAATAATCTTAGCATCAAACCAGAAGCGAAATGGCAATGCCACGGCAATGCCACGGCAAGCTGAAGGCATAGCAATGGCAATCAAGCGGCAAACCCCGAAAAGGAGACTAAAAAATGGCTGAAAACTTTGCTAAACAAGAGTTTGAACTTCCGGCAAACAAGGTAGTGCCGCTTAAAGGCGGGAATGCCACCCTTGCCGCTCTCTCTAGCGAAAACCTGTACACGACCCCAGAGCTAGCGAGTATCTTCGGTGCCTCGACTCGCACAGTGCGGCAATGGGCGGCAGAAGTGCGCTCAGCTTGGAACTGGTTCGATTATTCAGCGTTCAAGCGGCTGGGCAAACACACAGAGTTTGTGCGGCAGCAGATAGCCGATTTGAAGGACTTCCGTGATGCTGGTGGTGTCTATTCTGAATGGAAAGCTAACATCTCTAAGCTTCGTCCTGCTGAGGCTCTAGCATCAAAACCCTCTTCACTGGAGGAAGTAGACCTAGACCCAGAGGAGGGACTAGACCCAGAGGAGCAGTCCCCCTCACTCAGGGGAGGGTTGATTAACTCGAGTCCTTCTCCGATGAGTCGCCCTGATTTTGATTGGCTCTCCCTCTATGACGAAACCAAGGCAGAGTTTGAGGATCAAGAAAACCTTGACAAAGCACTTCTAGAGGAAGTTGAGCAGGTCGAGGCTGAGCTAGAGGAGCAATTTGAGGCGGTAGAACTCAAAGACTTGCAAAATCGCCAGATTCGTCGTCGTCGGGTGGCACGGATGGCAGTAATGCACTCAACAGAGGATTTCCGGGACTACAAGCAAATCTATCAAGCTCACTGGGACTCACTCGAAGCCAAGCACAATGTCCCAAAGCAAGGGGGAAACGGCTCTGGTGGCTCCTCATCAAAGGGCTGATTGTCTTTAGCGTCCCGTTTTTACTCTGAAAAAAGAAAAACAGCAATTTGGAGGACGTACCCGATGAATGAAAACCAATTGCTGGTTCGTAATATCTCCGCAGCACTATCTATGGGTCGCAACGACCTAGCTAAGCAAGGGATAGAGCGACTACAGCAGATACAAGACCTTGAGCTTGAGGCGATCGCCCGTCCCCGCCAAGAGACGCGATCGCCCAAGAACTCCCCAAATCCAAAAGAATCAGGAGCTTTAAATAACCATGATACAAGCACTCAGAGGACTCAGGCAGCAAGCAGAGAGCCTGGGAGTAACTGAAGCCGCGACTTTACCCGAACAAACTATGCGAAAGCGCCATGGTCAGGGCGCAAGAGTGGAGTGTGTGGCATAGCTGGAAAGTGAGCGAGCAACCCTCCACGCCGCAACCCAAAACGCATTGGGGAGAATGTTCTGAAATTCTGGACAAGCAGCAAGCCCATTGAGCAACAACCATTCTTGCGTACCAGGGGCTAGCGGTAAGTTTTTCTTGCTGCTAGCTTCTGCTAAAAGCAATTTTACAAAGGAGCAAGGAAATTATGGTATCTGACAGATTGGCAGCCCAGAGCCAATTCCTACCACGAGGCATCGTCGCCAAAAAACCAGCTAGCCGGGTTCGTTATGCGGACTACGAAGTCCAGAAAATCGAACTAATAGAGGAAAAGTATGCCCATGAATTACGACGGTTAGGGGCAGAAGTTCATTCGGAGAGCATTGGAGCCGACATTGCAGAGATAGGGGTTGAGATAGCCAGCAATGAATACTACCAGACCGAAATCCAAAGGGATATTTCTGAACTCAAGATTGACACAGCATTAGTTCAAAGGGATATCGCCTCAAATATGCTCGAATACGCAGAGAATGAGCTTGATTATATCGAGAATCGCACTCAGCTCATGCTCGAAAAATGGAGCGAGGAATTACGGGGCATAAGCATTGAGGTTGATGTCAGAGAATTCGACAACGATAACTTGGAGCTAATAGCTTCTGCTCGTGGAGTTCCCATCTCTGAGCGGCAGTTCAGAGGGACTCAAGTCAAGGGACTGTTGGAAAGGCTTCTAAGTGTGGGAGGTAACAAATGAACTCTCACCAACGGATAACCGACGAAACGGTAAACCATCATTGGGCGCATTCAGCCAGTGTATTCTTCGCTAGCTCCCTAGCTAGCCGACTGATCAAGATAGCCATCCTACAGAGTTGGACAACTCCAACGCTCGGACGAATATTTGCTTGTACCTGTCTAATGGTAGCAGTGGGTTATTGGGGATTGTGGTTTCTTTCCGAGTTGAACGAAATCATTCCTCGTGAGAACCATCGCAACTTATTCAACAGACGCCGATTTACGTGGGCAGAGATTTTGCAGAAAACAAACTTTCTGGAGCTGACCTATCGGGTATCAGTTTTGAGTTCGTTGGTGCTGGGATTTGCCCTCGGTCAAATCAAGTAAAGGGTAAAGGGGAAGGGGGAATTAGAAGGGAAAGGGAAGAAAAATCCTTTGCCCTTTAACCTTTAACCTTTCCCAGGCGAAGCCCCTTAAATGTGAGGAGGTGTCTATGAGCAGAAGAAAGAATAAATTCCTATTGAGTGTAGCCGGATTGTGTATAGCGCTGTCGGTGGCATCCATACAGGCACGATTTCCCGGTCAGAGGTTAATTATCCTCCTGGTGGGTTTAAGTGCCTCACAGAGCATTATGAGCCGATGTGTGAACATCCAAAGCAAATGGGAGCAGAGGGCTACGGAGCAATGGGAAGAAATTCATTCAAAGTCACAAAAGCTACTGGATGCTGAGGCACAATTCAACTTACAAAAGCAATCGGAGCTTCTAGCTCTCCAAGAAGCCAAAGACGCTTTCACTCGTGAGCGACAGATGCTTTTGGTTGAAGTAGATTCTATCAAGCAGTTCAGTCTGAAGGAGATTGAGAACGAACGGGAAGCTCTAGCTCGTGAGCGACAAATACTTCACCGTGAGGCTCAATCACTTGAAGCCAAAATCCAAGCTGACTTAGATGCACAGAATGCTCTCCTGGATGCCAGAGAAAAGCAGCTTGAGTTAACTAAGCAAAAAGCCAATCAAGCCCTGGAGCGGAAACAGAAAGAAATTTTAGAGGATGCATCCAATCAAATCCGAGAGACGGTAGACAAACTTCAACAATCCCAGCAACGGGCAGCACAACAGTTTCACAAGGAATTGGAGAAAGCCACCAAGAGTGCTGAAATTTGGAAACAGCGGTATTTGCAGGCGGACTCCCCCAAGTTGCCAAAGCGTCGGGAAAATCTAGCAGAGATATATTGTGAAGACTACATCTTTGCCCTGTGGCGATATCAAGTTCACGCCAAATCTGATTCGATTAAGGTTGGTAATAGTTCAGTCAAAACCCAGAGTTATGAAACCATCAAATGTGACTGCGATGACCGTCAACCCGTAGACTTGGCGACTCATTTCGCGTTCTGGCTAAAACTCAGAGACGCGAAACACTATCAGGTATTAAAAACCGATGCACTGAGAGAATGGTGTGCCATCCAGACTAAGACCCCTACCCCCTACTTTGTGATTGAGGAGAAGGAAGGGGTAATCCGGTGCGAGATACCTCAAAAGCACGGATATGTTCCACCCAAGGAGTTGAGGGAAGAAAATCTTGCCAAACAAAAAGAGGAACTTTTTCAGCAAAAATTAAAGGCAAGTGAACCCCCTCTGTCTCATTTTGTAGAGTTCTTAGAAAGATGCCATCAGTTAGCCTTGGTTGGGGCTACAGGCGACGGCAAGACGGTTTTGATAGGAAATATCCTGGGAGTCTTTAACCAGGTCTTAGGAGGCTCTTCCGAGCTGATTGTGACCAACCCCAAGCCTTCAAAGGGAAGTACTTGTTTGGGACAAACCAAGTACAAAAACTTCAAAACAGCCATCTTTGGGCTGCTAGAGGTAGCGGTAGAGATTCAGTACCGACTGAATATTAACGAGAAAGCTATTGAGCAGGGGAGAGAACCTCCAGATCATCCGCCAATAATTTTCTTTTTTGATGAATACAGCCAGATTGCTAGCAAATGGAACTCAGTGAATCAAGACAAGTTTACCCGAACAGTAGAAGCCTTTGCTCAGAGGCTAGACCCAGCACGGCAGAGAATTTTAGAAGAGATAGCCGAAGATATTTCGCCCAAACGATTTGCATCTGAACTGCTGAGATTTTGTTGGCTCTTAGGCAGAAGTGAGAAGGTGAAACTGTTAGTCAGTGGACAGAATTTAATGCCCTCAGTCCTGGGATTAAACGCCCTAGACCTGTGGAATGCCGGATTTATCTGTTTAGGGGATACGGTTAATTGGGCATTTAAGGCGAGAGTGTATGACTGGCAAGTGTCAGACCTGAAAGACCAATATCAGCTTCGGATAGAAGCCGCCGAAAAAGACCCATTACAAGGCTTCTTTGGGCTGTACTGCCCTCCTAAAGCTAAGGCTTATTTTGCTAAAAATCCAGCTCCAAACTCCTATATTTATGGAGAAGTAGAAAAGCCAATTTTTGAGAGCGAAATATCGGTTAAAAATGGGGATAACTCTTTGGGAACTCTTTCTGCGCCCTCGGAAAAAGTAAGAGTTGAGTTACCAGACGGGGAACTGCCAGAAAACAAGGCTGATGAGGATTACAGCGATTCAGTAACCTCGTTAGACCCCCGGAACTGTTTCCCGGAAAAGGACAGTTACGCCGAAAATGCCCTATGGCGGGAACTGGATAACTTTATTAGAAATAGGCGAAAAAAATGGGCGATTGAGAACTTGCTGGGAAAGAGAGGAAGAGAGTACTCGGAGGGCGTAGCCTATTGCGAGTATTTAGCTGAAAAATACGGTCAAACCCATGACGAAGATTAGAACCAAAAGAATTCCATTTCCTTCAATTGAGCCACAAGGCTATTACCACAGCCATAGACACTATGTTTTCTTTCATGCCAAGATTCCGGCTAACGAACAATTTTAAACCATAATCGCGTACTGCAAGACGATGAAAATGGCTGAAAAGCTGGCAAAAAAACTCAATCAAGAAATTGGAGTGACCGTCGATGAAACTTAATCAAAAGGCGAAGGGCAGTGTTTCTCAGAGTCGGAGGCTAGCTAGAGGGAAAAGGCGATCGCACTGTGGGCTACCTTTTCCTCTTCTTAAGCTCCTCAATTTCAGCAGAGAGGGAAGCGATTCTTTGCTCAAGGAAAGCAATTTTTTCATTGATAGCAGTATAGCGTTGCTCAACGGCAGCAAAGTCGCCCCGGATGCGGGTCAGCAAACTTGAGTGAGAGAGGGTTGCTTCTTTTTCGAGACAATCAAGCCCTGCCTCTATTAGAGCAGTGACGATGACAGTTTCGTTGAGGTCTTCATGGTCAGCCAGGAGTTGAATCCGTTCGATTAGCTCAGGGGAAAAGCGGTAAGTTTTTGATTTTTTGGTCTCCATGTCTGGTGTTTAACTTGCAATTGTCTTGCTCATACGCGATTGGGGAAATTGTAATGCTTTAGTAATGCGTAAGCAAGATTAACAAGTTAGAGTTCTAATTCTGGATCGGGATTAGAGGCAGTCTCTCCGTAGGGAGTATCAAACTGATTGGCAGCAAAGACATTTTCTTGATAGCCATCGCTGTAAAGGTCAGTTTGATAGGGAGTATCTCCAGCTCCTAGAGCATTACTGCTGGGAGCGCCATAACCATCGGGTTCAAAGCCCGTGTTGGTTTGAGACTGATAACCTGTTGTTCCGACTTCTGCATAGGTTAGCCCGTCACCATAGCCATTACTGAGACCCACTTCAGGAGATTCGAGTCCGTCACCGTAACCATTACTGAGACCGACTTCAGGGGATTCGAGTCCGTCGCCGTAACCATTACTTAAACCGGGACTAGGAAGAGGATTTGTTTCCCAGCCATTGCCGCTACCATAGCCATTTTCGTAGGGAGTAGACACTTCCTTTAACTCCTAATTCTGCATTCTCCTCCCTAGCTAATCAATGATTCATCTTCTGTGCCTCATACAGGAGTCCTAATTGAGAATCTGACAAGAGTTAGATGAAAAACTGAACGCATTTAGTTAAAATCCTCGCGTCTGCTTGAGAAAAATAAATAAAATCAAGGGAAATGAAGCCACTTATAACCTTTGCACTCGTAAGTAGCGCAACTCTAAGTTTAGTGGGTTGTACCACGGCGGAAAATTCTTCTGATGTTGTTGGGCTTAGCCAGCCAACTGAGAGCAACCAAACGTCCGAACTGCCCATCTATAAAGTTGTGTGGGAGGTTTGCTCTCCAGCAATCGTTGAACCCGAACCTGACACCAATGGATGTGTAAGCCAAACTGCTGTATTGCATGGTGTTAATAATGGGCAAGCTCCAAGCAAGGCTGAATTAGTGTCAACAGGTGATGTTTTTACAAAACCTGATACAAAAAAATACTCGGTCGCGATTGAGTCAGGGGGATGCTTGCAACCGTCACAAGTTGACTCTGGAGAAGTCGATTATTATGAAGTTGAGAAAATCGCTCTTGAAGAAGGTGCTGCCAGACCAGCGGTGAAGATTAAAAGAGTCGAGCGTACCACTTCTCAAGAGGTAGCTGAAATTAGGGCAGATCAAGCCGCCAAAGAAGCTGGACGCTCGATGGTGGTTGGCGGCAGTGCTTGTCCTCAGCTTTAACAACTGTACAATTTGTACACCCAAGAAAATCAGGAGTCTGGTGTAGGTACGGCAGGGAGAAAAACCGTGAAAGTACTGCCCTTGCCTGTCTGACTGGATACGCCGATTGAACCACCATGGCGATTAACGATTTGCCTTACCAGGAACAATCCTACCCCTGAACCAACTTGCTGGAGATGATGGGCTTGGCGATAGCGCTCAAAAATAGAAGAGTGGTTATGAGGAGCGATGCCGCATCCTGTATCCCGAACAACAAACAGAGCCTGATCTGAGTCTTGGCGGCACTCTACTACGACCTGCCCAAAGTGAGTGAATTTGATGGCATTGTCTATCAGATTCCGAATGGCGCGTCTCAAATTGGTGCGATCGCCAAAAACATAGACGTTTGAGAGTTCCTGCTTGAAGGGTAAGCTCTTAGCTTGAGCAATAGGAAGCATTTCATCAGCGACCTGCCCGATAAGCTCGGCTAAATTGAGAGAACGAAACTGGAAATGTTTGGTACTGTTATCATAGTGAGATAGTTCCAGTAAATTATCAATCATCATCAATAATCTTTGATTATTAATGCGTAAAGAGACAATTGAGGCGGCGGCGGATTCTCCCAGTTTTGGGTCTTGACAGAGAAGAGATAGTGTCTGCTCAGCAGCTATTAAGGGAATTTGGAGTTCGTTGAGTCTCCAAAGTAAATCCTGGTGTTGCTTGTGGAGCTGGCTATTTGACATTCAAGACATTAAGATAACTGTTCGACTAAAGTGGAGAGCTGCTTATATATTTCTTGTAGCTGGAGCTGCAATAAGGGATGGTTTTCCACTTCGACAGACTTGAGCTTCAGTAAAAGAGACTCAATATCTTGAATTTTGACAGTAGAAGCTGAAGGAAAATCGGCAAGTACTTCCCTCTTGCCTGCCTGTTGCCCGTTTTCTTCTTTGTGATATGGGGTTGCGTTGACGTTCTCACCCTTGTTCCCCTTATCTTCTACTACGTTTGAGAGCAACTTGGTAGGAGTTGCTGTTGTTGCTGGTAATACGTTACTAGCAGTAGCCTTTCTGGTTCTAGAACTACTGGTTCTAGGACTACTGGTTCTAGGACTACTGGTTCTAGGACTACTGGTTCTAGGACTACTGGTTCTAGGACTACTGGTTCTAGGACTACTGGTTCTAGGACTACTGGTTCTAGGACTAGGATAAGTTCTTGGATTGCTGCGACTATTGAGATTAGCGGGGTCAAGCTGATTAATTTGCTCATTCAGTTGGCGGCTTGACCACGATTGATCTAAAACTTTGAAAAGCATCGCCTGCCTGGTGTCAGGAGAACCGATTCTTCGCAATTGCAAGGCATGGGATGCTGAGATTTTGCCTTGAGCCAGGGGAAGTTTGAGGTCTGGCGGCAGAGACAACAGGGGCAGTTTGTGATTATTAAAGCTTTTGGGATTGAGGTGGTGAGACAGAAAAACCTGCCGCACCGCCAGGTATTGAGCTTGCTGAGTTGGGTCATCAAGCTGACTAACAACGTTGTTAGAGAAAGAGAGTTTGTTGTTGTTGAGGATTGATGAAATGATGGTAGCAGCATCTTGTACCGATTTCTGGAGGCGGAGGGCAATGATCCGGACAATTGCCTCAACTTCTTCAAGGGGACTGAGGGATTGATGGTGCAAGTTGTCAGCTAAGGAAATGTTTAAAACATCGGCATCATCTAGCTCTCCGAAGCCATAGACAATTGCCTTAATCCGCTTCAAATCAAGATTCAGTGCTGCCTTGTGCCGCCGCTGACCACAGATGACCTCGATAATTTCACCACGCTTGCTTTTTGGCTCAGAGTATCCAATCACCCGACAAATAAGGGGCTGAATTTGTCCAATGGCTCTGATACTTGCTTCTATTGCTTCTTGTTGTTGGACTGAGCAATCATACTTCCTGATGGTCAGGGGGGAAGGTGAAAGCTGCTTAGGATCTTCAAGTTCAATCAGAACAGGAATAGTCTGGTGTGTTCTACCCATGCCCTTTGTTTTGTTTTAACTTAGCGATACTGACTTAATAGCACAGCCGCCTGAGAGACTAACTATAACCACAGGTAGAGGCGCAGACTATCCCAAAGAGCAGGATTGGCTAGAAGAAAATAGCTTAAAAAAAATTATAAGCTGGCAGCACACTGCCAGAAGCTGAAGCTGTTGCGGCACTTCCATCGGCATCAGAATCTGAGGAAGAACCGGAAATTGAACGTTAATAAATAGGAGAAATAGCTGTGAGTGACTCCCGAAAAGTACTCCCTCGAACCCGTACTGCTGAAAGCGACGCAATAGAAAGACAATTCCTATTGTTTTGGCAAAAACTTTGCCATCAATATCAGATAAAATCAGCCGATCTCCCCTTCATTTCTATCCTAGGAGGCGTGGCAATTTACCTATTCATCAAAGAACCCGTCGTTTTAGCCGTAGGGGGACTCGCGGCGGTAGTTGGGCTGGGCTTGTGGTACATAGCCAAAGCCATTCCCATTGTTGAGCGGTGGTTAGGAGCCAAAATCCGATTTTGGCATATTGCTAGTGTCATCATTGCAATAACCGCTGTTTTTGGCATTTTCGACACGCCAGCGAGAGCAATATTCCTATCTGGCTTAGAGCAGTTCATGATTGATATTGCCTCACAAGCAGGTGAGGCGGCTGGTGGAGAAGGAATCCAAGAAGATACCATTACCCTCATTTTCAACATTATTCGGGGGGTATTTCTGTTGCTAGTTGGAGCTGCCGCATTATTTGCTTATAACCAGGCACAGCAGGGCAACGACTGGCGACCCATTGTCACTCAAATTGGATTAGCGTTTGGCATTGTTCTGGCAATAGATGTAATCACTTTCCTCTTTATTGGTGATGGCTCTGGCGCGGGTGGCACTTAAGTAGATGAGTGTAAAGAAATGGACAAGCAAAAACGCAATCCGGATAGAGATTTCATCAAGGTCAATCAAATTCTCGGTCAGCAGGCAAGTATTGGATTTATTCCTGCCAATCAAATCCTGCCTTGGATAGCACTGACTCTAATTGCCTACCTGCTGACCAATTTTTTCTTGAGCTTGGGAATGCCAGCATTCTTTCTGACTGCATTTTGGCTAGTTGTCTCTTGGTGGCTATTGACGGGAAAACGACCCCATCTATTTACTGATCGATTTCGTCGTCCCCCTGGACATGAGTGGTGCAATGCGGGAAGACTATACGTTCCCTTGACAGCCTCCAAGCGGCGCGAATTATTTGGTGATAGTAGTCATCAGGTCAATAACAAGTCGAAACTCAAGCCAATTATTATCTCAAAGCCAAGGGGCAAAGGGAGGTACAAATTCATGCCATTTGAAAATGAAGCGGATATTTGCTGTTTGGTAGAAATTCAAAAGAAAGACCGGAAAGTTTCGGGAATATTGCTCCGAAAAGGTCAAACGTATCAAGTTGTTTTTGCCTTCCGAGTTAAGGGGCTACACGATATTCTCTACAGCCATGAAGTGAGTGCAGCGGCTCAAAACTTGGAAGCTGGATTTAAAGAACTACCGAAGGGCGAAAAACTCACTTTATATTGTGGCTGCCACAGCCTCGACCAAGATAGGCAAAGTGAGTTAGATTTAGCCGCTCAAAATTGCCGCTTCCCGGCTATTTCAGTTCTTATCCGCAACGAACAAAAACGGATTCAGGAATTGAAACGAGCTGGACAGCGACAAGAATGGGAACAGATACTCTTTTGTACCTGGACAGCGAATGAAAAAGCGCAGGGGCAAAATCGAGATGCTTTGGGAAAAACGATTGATTGGGTTACCAATCGTTGGAGTTCATTTTGGGGAACGCTCAGTGGAAATAATTTGACAGCCAGTGAACAATTTTATACACAATTACTCCTGAAAGCCTTTGAATCAGGAATGATTCATTGGGAAGTGCTTCTTAGCACGAAAATGAACTTGCAAATTAGACCCTTGCAAACGGAGGAGATTTGGCATTGGCTCTGGCAGCGATTTAACGACACCCCAGCGCCAGACGTTCCCCAGGTGCTGAGGCTTGTGGAAACCCGTAATGGCTTCAAGTTGCAGGAAGAAATTAGAAACGAAAAACACATTACTAGCCTGTTAATTCAGGGAGAAAAAGGGCGGACAGCCTGCCCAGAACATCGCTCCAGTCCTGACCGAGTTTATCTAACGGGAAAGGGCAAAGAAGTTGGGGTACTAACGATGTTTGAACCCCCTCCTGGCTGGAGCAGTATTCGCCAGCAGCTTCGCTTCGTTTGGGATATTATGTCCAACTCTTATATCAAAGATACCGAAGCGTGGATTGAGTTGACCCCTGGAAACAAATTTGTCGCGATTGATAACTTACGCCGGATATCAAAGCAGTCTAAAGCCGCACGACAGCGGAGCGTCAAAAAGGGGCAAGGCAGAGATGTTGGTGCGGAACTCAAGCAGCAGGAATCCTTTGAAGCTCAAGCTAGATTGCTTCAGGGGACTAAGCCCCTCAAGGTAGGGGCAGCGTTCCTAGTCTATCGAAATAATGTAGAAGATTTAAACAACGCCTGCTCAGTTCTGGCGAACAGTTTCGGGTCGGCTAAAGTAATTCGGGAGCGTAATATTGCTTGGGAAATCTGGCTACAAACGCTGCCAATTACCTTTAAATGGCTCCTGCATAGCAGTCAATCCCTATCTGAGCGACGCCTGACCCTAGACAGTACTACAGTCAGTGGAGTTGTGCCGCTGACCATCCCACGCTCTATCGATAACCGGGGGATAGAGTTCATTTCCCATCGAGGCGGTAAGCCTCTGTACGTGGATATCATGCACTCTGATACTCGTCGGGCATTGTTGGTCGGGGAATCGGGTTCTGGGAAGTCGATTTTAGGGTGTCGATTTGCCATCGAAGCATTGGCTTACAATATCCCGGTGGTAGGAATGGATATCTCCTCTGGTGGCGAATCTACTTTCAAAACCTTCATTGAACTATTGGGAGACGACGGAGCCTACTACGATATTTCCTCGGGTTCCTCAAATTTAATGGAACCTCCAGACCTGAGAAAATTTGATAAAAAAGAGCGCTCACGGCGTAAGGAATCCTGGAAAGAATCACTGAGACGGGCGCTACTGGCAATCGCGATGGGGAAAATAAAAGCGCCTCACCTTCAGCAGCGGGTGGATTCAATCCTGATTCGGATGCTGGATGTTTTTCTCAAAGATCCAGAAATCATCAAGCGTTACAATGAAGCCTTTACTGGGGGATGGAAATCTGATAAGTGGCAGCAAATGCCAACCCTAAGCGACCTCTTACGATTCTGTTCAAGAGAGCGGTTAAATCTCAAGAATTTTGAGGACTTAGATAAAGCTGCAATTAACCAAATTCACAGCCAAATTAGTGCGCTGTTGGCATCTCGATTAGGGAAAGCTGTAAGTCGCCCTAGTACCTTCAGTCCTAATCCGGCGATTAAGTTCTTTGCCCTCTCCGGACTCGGCAACGAAAATGATGCCTACATCTTGGCAATTAACGCCCATGCTGCTTGTATGCGAAATGCGCTCTCTCATCCGAAAAGCTTATTTATTGGGGATGAGTTATCCGTTCTATTCCATAAGGAAGGATTCGCCAATATGGTGGGGGAATTGTGCGCTACGGGCAGGAAAGATGGCATTAGTCTGTGCCTAATTACTCAGGATTACGACACAATTTGTGATGCCAGTGCTGGCGCTCAAATTATGCAAAATATGACCTATAAACTATCGGGACGACTAACCAATGCTGGGGTAGCCGCCGCCCAACGCTATCTCAATTATCCCCCTGCCATCATTAGCGCCAATGCAACAGAATCCTTTATCCCCAAGCGTAGCGGCTTGTATTCAACTTGGTTAATTGAAGCAGGGGGACGCTTCTGGCGCTCCCGCTACTATCCCGGTGAAATGACCCTAGCGTGTGTTGCTAATCACAACGAAGAGAAGGCAGCACGTCAACGAGTTTTGGTTCAATATCCTAATGATTTAATTGGTCAGTTGAAAGGATTGCAGGCGTTTACTCAAGCGTACATTCCTGCCTTAAAAGACGGTCGTGGGTTTAAACATCTTGGTCGTCAGCAAGATTTTAAGAACAGCCGGAATAAAAACTTTTCTCATGTAGCTTAAAGGTAAAGGAGGTTGATACTATCAATTTTCAACAAGGGGTAAGAATTTTGATTCCTATCATCCTATTGATAGGACTGGTTGCTCCTCAACCTGTCTCAAGTCAAGAGGCTGATGAGGAGAAGACCACGACTTCTAATGATGGTGTTGAATCCGTTGATAACGAGGTTAATGATGCCGTGAATGATGCGACAGATGACATCAACAATGCAACCAACGATATCAATGAGGCGATTGATGGTATTAATTCTGACATCAATGAGACAGTAGCGCCTGTCGAAAACACCATTAGCGATGTCGAAGATACCATTAGTGATGTTAATGATAACGTCAATGATGCCATTGAACCTATTGAGGGTGCGATTGATAACATTACGGGGATTGTTGATGACCTGAGTGGATTGTTCGACGATATTCTTGGTGATAGCGGTGGAAAAGGAGTTGGAAGCAACTCGAATACAGCATCAGGTATCGGAGGTTCCATTCAGAGCTTTTTCCGAGACATTACTGGCTGGATCAATTCCGAGCCAGACATTCAAGTTGCTACTTCGTTGAATGGCGATGGAGCCTCGCTCCAAGCCCAAAAAATCGAAAGTGTCAAAGGAGCTGCTCAAATCCCTGACTTAAAGAATCTTAAAAAACAAGTCATGGAGGATAAGTCTGGAACCCCTGGACAGCGGCTAAGCCAAAACCTGGAAACCAAAGGCGAAAGCATCTCCTACGCCAATCGAGACGACTACAACCAACAGGTTGAACGTCGAGCTACCCTAGGAATTGCTTACGGCTCTGCCATTAGCCAAGAGGCGCAGCAGCAGATAATTGAGCGCCAGGAAAAGAGCCAGGAAAATACGCAAAAAGCAGCGGCAGTTGTCGCCAATAGCATCAAGGCGGCTCAGCAAAGTGGCTCTTTAGCTAAAAGCAATCAACAATTGGCTCAAGAATCCCAAGAGTTGGATGTTACTCAGCAAATTATGCAGAATATTTCAGCCCAGACGGGACTGATATCCCAACAGGAATTTGCTCAATCTATTCAACTGGCGGTACTGGCTGACCAAAATGGCAGATTAGCCCAAACCAACCAAGCTTTGCTGGAAGAGGAATATCAAGGGCGAATTGATAGAGCCTACGAAAATGTTCTGACAGCACAAATTGCCAAAGAAGTCTCCGCCAGCACCACAGCCGAACGGCGTCGTAGCGTCTCGGCTGGAAATTTGGCATCTCAGCAGCTTGGGATGACGATGCTTGCTGGTAATCGCCCTCTAGTTCAACGTTAAAGAAAGTAGGAACGATGTATCTTCTCGCTCAAGCTGATCCAACGGAAGCGGGACTAAAAATTCTCAAGGCTTCCGTTGACTTAGCCCAAAACACAGCCGACTCTTGGAATCAGGTGTGGGAGTCGGTTATTAACCCAGATAATGTATTGTGGTCTGGAATTATTCAACTCGGACTGCTGATTGCTGCCCTTTCAATTCTCTATTTGGCGATGACCCAAGGTGTAGAAATTGTACAGCGGCAGGACTGGGGTGGACTGCCAGCAATGCTGGTTCCTCCCATTGTGATTGCTTTTTTTCTAGGAGCCAACGGCAATCTGTTAGCCGACACGGTGTTACTGACCCGAACTTATGCCTACAACCGGGTCAACGAGGTTCTCGAAATCCAGCTAATAGATACTACCTTTCAGCAAGCCATTAATAAACTCGCGATAACCAATGCTGCACGGCAGCAAATTGAAAATTTGTACTACGAATGTACAACCAAAGTGGGTTTTGAGATGCAGGACTGCTACCGGGAAAAGTATCCCATTGCTCAGCAAATTGTTGCTGACGCTGAAGAACAAGCTGGGGTGCTAAATGCCTTAAGAGAGTTCATCTCTAACCTTTCAATTTTATCGGCGGAAGAAAGTCTCGATTTGGTCTTAGATCCGGGGCAGTTTTTGCGGGATAAAACTATTCCCATTATTCGGACAATTTTATGGGCAGTTCAGTGGAGCTTTGTCAATATTTTGGAGGCATCTCTGCTCCTAACGGCGTTACTCTCTCCCCTGGCATTTGGCGCGTCCTTAATTCCGATTCAAGGAAGACCAGCAATTGGCTGGGCAACGAGTTATATCAGCCTCTTTGGAGTGCAACTGTCTTACAATATTTTAGTGGGTTTAATTGCCACTATTATAGTGGGTTCTGGCGGTGAACTCATTAGCGATTTGGCTTTTAGTTTCTTTGTGTCTTTATTCGCCCCTGTGTTGGCTTTAACCTTAGTTGGAGGGGGTGGAATTGCCATTTATCGAGCTATCTCTGCCAATGTTGGCTCTCTCAAGAGTTTAACGTCAGATTTGTTAACTACAGTGGTTAGGAGTTCAATCTGATGCCATCGATAAAAGAGCAAGTTCGTGAACAAGTTAATAAGCCGATTCTTCCTAAAGCCAGAAATATTCTGGCGGTATGCTTTCTGGCTTTGACTGGATTAACAGCTATCTCGATAGTTCTAGATTTATATGCAGCCGCCAAGGTTAACGCTGTTGCCAAGCGACGGACAACCTTTGCACAACTTGTAGATGGCAAGACTATCTATATTTCCGAGGAAAAAGCTAATTTCAGATATCCACAGACGATTAAAAATTTTGTGGAAAAATGGACACAGTTAGCCCTAAACTGGGAACAGAAAATTCCGGGAACTAACCAGACTGATCCAGGATTTCGGGTTGAGCGGGGCAAAGTTCCTCTGAGTACTTATTTCGCCACCCTATTAATGGAGCCAGAATTTGGAAAGGCATCTCTGCCCAAATTGGCAGAATTAGTGCCTCCTGGTATTTTTTCAGGACAGGCAAGACAGACGGTTATTATTAGTTATTTGTCCGAGCCACGGGAAATGGCTCCAGGAACGTGGGAAGTTGATATGGTTGCCACCAGAGTATTGGTGGATTTGGAGATAGGGAAAGACGAGAGAATTCCTTTTAACCGTACCTTCCGATTGAAAGCAACACCCATTCAAGAACCCACGTTTGGGGAAGATTCAAATTCTTTTGAGAAAAAAGCCTACGAGCTGAGGAGTGCTGGCTTAGAGATTGTCCGAATGAGTGAATATATTCCTGAGTAGGAGACAAGGTAGATGGCATCAGGAGAAAAACTAGCTGATATTGATGAATTGTTTGAAGAAGGGAACAGGGAAGAGGGGATAGGCAACAGTGAAGGTGTTGAAGAAGGGAACAGGGAACAGGGAATAGACAACAGTGAAGGTGAATTGGATGAGGTATCAAAGGCGCAACACTATGAAGACTCTGATACTCCACCCTTAGATCCAGAGTTGAGCAAGCAACTGGCTGGATACGATGAGGAAGAGGATCAGCTTCTCCAGGAAGAAGATATGCTGCTCCAGGATGAAGAGCAGCCATCAGAACGCCCCTTCTCCGAACAGGGAATCGTGCGAATGGGATTTATTCTCCTGGCTACGGGAGCGATAGTGCTGATTGGAATCCTGTTGTGGAATGTGTTTATCAGCCGCAAGCCTTCACCTGAACAAGCGTCCTCTCCTAAAACAGAAGAAGAAACGACGTTTGAGCAAGACGAGACGGGTGAATTAAAAGCTCAGATGGCGTTTAATGAGCAACGAAAATCTATCCGCGATAATCAAGCGCAAGAGACACAGACGAGAGAAACTCCTGAACCGTCCCAGCCATCCGAGGCTGAAAAATCCGAATCACCTTCTGATCAGCAACAAGAACAAATTGCGCCATCTCAACCCCCGCCTACAGTATCGCCCTCCTCGACTCGACCCCGGCGAACGTTTTCTGACATCCCTGACCCAAAACCGCCTCAAACTCCGCCATCTTCACCGCCATCGCTATCATCTCCCCCTGTCCCCGACCAGAGTGAGACTAGACCAAGCTCTATTCGGGTATTTTCATCTCCTCCATCCCCACCTGCACCGGAAGCACAAGCACAACCAGAGCAAGAGGAAATTGATCCGTTTGCTCGATGGGAAAAGCTAGCCACATTAGGGCAAAGTCGAGTGTCCTCATCCTCTGAAGCAGGTGCAGTGGATGCAGGTACGGATGGGGCAATCTCCGCAGTCGGTTCAACGTCTTCAGCTCCTGTATCGGTTGAATACCCCAACTCAGAGCGTCAGGTTACAGGCAACAACCCAACCCCGTCAGATTCTACACGAAGTATTCCCACCGTCGTTATCGGCTCCCGATCTGCTTTACCCAATCCTTCTGTCCCCAATCAGCCGTTTTCTAGTCCAGGAGAAAAGGGCATTATCCTCAATCGTCGGACTGTGCAAAGAACGGCTATCGCTTCTAGGGAGGTTTCCCCTGAAATGGTGACTAGCCCCACCAACTCCTATAAACAAGTGGCGATTGGGACTTCTGCCTCTGGCAAAGTAGCTGTGCCAATGTATTGGGACTCCGGTGGTACACCATTGCCGCAAAAATATGTAATTACGTTGACCGAACCTCTGCGGAGCGTGAACGGTCGAGTAGCCCTGCCAAAGGGGACAGCTCTAATTACTGAGATTGTATCGGTTTCGTCCAATCGGTTGGTCAATCAGCAAGTCGTAGCGATTGTGTATGAACTTGATGGGCAGATTGTGCAGCAACAAATTGATCCGCTGGCGCTCTCAATTCGGGGAGCCGATAACAGACCGTTAATAGCCTCCGGTTATTTTGACCCAGGTCCAGATATTGCCAAGCAAGATATTCTGATTTCTGTCCTCAGTTCAGTCGGTAAAATCGGCGAGATAGTGAACCTGCCAGAAACTGTTTCAAGTGCTTCATCTGGCACAAGCAGCGGGGGAGACGGCACCACCAGCACAACGACGACGACGACCACAACGACCAGAGACTCCCCTGACTTGCTAGCCGCCGCCTTGCAGGGCTTCTTTCAGCCCTTGGCGGAGCGACTTCAAGAGCGTTCATCTAGCCAGACTCAGGAACGTCTCTCTCGCCCCAATATCGCCATTGTGCCAAAAGGAACGCCTGTCTCTGTGGTTGTTGAGTCTTTTATGTTTGTCCAATGATGCGTCGGTTAATTCTTAGTTTGAGTTTTTCTCTATTGACAATGGGAGTGATGGTTCCCCCCCAAGGAGCGCACGCCCAAACTCCTGCACTGCGAACGGTATCTCGCTCTGATGCGGTGTCTCAATCGTTGAAGGTTAATCTCTATCCGGGTCGAGCAACGGCTATTGATTTTTCCCAAACGGATGAGGTGATTAGCTCGATCTTGTTGGCAGACCAGTCTAAAATCACCTACACAACCGACTACCCGATAGAGTCGCATCAATCCCAGACCCTGTTCCTGCGGCGCATCGAGCCACTGGAATTTCCTGGTGCGACTGAGGCATATATTACCAACCTCTGGGTGAAAACGCGATCGCTTTCTGGGACAGAGCGCCTCTATGCCTTTGACCTAGTTCCCGCTTTAGCCAGTGGTGAGGGTGTGGGCATTGATTATGGGGTGCAAATTCTGCCGGATGAAAAGATAGCCGCATCTGATGTAGCTTCGTCCCACTCAGCTCTCAATCCTGATGTTTTAATTGTTAGCAAAAATCGTCAAGTTTCCATCCTAGATATTGAGAGAGGATTAAACGTGGCGATCGCTAGGGGGTATACTCCTGCTGATGACCCTATTGTGTACCAGGTTGAGAGCTTTCTTGTCCAAGTTCGTAACACCTCCCTCACGCTCCAGGAAGCGGCTCAGCAGACGGGGCTGTCGTTGCTAGTATTAACTAAGCTAGGTGAGTTGGGGCTTAATGAGCCATTGGCAACAGAAAAGCCATTTTCCGCCTCGGATTCCTTGAATGCTAGAGAAAACGAGTCAGGGGAAATCCAACCCATTCCCCTGTCTATTGAGCATTTCCTCCTAGACTAGTACAGCGCGGCGTAAATAGAGTACCCATTAAACTGCTAAGACCTTACCCTTGTAATGTAAGTCCACTTGAATGGCTTCTATAGAACCCATTTGAGATCTCAGGAAGTGGCTGCAAGCCGC
>NZ_JADEWY010000232.1 GCF_015207375.1 Coleofasciculus sp. LEGE 07092 | reverse complement strand
GTCAGGGATTATAGAAGCTTGCTCAGACATTTTATTCTGGTGTTCTGTGCCTATACATTTATTTTATGGCACACCTTAACGGGAGGATTGAGACGAAGGTGGGCGAATAAACCTTTAAACACTTTTGCCGACGCTTTAGAAGCGTTTCGTACAGCGATGTCGAGTCGTTTTATGGCTTGGTTGAATGAGAATAGGGACGTATTTGTCGCCTATAAAGCCAGTTTGGGCTTTATTTGGGGTTGATATTTGTTTAAGTCCCGCTACCCCTCAGATTTATTTTATGCTGGAGAAAACTCTGCCTGACTCTCAACCGTCCAAGGTGCAGAAGCGTCCCCTGTGGAAGCATACTTGTTCCAAGCTGCCTAAGGAAGATAAATAACTTGTCACGCATATAGAGTAGGGGTAGGGGGGATTTTATTCAAAGCTATTAATTCTAAATCTCAGTACCCTATCCCCCAACAAGTCACAAGCTTCACATAACCCTCAAATTTCTAAAGATTCATTGAAGTAACACTATTTTAGTAGACAATAACCTTAAAAATTAGGTACTTTTATATACGAAAAGGCATTGCCGATCCATTCGTGGATTCACCAATGCCCCATCAATTGAGTTTTCTAATCCTATACAGATTTTATCGGAAATGACGGAAAGTGTCTCACCTTTATTGGATTTTGGCATAGTGGTGGCTGGTTCTGCCGAGGTATCTTCTGCCTTTCGTGCCAGTAGTACCGCTCGCTCAGTATCACCCCATTCCTATCGGTAATAGGGTAGTGCTGCAATAGCCGAAATTTATCTAGAGGAAGAAATAGGAAACGATATTAAATTTATAAGGGTAGCATCTCCAGTTGTTTTAAGTAGGTGCCTTGACATTAGATTAAGCCATCAAGTCGGTTAATGAAGATATCTGAGTGCATCGTTCTATACCAATTGCCATCAAAGGTACTCCACTTCCAATTGAGGAAGTAAGGTAGCCATTAATTTGAGCGCAACTGGATATCAACCCACAAGGGCTAATTCACAAAAGCAGTAGTCAACCAGATAAGCCTTTTCTAGAGTCTTTGACGACATTAGTGATAGTGAAGTTCCAATCCCAGTAAAACTACTGTTCCAGAATAACTTCCTGCCAATGTCCTTGGGCTTTTGAAGGATAAAAGGCAACGCAGCTTTAAACAAGATTGCTGCAACTTTACCTAATCTATCTTTTTTCTCTCACTCTTACAAAGAGAGTAGTATCACTCAACTTCAAGGAAATATTCAAAATGACACTTAGTACAGAGTCTCAAAATCACGACTACGAAATTTGGTATCAAAACGGCGAAAGGCTAGCTAGTTTAGGTCAATATTCCGAAGCCCTTGCCAGTTACGAGCAAATGTTAGCTGTTCAACCTGATAATTCCGACACTTGGATCAAGCGCGGCGGTATGCTGACTCATTTGAATCGCTACTCTGAAGCCCTCGCTAGTTTTGAACAAGCCCTGACAATTCAACCGAATGATCCCACGGCTTTACTTTTCCGAGGACTAGCCCTGCATCAGTTAGGTCGTTACAAACAAGCTTATGTCAGCTATAATGAAGCTCTGGGAATTCAGCGGCAATCTATCTTTTCAAAACTTATGCAAGTGTTGAAAGAATGGGTATATTTTCCCAAAGGGTTGAATGTGAAATTTTAAAGTTTTGTCCTTGGTTCTTAGTCATTAGTCCTTGGTTTTACTAGGGACTTAATGATATGTTCGTGTTTAGAATTCCCCTACTCCTTACTCCCTACTTCCTGTAGCAGGGAAACTTGTTGCTTCAACCGTCGCCTCCGCTTCTAGTGTGATCGCTCTCAATTCCTCTAAAGTCTCCTGACTAACAGATTGCCAGAGCGATCGCTGGTGTGCCTCCAGTAACCGTTCCGCCATATCCCGCAATGCCCACGGGTTCTTCTGGTGGATAAACTCCTGTACCTTTGGGTTAAATAGATACGCCTCAGCAACTCCCTGATACATATAATCCTCTACACAATTAGCAGTCGCATCATAAGCAAATAAATAATCCACCGTCGCCGCCATCTCAAACGCCCCCTTATAACCGTGGCGCATCACCCCCTCAATCCACTTAGGATTAACCACGCGAGAACGATACACCCGCGCAATTTCTTCCCGTAACTGCCGCACTCTGGGGTTTTCAGGGATGGAATTATCGCCGAAATAGGTTTGGGGATTCTTCCCTGTCAATGCCCGTACTGCTGCTGTCAAACCTCCCTGAAACTGATAATAGTCATCAGAATCAAGTAAATCGTGTTCCCGGTTATCCTGATTGTGCAAAACCACTTGCATCTGTTTGAGGCGTTGCTCAAAGGCTTCGGGTGCTGCTACCCCTGTGGTAGAAGCAGGGAAGTTGGGGGGCTGGGGAGCGGAGGAGCTGGAGAGCGGAGGAGTGCGGCTGTAGGCGTAACTGCTCCAATTAATGTAAGCCCGAGCCAAGTCTTGCTCATCGCTCCAGTTTTGAGCTTCGATTAAACCTTGTAACCCCGCACCATAAGCCCCTGGTTTAGAACCAAAGATACGGTAACGCGATCGCACTTCTGCTTCCTCCCGACTCAACCCAGCCTCCAGCCAAAATTCTGCTTCTTGTTTCACTTGCGCTGCTAACGGATTTTGCTCTGGCGCTTCATCGAGTGCTGCTACCGCTACCACCGCACTATCGAATAAATCAATTAAATTGGGAAACGCATCCCGGAAGAAGCCAGAAATGCGCAGCGTCACATCCACTCTAGGACGCCCCAACGCTGATAGGGTAAGGATTTCAAAGTCCACAACTCGGCGCGACGGTCTATCCCAAATCGGCTGCACTCCTAGCAACGCCAGCGCTTCTGCGATATCATCGCCACCTGTGCGCATGGCAGACGTACCCCATGCAGAAAGAGCAATGGTTTTAGGATACTCGCCATTTTCCTGAGTATACCGCTCAATTAACACTTCCGCTGCCTTACGTCCGACATCCCACGCTGTTTCTGTCGGAATCGCCCGAATATCAACCGAGTAAAAATTGCGCCCCGTCGGTAGCACTTCCGGGCGTCCTCTGGTGGGTGCGCCCGCCGCACCACTGGGGATATATCGCCCATCCAATCCTCGTAGGAGTTGGATTAGTTCCTGGTTAGTTTGCTGGAGACTGGGCAATAAGCGATCGCGTATCCAGTCAAGTTCTTGTTGGGTGGCATCTCCAATGAAGGGAGTAGGGAATGGAGAATGGGCTTTTGCCGTGAGCGTCAGCGGCTCGACTGAGGCTTCGCCGAACATCCGAACGGGAGTGGGGATCAGATATTCTATCAAAGTAGCTGCTTTTTGTTCTAATTGTGCGATCGCATCACCCACCGTTTTGATTTTAGAGTTTAGAGTTGGGATTTTAGATGGTTCTAATCCAAACTCTGAAATGGGTAATCCCAAATCCGTGGTAAGAGGGTCAAAATCCCATCCCCAATCTTTAGCTAGGGCGCGGGTTAAACCCAGGCGATTTTTGCTAGGGTGACGGGCAATGGCTACAATCAAATCCCGCAGTTGACGCCCTTGGGGACAATTCCCAAAGATATGCAACCCATCTCGAATTTGGGCTTCTTTTAATTCACAAAGATACCCATCGATTTGATTTAAAAGATGAGTAGGAATTGTAGATTTAGACACTTCTCCCTTGTCTATACTCCCGTTCGGCTGACGCGGTTCGGCTGAGCTCACCGTCGAAGCCTCACGGCAGAAGCCCACTCCCCACTCTTTATCGAGATTTTCTTTACAGATAAGTTGAATAATGCGATCGCGCAGCACAGATAACCTGGAAGGGTCTAAGCTTTGCGCCTCGTAATACTCATCAATTAATCCTTCAAGTTGTTGTAAAGAACCGTACAATTCGGCGCGAGTCATTGGGGGAGTCAGATGGTCGATAATCACCGCTTGGGAACGGCGTTTGGCTTGAGAGCCTTCTCCAGGATCGTTGACAATAAAAGGATACAGATGAGGCATGGCACCCAGCGCCACTTCTGGATAACACGTCTCTGACAGCGCCAAGCTCTTACCAGGCAACCACTCCAAATTCCCGTGTTTACCCACATGAACGACTGCCTGCGCCCCAAATTTTTGCCGCAACCAATAGTAAAATGCCAGATACGCAGGAGTTGGCTCTAAATCTGGGGCGTGATAGTTCAGTGCTGGGTCAATATCATAACCCCGTGACGGTTGTATACCGACAAATACGTTACCCAGTTGAATACCAGAAATAGGG
>NZ_JADEWY010000231.1 GCF_015207375.1 Coleofasciculus sp. LEGE 07092 | reverse complement strand
CTTTCCTGGTGTTGTTAGCGCCGTGGCACCACTCCGAATCCATCCCGAACTCGGTTGTGAAACGCGGCAGCGGCGAAGATAGTTGGAGGGTTGCCTCCTGCCAAAATAGCTCAGTGCCAGGATAATCATCAGGCACAAAAGTCTCCTCTATAACTTGAGGGGGCTTTTTGCTTATAAAAATAATCTATACCATTGGTCAGATGATATGAAACTCTTTATTTGCCTAGGATGTAAGGGAAGACAACATAAGTATAAGTGCAAATACTTGTACTTAAAAATATCTTAGGAGGAAATTGCATGGCTCTTGTAAAACTTGCAGACTTTTACCCCAACTACCGAGAAGAAATATTTGGCGGTGACGATATTAAAGGCTACGATGTCTACAGCGACAGAAATGAAAAAATTGGTTCAGTTCACGATGCGCTTCTTGATGAAACGGGTCGTTTCCGTTACCTTGTAATTGACACCGGTTTTTGGGTATTTGGGAAGAAAGCCTTGCTGCCTGTAGGTCAGGCAAGAATGGATTACGATAACCATCGCGTTTATGTTGCAGGTATGACCAAAGCACAAGCAGAAAGCTTGCCTGAATACCACGACAACATGACCATTGGCTACGATTACGAAGAACAGGTCAGAAATATTTACCGCCCCACCGTGGCTCAAAGTGGTGGACAAGTTGCCGATACCACCCGTTACAATAGCAGCAACTATCGCTATGATCATGAACCAGCTCTCTACAACGTGACGGAAGGGAATCACAAAACTCTCAAGCTGTACGAAGAGAAACTGATTGCCAACAAAGATCGATACAAAGCTGGTGAAGTTGCTGTTGGCAAGCGAGTTGAATCAAATACTGCGCAAGTTTCTGTTCCAGTAGAGAAAGAACGGGTAATCATTGAGCGGCGAAATGCTAGCGGGACTCAAGAAGTTCAACCTGGATCCGTAGATTTTAAGGAAGGTGAAGTAGCTCATATGGAAGTCTACGAAGAATCTGCTGATATTCAGAAGAAAGCCTTTGTCCGCGAAGAAGTTGGTGTCCGGAAGGAAGTCGAGCGCGACACCGTAGAAGCACAGGAAAAAGTGCGCCGCGAAGAGTTAGATGTTGATGTTGAAGGCAATCCAGTTATCCGTAAAGAGAAATAGGATATTAATGCCAGCATTGATACATATTTTTGCTGAGTCAACGGTATAAAACAGATGCAGGTAAAGCCAAAAATAGGCTCTGCCTGCTCTTTTAAAACATTTTGTTTATATCGAGAACTAGGGGTGAAGAAATGTCTGTAAATAAAAGTAAGTTAACAAATCGAAAAGTGCGAGTTTATGAGTTATTACAAAAGCTCAGACAGAAGCTAGTATCTTTTACAGTAGTAAACCTACACGGTCAAGTTCTGGGGAGGATTGAGGATTTTTCCGTCGATAAGAATAGCCACCTGAATATGCTCATCTCTCAATCAGAAGTTCAAGCTAGCTCCTCTCGGTTTGAGTTAAGCAGTAAATATATTCAAAAAGTGGATACATTGAACCGTTTGCTTGTGGTAGATTTCCCGCAAGAGGAACTGAAAAACCTGCCGGAATACCAGCTTGATCATGCCAGAGTAACCGAAGTTAACGATTATTTATCCAAGCCGTCAATAACGAATACAGATGCTATCAATTCTTCTGAGACAGGGGAGCGTAATAACGCTCATACAGAAGCCACTGAACTGATAGGAACCGAAGAACAAGAAGAATTGGAGGAAGCTTCAGAGGAAATGGAGGAAGAAATTATTCGCTTGCTCGAAGAGCGACTAGTCGTAAGCCGCAGTAAACAGAAAGTTGGCGAAGTTGTAGTTCGTAAAGAAATCGATACCCGGATAGTAGAAGTGCCAGTTCGACGAGAGAAATTAATTATCGAACAAGTTGGGACTGAAACCAAACAACTCGCAGAAATTGATTTAGGAAAAGGAGAAGTTCAGGGGGTTGAACATTGCTCAGTTTCCAGTGCTGATATCGGTTATACGGTTAAGGGTGAATTTGTTTCTCCAAGAGCCCTCAGCCATCTTTTAGATGCGATCGCCCTTCAAAAACATCATGGTTGTTCTAAAATTAGAGTAGAAGTTGTTGTTGACAGTCAAGGACTTCAAGAAACCTACCAAAAGATGTTTGACCGCTGTTCCCAACACTAACACTAAGCTCTTCTTTGTTAAGCTCTATTTACAGGATAGAGTGACTTTGCTTTATTTATCCTGTCATCCGTATTAGGTTAAAATTGAGCTGTTATTATTGCCTATTGCCGTTACTGGTAGATTTTGTATAACTTGGTGGCTTGACGCGGTAAGGTATTGATTGGACAGATAGTGAGAAATCTTGCCGTGTCCTCATTTGAGCAAAGCGCGATCACACTGAAACACCGATCGCTCCTTCAGTCGATTATTCTGGCTATTGTGGCGTTTGCGTTTGCGATCGCTCTTTCAAATTGCGATAGTCCTTCTAACCAAACCAGCACCAGTTCCGTAACTCCAGTTAGCACGCTTGTTTTCGGTTCCGGTGGACAACCAGTGAACCTAGAACCTGGGAATATTACCGATGGTAACTCTATCGTAGTACAGCATCAAATTTACAATCGGCTGCTGGAAACCAAATCAGGAACCACGGAATTAGAACCAGGGTTAGCGACTGATTCGGCAGTATCTGAAGACAGTAAGACTTGGACGTTTAAGCTGCGAGAGCAAGTTAAGTTTCACGATGGCACTGATTTTAATGCCGAAGCGGTGAGGTTTAACGTAGAACGCTGGTGGAACCCCAAAAGCGAGTTTGGTTATCGAGATGCGGGTAAAATTTACGAGATTTGGGGTAATTTGTTTGGGGGGTATAAGGGAAGTTCCGACTCTATCCTGCAAGATATCGTGGTAGAGGATGACTATACGATTAAGTTTATCCTTCAGCAGCCGTTTGCGGGGTTTTCAGAGGCAATATCTTCAGGTTACTTTGGCATAGCGAGTCCGGATGCCATTAAGAAAGCAGGTGCTCAATATGGAACCCCAGCTTCTCTAGCAGTGGGAACAGGTCCCTTTGTTTTCAAAGAATGGCGTACAGGCGATCGCATTGTACTGGAAAAAAACCCCAACTATTGGAAACCTGACTTACCCAAATCCGACCAGTTGGTAATGCGTTTTATTACCGATCCGGCAGCACGGTTAGCGCAACTACGCGCGGGTACGATTGATTTTACCGTGGATTTGGCTCCCGATCAATTTCCAGAAATTAACAGCGATAGCAACTTAGAAGCCATTTCCCGTCCCTCTTTGAATGTTGGCTACCTGGCACTCAATCCTAGTTATGAGCCACTTTCCAAGGTAGAGGTACGTCAAGCGATCGCGCAAGCCATTAATAAAGAGGAAATCGTTAAAGCCTTCTGGGGTGAGTTGGGTAATTATGACAGTCACTTCACGCCACCTTCTCTGCAAGAGTATCAGTCAGAACAGGTTTCAGACTATCCTTACAATCCCGAACAGGCAAAGCAACTGCTGACTGAGGCTGGATACCCCAATGGTTTTGACCTAGATTTGTGGTATATGCCCGTTAGCCGTCCTTATTTTCCTACCCCCAAACCCATTGCGGAAGCGATCGCCGCCGAACTGAGTGCAATTGGTATTCGCGTTAACCTGCAAACCAAAGATTGGGCAGCTTACTTAGAGGATCGCAGAAAATCCCCAGGTTTTCAAGCCTTTATGTTGGGTTGGACGGGAGATTATGGTGATCCTGATAATTTTTACTACGCTCACTTCGGTTCTGGTGCAACCGAGGATTTGGGCGGCTGGAAAAATGAAGACATTCTCAAGCTTTTAGAACAGGGACGGGCAACCAATGATAAGGCGGAGCGGACTAAAATTTATGCACAAGTCGATGAGATTTTGTATAACGAAGCGGTACGTTTGCCCATCGTTCACTCTCAGCCGTTATTAGCAAAACGACAGACTGTTAAAAATTGGACACCCAGTCCCTTGGGTTCAGAGACATTTGATATGGTAAGCAAGTTATAACAAGTCCCTAGACTCTGATTGGGTAGTCTATCTTCAAAAGAAACTGCCAATAAGCACGCTTGCTGATGTTAATAGCAAGATTCAAAAATAAACAAGAATATTGTTAGTCAATTGACAAGGGAGCAGCTCTAAAGCGTAAATAGTTAACATCAGAAAAAGGCGCACCGCAGTGCGCCCTAACTTAATCCTGGGTGGCAGAAACAGAGGCTTGAGATTCCTGCCACAATTTGCAGAGAAAAAACTCCGTGCGATCGCACAAATT
>NZ_JADEWY010000001.1 GCF_015207375.1 Coleofasciculus sp. LEGE 07092 | reverse complement strand
CTTGATGTACAACGACCGAAGACTATCACTTAGTTTGATTAACGATTCTGAAGACATACAGCAGATTGCACACTAATTACTCTCTCAGTATCCCTGGTTTTGGATCATCTTTTTCTTGGAATACTCTAAAACTATCCCGAATGGGTACGACATTAATTGCCCAAAGCAAAATCCATACTACAAGGAAGACAAAAATAAATAGAATTCCAAAAGTAAATAACAAGTCTCTCAGTTGTTTTAAATCATCTTGATCGTTATTATCATTCATAGAATTGACGTGGCTGGGAACTGGTGGTTGGTGACTGGGTGGTTTTGCCGAACAAAGCAGCACGAGAGCCACTGTTATCGCCTACCCTCTTTCCACTCTTCCCCTCCTGGTAGCTGAACTAAATTCTCATCAATAATTGCTGGTAACGTCTTTGCCGAATGTTCATACGTTAAATCGAGCAATCTCTGAGCTGTCATCATTATCTCTGTTCTATCCACCAATTCTGAGAGTTGAAATGAATTATAGGCACCATCCATAACTTCCACACTTGCCGGACGAATTGCCGCCTCAATAGCCTCTTCTAAAAAAGGCTCCCATTCATCTTGTTTGATGTAGTAAGACGTTTTATTCTCTTTGAGATTTAATTTTTGAATTTGCCTAAGAGAATCTGAAATTGAAGCTACCCAAGAATTAGTTAAACGCTGCTCAATTTGGTTTTTAATCAAGTGAACCAGCATTCTGACTAGAAACGATTCGATATTACGGAGGATTGCTTGTTTACTCATCCCCTCTAGCTCATCTACAATCGCCAAAGCATCTGCATAGCGTCCTTCTACAATGCTAGTTCTTAGGTCGATTAGTTCTTGAGTCATAATGCCACCTTCACAGATAGGCGCTGATAGGCAGAATATAGCATTTCTCAGTTGCGTGAAGTACATCAGAATAACCTAACCCCCAACCCCTTCCCTTGTAGGGAAGGGGAGTAAGAATCAAAGCCTCTCTCCTTGTAGGAGAGAGGTTTGGAGAGAGGTAAGAGTGTACCGCAGTTTGTATATGCCCTCCAATTCTATTCTGAGGGCATGATACTGAATTTCCCATCAACTCAAGCGCTGGCAAAGCCACAAAGCAAACAGAGGCAAAGCCAATCGATAACCTTGCTCCGAACCATAAATCAAGCCTTTGTGCTGCAACCCCGCGATCGCACCTTGAAGACTTCCCCCTCTCGACAGATAATGCTTATGAATGTAATCTCGACTTTGGGGCTTATCAGTAGGGTCTAATGCCAGAGACTCCAACAGATGCGCTTGATTCGCTGGAAGCAGCATGAGTAATGACTCAAAAACCATTGATAAGTCAGCGAGCAGTTCTTGAATTGCCTGCTGGACGTGCCGATCACGAATTAGCCCGTCAGAAACTCGTACCGACTTGAGGCGTCGCACCAGTGCCGAAGCATCGCCTAAGTGTCCCTGCACCGCATTAACAAAGAGTTCCAGCGCTTGCGATCGCGGATCGAATGTCAGCCCTTCGGCATGCAAGACATCGTGTGTCCAAGCAGCAACCACATCATCGGCGAGGGGAGCTAGCTGCACAATTTCCAAATGATTGTCCGGTTCATCGGGATGAATAGTGATTTCTGCGATCGTTGCCACTAGTACATAACTCACCTGAGTCTGACGCTCAATCTCTTGCCTCAAAAATTTTTCCCACACCCCATGGCGATCCCAAGAACGGATGTGGGGGAAGCTTTCCAAAATCAGCACCACCCGTTCGCCCGAAGACTCTGCCAACCCTTGCAGAAGATCGAGTAATCCCTCAAATGCCTGCCAAAGTTGCTCTTGGCTCTGTGCGCGAACAGGTTTCAATCGCACTCTGCCACTTCCTTCGTCTTTCAGGACAAATAATTCAACTACCTTGCCTTCAATCCACTCTCGTATTAGATCTTGAGCCGTTGCACCTTGAAAAGTCTGGTCTATACTATCGCAAAGGAGTTGCACAAAGCGTTGACCATCGGTAGCCCGGATGCAATCAACTTCCAGGATCTTAACTCCAACTTCCCCAGCCGCCCGCCTTACCAGAGTCCGCCGTCCACTTCCCGGCACTCCCACAATCAGCAAGTTGCCATCCCGCGCTAAAACTTGGGTGATTCGCTGGAATTGCCCTTGCCGTCCAACCAATTGAAAGGGTGCTGATATATCCAAAAGATTCACGGCTTTAGCATCCCGCTCCCAAGTATAGAACTCTTCCGGCGGCACGTCTTCACAATTTGGCAAGCTGCCAACTGTATTGATGTGCGAGTCAGGGCTTTCATTAAGCATTGATTGACCACAAATCGATTCTTTCATCCCCTATTGCGTGTTTCATCCTACCGGATCTAACACTCAAACCAACCCGTTGGTGTGGCATGAGTCTATCGTTTACCTTGGCACTTGATTTTTTAGCACCATTAAAGCGTGTTATATGTGTTTTAGCACGATTTGGTAGGTAGTTAGTTCTAGTTTTTCGAGACTTATCGCTCTTCCATCACTCTATGCCTCTTCTGTCACTCTCCGATTTTTCCTATTATTAGTATTTTCGAGAAAGAAGGTATATTAGGCAATACAGCGTTTGCTCATCGAATTTTGGCGAGTTCGTCTGGATGGCTCAAGTCCATTAACTAACTCAGATGTTGCACCTAAGAGTATTTCCAAGTGCAAGATCCAGTAACATTCATCAGCTCGGGCACCCGCCTTTTTAAGTTGTTTCTTGACTCTAGGACTACCCATGAGAGTGTGTGCAGATGCCTAGAAAGCCCTCACCCTAGCCCTCTCCCCAAAGGAGAGGGAACAAGAATATCAACCCTTCTCCCCTCTCCCCAAGGGAGAGGGGAGAAGGGTGAGGGCGAATAAAGTGATTGTCAGTCAATTAGGCACATAAGACAGGCGCAAATCCTCATCAATTAGCTCCCCGACTTTTTCAAAAAGTCGGGGAGCTGGTACGGGAATAGTCAAAGCCCAATAACGGCACAAAATCCGCTATACTAACTATTAAGCGTAGTCGTTATGAGTTTATTTATTCATGCCCAACCCCACCGTAGAAAATCTCGTCATCATCGGCTCTGGTCCTGCTGGCTACACCGCCGCCATCTACGCTGCCCGCGCCAACCTCAAACCCGTCATGTTTGAAGGCTTCCAAGCAGGGGGACTCCCAGGCGGTCAGCTCATGACTACCACAGAAGTCGAAAACTTTCCCGGTTTCCCCGAAGGAATTACAGGTCCTCAACTCATGGCGCGGATGAAAGCCCAGGCAGAACGCTGGGGGACGGAGTGCTATACCGAAGATGTTACCTTTGTTGACCTAAGCCAACGTCCCTTTATTATCCGCTCCGAAGAACAAGAAGTTAGAGCGCACAGCCTTGTTATTGCCACCGGTGCCACTGCCAAACGCTTGGGACTCCCCAGGGAACAGCAATTCTGGAGTCGTGGCATTTCTGCCTGTGCCATCTGCGATGGTGCAACTCCTATCTTTCACGGTGCGCCCCTGGCAGTTGTCGGCGGTGGTGACTCAGCAGCAGAAGAAGCCGTTTACTTGACCAAATACGGCGACCATGTAAACCTGCTAGTACGCCGCGACGAGATGCGGGCATCTAAAACCATGCAAGACCGGGTTTTGAATAACCCCAAAATAACCGTTCACTGGAATACTGAGCCAGTGGATGTCTTCGGTGAAAACGATCGCATGACGGGGATAAAAGTCCGCAATACCCAAACCGGTGAAGAAAGCAACCTGTCCGTTAAAGGACTATTTTACGCGATCGGTCATACTCCCAATACCTCGTTATTCCGGGGGCAACTCGAACTCGATGACGTAGGTTACATTGTCACCAAGCCCAGTTCAGTAGAAACCAGTGTAGAAGGCGTCTATGCTGCTGGGGATGTTCAAGACCATGAATTTCGTCAAGCTATCACCGCTGCCGGAACAGGCTGTATGGGGGCGATGCTAGCAGAACGGTGGTTGTCGGTAAATAACCTCATTCAGGAATACCATCAGAAACCCGAATCCGAGCAACCAACCCAGGCAACCGAGGAAAAACCAGCCGATGATACAGAAGAAACCTTTGATATTAACAAGACGCGCTATGTCGGGGGCTATGCTTTGCGCAAGCTTTTCCATGAAAGCGATCGCCTGATCATGGTGAAGTACGTCTCCCCCAACTGCGGTCCCTGCCATACCCTTAAGCCGATTCTCAATAAAGTAGTAGATGAGTTTGAAGGCAGAATTCACTTCGTTGAAGTTGACATTGAGGCAGAACCAGAAATTGCTGAAAATGCCATGGTAACAGGAACACCCACGGTGCAATTGTTCAAAGACAAGGAAATCTTGACCCAAATCAGGGGACTCAAGCAAAAGAGCGAGTATCGTCAGGTCATCGAAAACTATCTGTCCCCAAGCGTTGCCGCTAAATAGCGTCTTTAATGCTTGTTTTTCCCCATTTTTGTAGGGGCAGGTTTGGGGGCAAAGTCGCCTCTGTCACCACAACATTTTCAATTACAGCACTTTGCGAGTCGGTGTGGTACAGTCCCCCCCTTGATAAGGGGGGCTAGGGGGGTCATGTATGTAGTCTATTAACTTGAAAACCGCTGTAAAACCCACCCCCGCCATGTACTGGATGAGGGTGGGTTTTGGACAAATTAATCAGTCACTGTCACAATTGATTCCTAAACCTGCCCCTACGAAGCCAAATTATGACCCCAGCCAAAGGACTATTACCCCGCTTTTTAAGCTTCAACCAGCGTCCCAGTCTCTCCATGCAGCTAATGGCAGTGGGACTGGTTATGACTGTTTTCTTCATCCTAATCGCCATTCTCGCGCCCGTCTTTCAAGGGTGGGGCTGGCTACAAGATCCCACCGCCTCCCTAATTAACCCCATCCACGAACCCCCAGGCGCAGAACACTGGTTCGGCACCAATCGCCAAGGTTATGATGTCTTCTCCCGTACCTTATTTGGTACGCAAGCGGCATTGAAAGTCGTCATTCTGGCAACAACTCTGAGTTTAGTTATCGGTGTTCCCTTAGGCTTAGTCAGTGGTTATCTCGGCGGCAGATTGGATCGGGTATTGCTGTTTTTAATGGATACCATCTATACCCTACCAGGACTGCTATTATCAGTAACGTTAGCCTTTGTCGTCGGGCGGGGAGTTTTAAATGCGGCGATCGCTCTGAGTATTGCCTATATCCCTCAATACTACCGAGTCGTCCGCAACCACACCGCCAGCGTCAAAACCGAACTCTTCATCGAAGCGGCACAAGCAATGGGTGCTTCCTCTAGTCGGGTTCTCTCGCGCTACCTGTTTCTCAACGTCATTCAAAGCGTACCCGTTTTATTTACCCTCAATGCTGCTGACGCTATTTTAATCTTGGGAGGATTAGGCTTTTTGGGATTGGGACTACCTGAAGAAACGCCAGAATGGGGTCATGATTTGCGTCAGGCACTGGATGCCTTACCCACCGGAATTTGGTGGACAGCTTTGTTTCCGGGTTTGGCGATGACACTCATGGTGGTAGGATTATCGCTGTTCGGAGAAGGATTGAGCGAGTTAATAAATCCTCGATTGCGATCGTGGAACCGGAAATAGCCCCAATAGCGTCGAAGCATATAGATACAGCTATTCAAAGCTGGGAACGTTAATTGGGAGACTATAAGGAAATCGATGAACTACAAGCGATCGCTTTTAGCAGCAGTTGGGGGTTTAATACTCATTCCCCTTGCGGGTGCAGGGTTGTGGTGGACTACCTCTGTAGCACAACTACCAGCACCAACCGATGCCGATTTATCTCTATCTCCAGTTCATCCCGACGAACCCGTTGACTCTACCTTAAACGAACGGTTTTCTCTTGAAAACTCCCTGGAGCGCGTGAAACAAATCCGGGACGCTTTAAGCAGCTTTCAAAGCCTCACTGAAAAAAGCAAACCCGTTTTGGGAGAGCAAGCCACGATTAGCGTCGGCAATACGGATTGGGAAACGCAGAACTTAGGGTTTTCAAACTGGGTGGGTTCGGTAGAAGGGACGCTTAAGAAGCAAGAGTATCAGATTAAGAAATTGGAGTTTGAGTTAGCCCAAAAGCAGTATGAAGACGGCGATATTACCAAGGCTAATTTAGACCAAAAAGAAGCGAATTATCGGCAAGCAACGCAGGACTTTCAAGCCTTTTGGAATTCGTTTAATGTGTCAGATTAAGGGCAACAGGACTTACGCACCTGATTGACTGACAAAAGTCCTTTGCCCTCACCCTAAATCCCTCTCCCAAAACGGGAGAGGGAGTTTGAGAGGCTTCAACTCTTCCGGCTCCCCTTCGCCCCTTGTGGGAGAAGGGGTTGGGGGATGAGGGGGTTAAGTTTTGTCAGCCAACCCGCTTACGCACTCAGACCCATAAAATAGCTCTAATCCTTTGTTCCCTGTTCCCCATTGCCTAAAATGTTGATTTTTCGTTTCACTATGGCTTAACCTCCTTTGGCTTCTTCCTTTTTAAGGTGAAGAGGAAAATCTCAGTCCGCGAAGGCAGACGAAAGTTTGTGTAGCCGCGACTTTAGTCGTTAGGCATTTTTAACGGTTCCGTGTAGGTGCTGTTCCAATTGTTGGAGTAAAGTATCGACATCCTTGCCAACTTGCTCAAAACAAACAGGAGGTGAGGGTTCGGGTTCAAACTGAATCAGCTTAATTTGGTCGCTGCCAATCCCAATCATCAAAACCTCTTTATCCGGTTGGTGAGCATCCACAACTCCCAAAATTTCCTGAAGGTAATTCTCAACGCTCTGATTCAGTTTCTCGATCGCATCTCTGGGACAATAGACAAAATGCGGTGTCGGCTGCAAGTCAATCCCCAGCGTCTCGTCACTTTCTCCCTTCTCCAAAAATAGCCCCCACGATAGTGCAGCCAGTTCTTGCTGATTATCTTTGACAAATCGATCAAGCTGACGTTTCCATTTATCTTCTGCCCTCTCTGGCTGGGAGCGACCAAACATTATCATTGCTTAAAATCCATTTTATGAAGATTGGTATTAGACCCCAAAAAGCATCGGTCGCATAACGATTACTACTGCCCTTGAGAAATTGCCCGTCTGAATTCCCTAACAGCCTCAACCCTGGAAGCCATCAACAAGCATCGCGTTAGCAAGTCAATGTCTAGACCTGGCAATACCTCAGAAGCGTAAATCCGTTCGTAACCGTCTACTCTGAGATGATGCAAAGTAAATAAACCATCTTCCCAAAACCAGACTTCTGGTACTCCCAACTCCTGATAGCGTTTAAGTTTGGAGAGAGTACCACTGGTAAAGACTACTTCAATAGACAAGTCAGGAGTTTTCTTTAACCGTCCAATACAGTAGGACTCGTCAGCCTGTGCTGAGGCTACCCCTTCTTTTTCTTGAGTAAAGCTACCTGTGGGATAAAATTCAATACCTTTTTCCACAAAGTAGTCAAAGAGTAGCCCTGCAATTGTCCGACTGAAAAGTTCGTGATCTTGCGAAACTGCCAAGATTTCTACCTCACCCCTGTAGTAGAACAATCGTATTCCGGGAGAATTATTAAACCCCTCTTGAATTAATCGAAATTGTTGCCAACTCACAAAAGAGTGGGTAAGCCGCTGGTCTATCGGTTTATCTAGTACCTGTGTCATTGTCTTTTTAGAAATTTCTACTAGTAATGTCGTCCTTAACAACGTTAAAGAATGGAGCTGTACGAGTCAGTGCCATTCATTTTAAACCAGACTGCACCCGCCACAGCGCTGCATAAATCCCCTGTTGTTCTAACAGTTCCTCATGCTGCCCTCGTTCGACTACTTTGCCGTATTCCATGACATAAATGCAATCGGCATTGCGTACTGTAGAAAGCCGATGAGCGATCGCAATCGTTGTCCGGTTCTGAGTAATCTTCTCAAGCGATCGCTGAATCGCTGCCTCAGTTTCATTGTCTACTGCCGACGTTGCCTCATCCAGAATCAGAATGGGAGGATTTTTCAAAATAGCACGAGCGATCGCTAATCGCTGCTGCTGTCCTCCCGATAATTTCTGCCCCCGTTCTCCCACAATCGTGTCATACCCTTGGGGCAAGCGGCTGATAAAGTCGTGAGCTTCAGCAATATCTGCGGCTGCCATTATCTCGGGTAACGTGGAATCAAAACTACCGTAGGCAATATTCTCTCGGACTGTACCGTGAAATAAGAAAACATCTTGACTGACTAAACCAATTGCCCTACGCAAATCCCCTAACTGAATCTGTTGTAGTTCAATGCCATCCAGAGTTATCGTTCCCTCATGGATTTCATAGAGTCTCAGCAAGAGTTTCACAATCGTACTCTTACCCGAACCCGTAGCACCGACAATAGCAATGGTTTCTCCCGCAGGAATATGCAGGGAAAGATTTTCAATCACCGGATCGCGTCCATTGTAGGCAAAGGTGACAGTTCTCAACTGCAACTCACCCCGCACCTTATCCACAGGTAACGGAATGTCTCCAGGGTGCATGGCAATTGGCGTATCTAATAGATTCATCACTCGCGCCGTAGATGCCATCGCCCGTTGATATAGATCGAGGGTATCTCCCAGTCGGGTAAGGGGCCAAAGCAACCGCTGGGTGAGGAATACCAACACGCTATAGGTTCCTACTGATAGCCTCCCGGCAACAGCTTCTAAGCCACCATAAAGGAGAATGCCGGTAAAGCCTATCAGGATAATCATGCGAATTAAGGGGACAAAGGCAGATGAAAGAGCGATCGCTCGACGGTTACTTTGACGATACGCTTCACTTTGAGCGGCAATTCGCTGAATTTCATACTCTTCAGCCGTAAAGCTTTTAATCGTCGTCATCCCCGTCAGATTATTTGCCAACTGCCCGTTGAGTAAACTCACTTTTTCTCGGATATCGGCATAGCGGGGGGCAAGGTAGCGCTGAAAAACAACGGAACCCCAAAAAATAAAGGGCATGGGTACGATTGCCAGCCAAGCCACACTGGGAGCGAGAATAAAAAAGGCACCCCCAATAATCACCACTGTTGTGGATACTTGCAGAATTTCGTTGGCTCCCACATCTAGGAAGCGCTCCAGTTGATTGATATCATCACTCAAGATTGACATCAAGCCGCCCGTACTACTGTCTTCAAAATAAGCCAGTTCTAACGATTGCAAATGACTGTAGGCATCTAAGCGCAAATCGTGCTGAATCGTCTGGGATAAATTGCGCCACAGTCGGGAGTAGGCATATTCAAAAATAGATTCCAATCCCCAGATGATGAAGCTGAGGAGGGCGAGAATCAACAGTTGCCCGAAGATATCGGTGACTCCTAGCTGGGCGATGAGGGAGTCTTCTTGTTGGACAATGACATCGACGGCTGCACCAATTAAGGCTGGGGGTGCTAAGTCAAAGATTTTATTAAGAATTGAGCAAGCGATCGCCTGTCGGATTTGAGTGCGATAGTTATGTCCGTAATGAATCAGGCGCTTGAGAGGATACGCTGATTTGGGTAAGGACTTCTGAGTGCGGGAATGATGTGCTTGCTTGTGAAATCGCGAACTGGACACGCTCAATTAACCCTGACTTTACAAAGGCGACTTGCCCTTTCTCATCCTAAAGCTTTCTGGACGGGGGCTTTAGCTGACAAAAACCCCATTATGCTGGCTCCATGACAAAATTCCCCCTTCGCTGGTCAACGAGGCAGTATACTCATATACAAAGGAATTCAGCTATCTCTCTTGAGGAATAGTCTTTTGTAAAGCTTGTGTGAAGAGAACGTCTCGATTAACCGAGCTTTGTGATATTTCAATAAAGATTGTCTCGGATTCTCACAATCTTTAGAGAGAGAATGGCAGGATAGATAGTAGGTCTTAAGGGCATCACCCTTATGTTCAGTCGAAGGCGATCGCTTTCTTTATGACAATGGCGCAATCCCCTTTAACCAACCCTTCAGATTCTGAGCCTGGAAAAATGATAGCCAACGTTAATGCCCCCCTTCTCAGTTCCCGAATCGATTACTGCCTTGCTGCCACAGAAAAAGGATGGCAGCTCACAGCCTGGGAACCAGCTCTTGTCGAAGGTAATAGAGTTAAACCCTATCTATGGAAATTTAATTCTGAACTCGGAACTCTCCAAGAAGCGCATAGAACACTTCAAGTAATTCTGGGACAAGACTGACTCAAGTAAAAACTCTCAGAGGGAGCGATATAGTGATCCTCACTCGTCTTCCGTATTTGGTTGCGGCTTTGCCGTACAAAAATATTGGTTAATTTTTCGATACGTCCCGCTTCAGCCGCTAAAGCTTCATCTGACTTGAGGTTATTAGCCGTTTACCCCAATGCGAGGCGGCAGACGTTTCCCACCAGTTCTTTTATCTCCCCATTTTGTCAAGACTTAGGCACAGCCTTTATCTGTAGTGGCGTCTTAGCGTAGCGTAACCTGCCATTACCTGTAACTAGTGAATTATCTACTCTTTCACACTTTCCAGTAAATCTTCAATCATCAAATCAAAAGTGCGAGCCAGTTTTTGCAGCGCTGTTACATCAACTGTCGCCATTCCGGAGGAACGAGCATAGGTGGTGATTGTACTATAAGGAACCCCTGACCTTGCTGCAACTTCTTGGAGGGTCCAGCCCTTCTCATCAGCAAGTTCTCGAATCCGCAGCCTAACTAGCCCCATTCTCTCCTTGACGAAGAATGAATACTCATTCTTTAATAATGGTGAGTCGAAAAGCAATCGCCCTCGCGCCTAGGAAACTCAAGGACGATTGCCAATCATGCCCTACTAAATTGGAGGCAAATTACATGATATCAAGACAGCAGCCAATCTCAACGGCTGCACCCACTTTGATTTCACTTGTAGCAATAGGGAGGAACCTATGAGTTACAAAGAGCAACTGTTTCCCTGGTGCATTATCCGTCACCTCCCCGATATGCAACGAACTGGGGTTGCTCGTCTACGTCGTCGTAGCGATGCAGAAGAACACCTGCGGGTACTGCGGCGGCTGATGCCTGATGCTTCATTCAGTATTGTTTTCGATCCAATGCTAGAGAGTACTGACACTAACACAGAACTTGATAGTCGAGAAAACACAGTGGGAGAAAAAATCTAAAACGCCATTTCACTCTAAATAGTTACAGGACTTACGCAAAGAAAGCCTGTAAACCGCTAATGGTAGGGACACGATATATCGTGTCCCTACCAGATGTAGCGTCTGTGCGTAAGTCTTGTAGAAATTAATTAGGATAATTCCTTAGAAATCTTTAATTAAACTTTATTCAACTTTACTAAATTAAATTTATATTTAAGAAAGCCGGGAATGAGAGATTTTGTTAAAAATTCTCTGCTTAGTTTGTCTACCATCAAATTTTATTGATCCGCTTTAATCGTTTCTAAATACGGTTAAGGAACTGGGTAGCTTTGAGAATGCTTTCTAAATCAATAGCCAATTGGGTTGCTGCGACCACTCCAACTGCATTTTCTTACTAGTTCCATTCATCAACATCCATACAATCGAAAAACTCATGCTGTTCGCCACAGAAACGATCAACAAAACACCGGTCGAACGTCTAGTCAAGCTGTGGTCTAAGCGCTACACGCCCGACGTATCAACTCTTTTGTTTCAAAACAGTAATTTTGTCTGGAATGAGTTAGTTGAAACAGTCTCTCTAGAAGGGCGAACGAAGACTATTTTTAAGCTAGAGCGTTTGCTAGAAATCCACTGCAAATGTGCTGGGATACAAACAAATGCTCTTTTTTCTTACATTCCCAATATCATGAACTTGTGGGAAAGTCAGCGCATCGCTGAATTAGCTGGACAAGTTTATCGCAAAGCACTAGACGTTTACCAGCAGCAATCTCCTTCACCTGACTGGTTTGCAAAAATGCCCACTATGGGAACTGCTAATTTCTCCACCTATACCAAATGGTGGTGGACGATACCAGGACTAGAGTTATCCGCACTAAAACAGCTCACAAAAGCAGTTGATGGAAGCTATAAAGAACTCAGATCCCAATACTTATCAGCCAAGGATTCCCGTGCTATTGGCTTTATGTCTACGCAGTTCCACTTCAGCAGCCGGCTGTTAACCAATCGATTAACTGTCTCTGAACAACTGTTGCTCAATCCCTACTTCAAGTTTCTTGAAGAACAAGTCTGTATTCCCTGGCAGCGAGTCTGCGCCGCCGCCGCTAAGTACGATCTCAATTCACCAGCTCTCACCATTGTTGAGCAACTGCTACCTATCTCAACCGAGATTGCCAAAACAGTCCACCACCAAGCCGTGCAATTGAACCCCAATCATCGCAGCTTGCGCGGAAAACTGGACAATCCAGAAGTGAAAGCTTCTAGCATTCGAGATATAGAAATGTTCCAGGGCTATCTGTGGCTGTGCGTTTTAGAAGGAAATATGACAGCAGTAGAAAAAGAACTCCTGCCTCTATGCCGAATCGTTTTTCCAGCAGTTAACGTGACGTGGGAACTGGTTGAACAACTGCTACCGTTATTAGTCAGTGAAATTAAGGCTCGCGTGAAACCCGAACAAATGAAGTTAGTGCTGCCTTACACGCAAGCCATGCAGCAGTTGTTTTCTCAGCCATCAAGGAAGGGCAACGATTAAAGGAATTGTTCCTTTTGTTGTTGAAATTCTGTAGAGACGTTGTATACAGCGTCTCTACTCAACGATGCAGTTTATTCGGATCAATACGGAGTGTCTCAGAATCGAGCTTATCACCATCACCGACAATCGAGCGAATTCCCTCAATAGTTGCCGGAATTGCGCGAGGGTCCATGAACATCACCTTGCTGCTATCGCTAGTACCAATTTCTTTGCCCATTTCTAAATAATGTTGGGCAAGTAAAAACTGGAGTGCTTCACGAGCATTGGGATCGTTTTTAAGAGTCTTAGCAACAATTTGCAGTGCCTCAGAGGTGGCTTGCGCCTTAAGAACTTGTTCTTGGCGTACTGCCTGGGCTTTAAGAACGATCGCTTTTTGTTGCGCCTCAGCATCTAAAATCGCTGCCTTTTGACGGGCTTCGGCATCAAGGACTTGTGCTTCAGCTTTCCCTCTAGCGCTATTGACTGCCGATTCTCGTTCCCCTTCTGAAGTCAGAATGGCTGCCCGCTTGCGGCGTTCTGCCGACATCTGCAACTCCATCGAATCTTGCACGGCTTTGGAAGGAACGATATCTCGTAATTCTACCCGCGTCACTTTCACACCCCAAGGGTCAGTCGAAATATCCAATTCTCGCAGCAAAATTTCATTAATTTCAGACCGAGCCGTAAAGGTTTGATCCAGTTCCAGTTTGCCCATTTCCGCACGAATTTGAGTGAGTACCAAATTAACCATCGCCGCCTGGAGATTTTCTACCTTGTAGTAGGCTTTCTCCATATCCATGATGCGCCAATACACCACCGCGTCAGCGCTGATAGAAACATTATCGCGAGTAACGCATGGCTGAGGTGGAATGTCAAGAACTTTTTCCCGAATAGTTCCCTTGAAAACCACTTGCTCTACGATGGGAATGACAAATCGAAGACCTGGTTCAAGTTTCTTGCCAGTATATTTCCCCAATTGTTCAACCAAAGCTTCATTGCCTTGATTGATAATTTTTACCGAACCAGCAACGGTAGAACCACCCAGCACCAAAAATACGAGTAAAAAAAACTGTTCCATCTCAAGCCTCCTAAACTTAAATCTTGTCACACTGTCTAGAAAAGTGAAAACTGCACAACTAGAACTGCAACAGGTCTTGGGAGACAACAACGAGAGTGTTGCCTTGCCGTCGAACCACGTAGACCTTTTGGTTTGGTGCGATCGCGTTTTGACCATCCTCACAGCGAGCTTGCCAGGAATTTCCCTCATAAAGAACCCGTCCGGTTTGCTCTGCCGAAATTTCTGTCAAGGTTCGACCTTCCATGGCATCTAGAGTTTTAGATACTCTGGCTGGGGGTAGAACCCGACGGGATACAACGAGTAAGATGGTGGAAAACAGCAACCACAGCGCCACTTGTAGGGAAAACTGGGGTACAATCAACGCCACCAGCGCCACCACCAACGCGCTGATTCCCATTGTGAACTCGACAAAAGCCGTTGGTAGGAATAGCTCCATTAAACAAAGAATCGACCCTGCCAGAAGCCAGAGTATAGAAGGACTGAGCGACATATCTAAATCCGCTATAGAGTGTGTTTATAGAAGTGGATTCAACGAGTGTCTGTTATGTTCAGCGTCTTGAGCGGTCAGGGAGTGTCGATTGATCAAACAGCCATTGCCAAAACTGGGACTTATGCGATCGCCCGCCGCCCTCTGTACCCATTGACCCGTCTCTGAGGTTTAATGACTAGTCCTAGACAGGAAGCCGTGTTTTTATTTATCCTTTTAGTTTCTGCAAGCGCGTCAGTATTTTTTGAGGGAGCAGGTTAAAACAACTTGCAGAGTCTAACTCTAATTTATCCTATGCGCTGAAGATTTGACTTCATTATGGTTATTAGTAAGCCGTTTTTAGTAGTATGAGCAGTGATAAGCCGCTAATAAATCGCTATCTTTGGGCAGTTGGGTCAACTGCCCCATCGATACCCGTGGGTCAAGTTGTCGCAAACCGATATCAGGTGGTGGCTCCGCAAATTTGGCATGATTTGCACCCGGAAGTGCCACCGCAAGTACCGGAACACTTCAATAGCACTATTCTCCCTTATCTGCGCTTGTATCCTCACCGCCTCCACATTCCGGAGATATATGGGGTGTGTCAGTTAGAGGAATTGGGGCGGGATGGGTCGGTTATTTTGTTAGAGAATGCCCCGATTGATCACAGTGGTCAGCTTTATCCCACTATCGATCAGATGTGGTCGAAAGCGTCACCAGTACGTCAAGTTTATTGGCTGTGGCAGATGCTGGAATTGTGGACGCCTTTAGCAGAATTAGGAGTCAGTTCAACTTTATTAAATCCTGATAACCTGCGGGTTGAAGGATGGCGGGTGCGATTGCAGGAACTATACATCGATGGGATTGCCAACCCAGAATTAACTGAATTACCTGGGGAGGGTGGGGTGAGTTTGTCATCAGCAGTGGAGACATCTTCAGGAGTAAGTACCGCACTCGCCCAATCCCCAGCAAAAGCCAGCCTCCAGCAGCTAGGAAAATGGTGGGAACCCTTGTGTCGTAGGGCATCGGCGTCTGTGGCATCGGCATTACAAGACATTGCCCAGCAGTTACAAACTGAAAATCCTTCCTTAAAAGCGATCGCAGCTCAACTCAACCTGCTATTAGTAGAAGAAGCGTCTCGACAACCCCTGCGGTTGCAGGTCGCTAGTGTCACCGATGTCGGTCTGTACCAAAATCACAATGAGGATAGTTACTATCCCCTAATGACCGACTTGCCTAAAGACTCTGACCCATGCCACGATCCCCTGATTCCTCACCTATCAATTATCTGTGATGGTATTGGCGGACATGAGGGCGGCGAAGTTGCTAGTCACATGGCAGTGCAGTCAATCAAAATCCAGGTGCGGGCGTTACTAGCAGAGTTGCTGGAAGACCCGGAAATCATGACGCCGGATTTGGTAGCCCAGCAGCTAGCGGCAATTGTCCGGGTGGTCAATAATTTAATTGCCTCTTGCAACGACCAACAAGAACGAGCCTCCCGACGGCGGATGGGAACGACGCTAACCGTGGCGCTGCAATTGCCACAGGTGTTTAAGCACTCTAACGGCGAGGGGAATACTCACGAACTTTATATTGCGAGTGTGGGAGATAGCCGTGCCTATTGGATCACACCCCACTACTGTCAGCAACTAACCGTGGATGATGATGTGGCAACCCGCGAAGTCAAGATGGGGCGAAGTTTGTACCGACAGGCGCTACAACGTCCCGATGCTGGCGCACTCACCCAAGCGGTGGGAACAAAAGATGCTGAGTTACTGCATCCGAATGTACAGCGATTTATTTTGGATGAAGATGGTTTGCTGTTGTTGTGTTCAGATGGGGTAAGTGATAACAATTGGATCGAGCAAGTTTATGCCAATTTTGCGCGGGATGTCTTTAGCGGCAAGCTCTCTGTAGAAGCGGCGGCGAAGTGGTTAGTTGAGCAGGCAAATCAACGGAACGGTCACGATAATTCTTCTGTTGTTCTTACCTACTGCGGTGTTTCTCCTCAGTATCCAGTGGTATTGCATTTTGGCAGCATTCCCCTGGAGAGTGATGGTTATACTATCAATTTGGAAACAGAATTTGCTCAGGCAGCTCAGGGATTGGAGTCTGAGGAATTAGAAACACCCGAACCAACTGAAACCGTCGAGGCAACGTCTAGAGCAGATTGGTTCAAGTTTATTGTGGGGATTTTGGGAGTCTTTGTGGTACTACTGTCTGCTGGGGGTGCGGTACTAATGGCTCAGTGGCTACTGAATCCAAAAGGATTCGAGCAGATGCGCGATCGCTTTTTGCCCTCTCAACAGCAAGAGATTCCCCCATCTGCACCAGAATCAACGCCGGAGGAGTGAGGGACAAGGGGACAAGGAGACAAGGGGATAGAAAACCCGAATTTTCCAACACAACAGCTCCCCAGCTCCCTAGCTCCCCAGCTCCCTAGCTCCCCATCTCCCTAGCTCCCCAGCTCACCCGATAGGGAAACGCGATAGTACAGCAATCTCGTTACCAAAACGGTTACGAGTATCTCGTCTATAGGAGGTTGGCTCTACAATCTAACTAAAGTCTAAGACTCCTCATGCAAAGCGCCGTGGAACTCCCAGAGCTTCCACGGTTTTTATTTTAATTTTATCGGGTTGCCGCCGATTAAACTTTGATTAAGTAGTATAACAGTAAATAAATTCTGTAAAAATAAATACAAAATATTCGATAAACTAGAAAATAAGGAGGCGATCGCTGGTAGTTAAGCGGGGAGTTTTGGATATGAATACGCAAGAACAAGTCAAGATAGTCATAAAAGACTCGATTCAGCCTAATCAAATGATTTTGATTCTGCTTGTGGCGTTAGCATCTTTGGGCTTGGGATTGGTTCCCCTCGTTTACGGTTTGGGTGGATCTAAGACAGAGGTGACAGTGCCAACGGAAGCAGGCTTGTGGCACGTTTTGGGTGAGAAGAATCAATAAAATCCATCACATTTCGTTTGTGTAGGGACGTGACAAATGTATATGAGTTGATGACGTTGAAAACTCTCACCTAATTTGTGCGAGTAAAATGGGTGAAAGTTTTTTCGTTGAGTTATGATAAAGCGATCGCTTCAAGCTTCTCAAGACGGGATAAAAAAAGCCCAGAGAGCGTTAATCCGCTATTCCTTGACTCAGAGGGCATTAGCCGCAGATTTAGGAATCTCTCGCCAGCCAGTTGGAAAATTTTTTACAGGTAAACCAGTTGATCGCAATCTCTTTGCCGAAATTTGTCACAGACTAGACTTGGAGTGGGAAAAAGTCATTGTTCAACCCCTCAGTGAACCTGAACCCCATCAACAAAATCAGGACGATAATCTGGATGTTGATGTCTTCGTGCAAGAGGTACGCGAAAAGATAAAGCCTGATATTCAAGAACGCTGCGGCACAATGCGGGTGCTAGATATGTCGCAGCCCATTGGGTTGAAGGAGATCTACACCCATGTCAATATTCTGGAGAAAATCACCGGACGCAGACGTAAAGAGATTGCGGAGTTACTGCAAGAGTACACAGGCGAAAATTTTGAGCGTTTTGGACTGAGCAGGATTGCTGAGGAACGAATACCAGGACTGACGGTGGTCAAAAAATATCCCAAACTGATGATCTTAGGCAAGCCTGGGGCAGGAAAAACTACCTTCTTAAAGTATCTCGCGATTCAGTGCATTGGGGGTGAATTTCAGACTCATCTCATACCAATTTTTATCACCCTCAAAGATTTTGCTGAAGCGGAAAATAAACCCACGTTACTAGACTATATTACTGGGACTGTCGGGGGACGATATGCCATGACTCTACCCGATACATTGCTAAAACAGGGTAGAGCATTTGTATTGCTAGATGGGCTGGATGAGGTTAGAGAAGAGGACAGTCAGCGCGTTTTAAAAGAGATTCGAGATTTCTCTGACTATTTCCGAGACAATCATTTTGTAATCACTTGCCGCATTGCAGCACGGGAGTATACCTTTGAGAAATTTACAGAGGTAGAAATTGCGGATTTTAATAAGGAGCAAATTCAAAACTTTGCTACTAATTGGTTTCACGGGAAGGCGGTAAAATCAAAGACATTTCTTCAACGCATCGAAGAGAACAAACCAATCAGAGAACTCGCGACTAATCCGCTCCTGTTGACGCTTTTATGTTTGGCATTTGAAGAAACAGGAGATTTTCCTGCCAATCGTTCCGAATTGTACAAAGAAGGGCTAGATGCTCTCCTGAAAAAGTGGGATGCCAAGCGCGGAATTCATCGTGATCATGCTTATAAGAAGCTCTCTTCTCAACGCAAGGAAGATTTACTAAGTAAAATTGCTCTGACAACGTTTGAGCAGGGTGACTATTTTCTCAAGCAAAAGGTAGCCGAACAGTATGTGACTCACTATATCCGCAATTTACCGGGTGCCACCACTGATGAGGAAGCCTTGCAACTAGACAGTGAGGTAGTTTTGCGATCAATTGAAGCTCAACACGGGCTTTTAGTGGAACGGGCAAAAGGGATTTACTCATTTTCCCATCTTACATTCCATGAGTACTTTACGGCTAGAGAAATTGTTGTTGTTAAACAATCAAAAAAGGAACTTTTACAAAATCTAGTCAATCACCTCAATGAGAAGCGCTGGCGGGAAGTCTTATTGCTCACCATTGGAATGTCTCCAAGCGCCGACGGTTTATTTTTGTTAATGAAAGATAAAGTTGATGCGATTTTAGCTCAGGATGAGAATTTGCAGCAGTTTCTCATGTGGGCGAGTGAAAAATCTCGTGCAGTAGAAGCAGCTTACGAGGTAGCAGCTATTCGAGCTTTCTATCTATTTTACCTTGTGTTTGATGGCAACTATAATAATTTTGGACTCACAGAACGTACTATTGACGATACCAGAGTTTTAAATGACAAGCTTGAAATAATTTTTTTGATTGATGTTAAGCTTTGTACAGCTCTGTCTAACAATTATGCTTTTGCCTTAACGCTTGAACTTAAACTTTATCAAACCTTTGCTAAAGCTTTTCTGTATTGCTTTTATTGGTCTGATTTTGAAGTGGTTTTAGGAGAAAAGAACCGACTTTACAACATTTACCAAATCTATAATAACTTTCTCCGTGTTTTTGAACTTGCCTTTGCTCTCGATCCTGCTCTTAAGCAAGTCCTACTACAACTGAGTGAGCAACTTCCCTCTCCAGATGGCGATGAAGAACACTTGAAACAATGGTGGGATACTAACGGTCAAGTTTGGACGAACCAATTAAGAGCAATGATGATTGAGCATCGCAATATTGGTCATGATTGGCAGTTCAGCATTGAACAAAAGAAAGTCTTGAAGCAGTATTATGATGCCAATAAACTTCTGGTAGAATGCCTGAATAGCGATTGCTATGTGTCCCGTGAGGTACGGCAGGAGATAGAAGACACTTTACTATTGCCGATTGCAGAGATTGAGAACTATCAGCAACGTATTCTGTAGCGGATAATTTATTTTTGATAAGGTAAATTATGGCAGAAAAACAAACCACTCATCCGCTACATCCGTTACCCTATTCGCTGCTAATGAGTGTACTGACTCTTTCAGTATAAAAATAACAGCGATCGCTCTCATTAATTCCTCCAAGGAACCCTTAGGATGCACCTCCGATGTGAATATTTCGCACTCGCACGGGTACGCAAGCGTGACTCATTTGAGCCAGTTGCATTGGTTCGCCTTTCCCACACATATTAGTACCGCACTGTTGCCATTCTGAGGCAGGTCCTATTGCATCGACACTATTCCAAAAATCAGTTGTCATCGAGTGGTACGTCACATCCTTTAACATTCCCACCACTTTGCCTTTTTCTACCTTCCAAAAGGCATCACCACCAAACTGGAAATTACGCCGTTGTTGGTCAATCGAAAAACTGCCAATCCCATCAATTAAAATTCCCTCTTCGGTATCGGCAATCATTTCCGCTAACGTGGCAGTATGACTATCCCCCTCAACTCCCGGTTCTAACCCCAAATTGGGAATCCGTACCATCGGCACGCTAGACCAACTATCAGCGTAGGCGCTACCATTACTACTGCTGCGTCCAAGGCGATAGGCGGTTTCCCGATCCGTCAGGTAATCTGCTAAAATTCCATCCTTGACAATATACCACTCTTGTGAAGGGACACCCTCATCGTCATAACCCATGGTACTGCGCCCTCCGGGTTGCGTGCGATCAGCTTTAAAGTTAATCCAAGGGGCGGCATATTGCAGCTTGCCCAATTGATCAACGGTGGCGAAGCTAGTTCCGGCAAAATTGGCTTCGTAACCATACACCCGATCCAATTCCGTCGGATGTCCGACAGATTCGTGGATAGTTAACCACAGGTGAGTCGGTTTGAGAATTAGAGTTGTGCGAATGCCAGAGGGACTCTTGGGCGCGTAAACTTTTTCAATAGCTTCTTCGGCAACTCGATCCACCTGACTCAAAAGGTCTGGCACGTTAATATGCTCATATCCCCGGTTTAGAGGTGGACGTTCGTAATTGCGGCTCTGGGCATCGCCGTTTGCGATCGCTTGGCAACCCAATCCCGGATAGCTGCGATAGAGAGTTTGTTGGATCAGGGAACCTTCTGTAGAGGCAAAAGTTTTGTCTTCTTTCGTAAACCGCAGAAAGGAATAGGCTTTTTTAACCCCTCGTTTCTCGTAACTTAGCAGTTGTTCGTTAATGCGCAACAGCAAGTCCGCTTTCTCGGTAATGGGTACAGTGAAAGGGTCAATCTCCATCGGAGTAACATAGGTGTCGCGGTAAGCATCCACTGGCACCAATTGCACCCGTATCCGTTGGGAGAGACGACTCCCCTTAGCAATTTCTACAGCCAAAGTGACAAGGCGTTCAACCTCTGCTTGAGTTTTGTGAGGACTAGCAGCAAATCCCCAAGCACCCTCTAAGAGCACCCGCACCCCAAACCCAGAACTCACGTTATCAGAAAGTTGACTTAAGGAGCGATCGCGGGCGTATAAATTTTGATGGCGGTAGGTGCAAAATCGGACATCTCCATACTCACATCCAGCTTTGCGAATTAAATCAATAGCGAAGGTAGCGAGGTCAGTAGCCGTAATGGGTGCTGGTGCTTGTACCATAGTAAGAGAGTGGCAATACGAGGTAATGTATTTTCACTATTGCACAGCTCACTGGGAATCAGGAATTGACAAGTGCTGTACCTGCACTTCATTTCTTACGGTATAAGGCATTCAGTTAGATAACATTGATTGAGTAATACCACTGGCTAGAATTCCCAGTATTTTATTCAAATTTACCAAGAAATACTCACCCAAATCAACCTCAATAACTTGCCCTACCAGTTTAAGAAATCTCCAGTTTGTTCCTGTTGTTACTGTTCCATAAATTGCTTGAATTTCATTCCCTTCGCGTTCGTTAAAAAGTTTAGCTGCCAACATTTCAGCTACACATTGCCCTAAACCGCCATTAATATTTTCTTTTTTAGCTTCGACAATTATAACAACGGGTGTAGTCACGATTAGAAGTTCTGAAGAACGACTAATAACGAAATCACAATGTCCATTCAAACCTCGTTCATAATCGATATTAAAATCTATGCCAGAAAATAAACTAATTTGTTGCTTAAATTGCTTTCTGAGTTCAATAAATATAGGGGCAATAATCATCTCAGAGCGGGCTTTTTTTGTGTTACTTGCAAGGGCTAATGGTAAATTGTATTCAATGATTTCTTTTAAAAAATTACTGGGTTCTAACTCGGCAACATTTGAAAAGAGATTGAGTTGATCAGAAAGAGTTAAGTCAAAGGGTTTGATTACTTTTTCCAAGGTGGTAAAGTCACTGTATGCCATTGAAGTAATTCCTTGGGGAGTAGGGATTAGTACATTTCATAGTTCTGGAAGAAAGGGAAATAAATCTAGTGATTCATCCAACAATTGGGCAATCTGTCCCTTGAGTGATGTATTCTGTTCCATCACATTATAAAGTAAGTAAGTATTTGTACTTAATTATTTCTGGCACTTTGGTTGCCCAGATACATCAAAAATGAAACTCTGATTGCTATGATCGGAGCTTCCTTTCATTTACCGACAGCTTCGTTAATTCGAGGTGCATTCTACTAGGAGCTTTCATGCAAATATCCAAAACCTTACCCAAACCTCAACATATCGTTTTAACCTCTCACCCCGGTCGTTCTCGCGAACAACCCCCACGCATTCACTGGGGAGAAATCAACCCCCTCAAGCGAGGACCGATAGTTGGCTCTGTAACTAACGTGGCACACCGCAATGTTATCGGTAGTCACTCCGGTTCTTATTCAGTGTACCGTGCCTTAGCCGTTGCCAGTGGAGCGCTGCATCCTAATCACCGCGCTGACTTGACCAACACCGCGCCCATTGTTAGCATCGGTCCCTATCCCAGTTGGGCTGACCGTAATTGCATTGTCTCCCTCGACCCCTTTGGTGGCATAGTCGGTAAAGTTTATGCCAAACTCTACAAGCAAGGATACGATATTCGCCCTACAATTGCTGTCACACAAGCCCATGTCAACCTGCCAGAAATTCAGGAGGCTATAGCTAAAGGGCGCTTGCCCATTGACGGTAAAATTGTCAAACCCAACGGCAGTTTAGTCGTCACGAAAGTAGCAATTGACCCGGTTTGGTATCTGCCAGGGCTTGCTAACCGACTTAACATTCGGGAAGGAGAACTGCGTCGCGCCCTATTCCAGCAAACGGGAGGAATGTTCCCGGAATTAGTAACGCGCCCGGACTTGAAAGTCTTCTTACCCCCCATTGGTGGCACTACGGTTTATTTAATTGGGGATGTAGCTGCCATTACCGATCCGACTCGGCAGCTAGCTGTGCGAGTTCATGACGAATGTAATGGTTCCGATGTCTTTGGTTCCGATATCTGCACCTGTCGTCCTTACTTAGTACATGGTTTAGAAGTCTGCGTGCAAACGGCACAAGAAGGTGGTGCGGGTGTAGTGGTTTACTGCCGTAAGGAAGGTCGGGCATTGGGTGAGGTGACTAAGTTTCTAGTTTATAATGCCCGCAAGCGGCAAGAAGGAGGCGATCGCGCCGATGCCTACTTCAACCGCACTGAATGCGTTGCTGGCGTCCCTGATATGCGCTTCCAAGAACTGATGCCGGATGTGCTGCACTGGCTGGGCATTACCCGGATTGATCGCTTTGTTTCTATGAGTGATATGAAATATAACGCGATCGTCAACTCCGGTATCGAGATTGTCAAGCGCGTCCCGATTCCCGACGAATTGGTTCCCGCCGATGCCATGGTAGAAATTGCTGCCAAGAAAGCCGCTGGTTACTATACCGAACAAGCTGCCCCCGATGCCCTCACCTTGGCAGCGATAAAAGGGCGTAGTTTAGTTGATTAGGAACGTTAGGTTCTAGGGGAAGGGGAAAAGGAAAATTTCCTTAACCTTCCCTTTTTTTTGCTTGAATTACTTTCTTATTTGTTAAATGACGAATGACCAAACCCTCGCTTATCTGAGAACACCGACCGCGATTCGAGAGCGATGCGATCGCCTTTTTACTTTAGCCTGTGCCGACGAGTTGGCTTACTTTTGCTGCGATTTAAGCCAGTTAAATCCAGTGGCAGATTACGTCATCCAGGTAATGCGCGATGAGTATCCTGATTTGAATATCCCCTTTCACAGTCGCTGGCGGCATTTTGAAGTAGGGAACGTGCCGCGTCTAGAGGAACTCAATCGCCTATTGGCAGGACTGACACCCCTGCAAAAAGCTCAAACTCAATTTGACTTGGCAATTGTCAGTGTTTTACTTGATGCGGGTGCGGGTGCTGATTGGCACTACGGCGAACCGGAAACGGGATTAGTCTTTCAGCGTTCGGAAGGATTAGCCGTTGCTAGTTTTCGGATGTTTTGTCAAGGTGCGTTTTCCAGTAACCCAGATTACCCCTGGCAAGCGGATGCTAAAGGATTGCAAAACTTAACCACTGAGAAGCTAGCCCCAGGATTTCAGGTAACTTCCGTAAATCCCCTCCTCGGTTTGGAGGGTAGGGTAGAACTGTTGCAGCGTTTGGGACAGTCTCTGTACACTTTTCCTCGATTGTTCGGTACTGAAAACCTACGTCCTGGCAATCTAGTGAACTATTTTCTGAGCCAATCTACAGAAAAGGCAATCAATTCCACCGCTGCCCCCTCTCAAAAACTACCTGCCAGTACGGTACTTACCACCCTCTTGGAGGGATTAGGAGAGATTTGGCCCGGACGATTAGCGATCGCAGGGGTTAATTTAGGGGATGTCTGGTTCCATTCTGCCCTAGAAGGTGACAATTTGGGCGATCGCTATGTACCCTTTCACAAACTCTCCCAATGGTTGACTTACTCCCTCTTAGAACCCTTGCAAGAGTTGGGTTTAGAAATTACTGGGTTAGACGAACTGACGGGTTTAGCAGAATATCGCAATGGCGGTTTATGTCTGGATTTAGGACTCCTCACTCTTAAGGATAGGGATATTTTACAGCAGCAACACGTACCCAGTTCAGGAGTCATTGTTGAGTGGCGGGCGCTGACTGTCAGTCTGCTCGATAGAATTGCTGCAACCATCCGACAACAGTTGAACCTAACCGCAACTCAATTACCGTTGGTAAAAGTCTTGCAGGGAGGAACTTGGACAGCAGGACGGCGCATTGCTGCACACTTGAGGGCAGGGGGTATTCCCCCGATACAGATAAAGAGCGATGGCACGGTATTTTAAAGATTACTCCCGACCCCTGAACCCTAAAATGACTCCTAACGTTACCGTAATCGATCACCCTCTCGTGCAGCACAAACTAACGCTGATGCGTCAAGCCGATACCAGTACTGCCAAATTTCGCCAACTCATGAAAGAAGTGGGCAGCTTGTTGGCTTACGAGGTAACGCGGGACTTACCCCTCAAATATGAAGAAATCAAAACACCAATTGCCCCCATGAAAGCGCCTATGCTGGCATCCGATAAAAAAATGGCGCTGGTTTCAATTATGCGGGCGGGACAGGGGCTTTTAGATGGCATTCTGGAACTCATGCCCTCCGTTCGCGTAGGACATATCGGGTTATACCGCGACCCGATTACCTATATCCCTATCGAGTATTATTTTAAACTACCCCATGATATCGAATATCGAGATATTCTGATCATTGACCCAATGGTCGCTACGGGCAACTCGGCAATGGCAGCCGTTAGTCGGGTTAAGGAATTCAATCCTTTATCTATCAAATTTTTATGTTTATTGGCAGCACCAGAGGGGATTGCTAATATCCATGAACATTACCCAGATGTAGCGCTTTATACAGCGGCAATTGATAAAACATTAGACGAGCATGGTTACATTGTGCCAGGGCTGGGAGATGCTGGCGATCGCTTATACGGGACAAAATAGCCGTAGTGCTTCGTCTCTCAATCGACATCTCTAATCATGAGCCAAACAGTTTCGGTGAAACAACTTCCTGCCCAATGGATTACTTCAGAAAACTTTCAACCCTACGGGCAGTTAATTACCCCCTCAGCAGATGACAAACCTTATGATGCTAGCGATGCTCAATTAAATCTGCAAAATGGCATCCCTCGTTTTTACATCATGCGACTCCATCAACGGGGTCGCAAGTTTCACAAAATCACCCGTCACGTTCAATGCACCCAATCTCTGGGTTCCCTAGAAGGGAAGGATTGGTGCATTGCCGTTGCCCCTCCTAGTGAATCCAAACAACCTGCAATTGAGCAAATCAGGGCTTTCCGAATTCCTGGCAACTGCTTTATCAAGTTAGAAGTAGGCACTTGGCACGCGGGTCCTTATTTTGAGCATGATGTGGTAAATTTCTATAATTTGGAACTGAGTGATACTAATGAGATTGACCACTTCACCCACGATTTTCTGAAAAGTCACAATTTGGAATTTGAGATAGTTTAGCGCTCTTGTGTCACTCTCGCCAAAGTAAACTCTGAAAGCATTACACTGAAAGACTTCCAGTATAAGACCTTAAGACATAGGTTTCTATCACGCAAGCGATCGCTTTCATTGCTCATTGGGTTTGACTTTCATCAGTTGGCTATGATTTTACTTTTCCCAGAGTGACAGAAGAGCGTTAGAGCGGAACTCGCGCACTATAGTCTGCTCTCTAACCTCTGAAGAATAAGCAGTAACTGGCATTATAAGAGTTCAGTATTTTAGCGGATGATGATTCTAAAAATCGCTGGTTACTTTAGAATAGCTAAACCAATACATCAGGAAGATTCGTGTCCGAGCGAACCTCAACAAGCAGCATTCCTACTCTTAACGTCTCACCTAAAGAGAACCTCAACAAGCAGCATTCCTACTCTTAACGTCTCACCTAGAGTGAAATGCCAGTCCAGTAAGGATTTATTAAGTTTATCTGACGTTTCCCCAAAAGACAAAACTTGGGATAAGCATCGCGCTAACGCTGATCGGGTTGCTGGATACTACGCTAGCGCAGGTGAAAATTACTTCAATCGTTATGCTCAAAGGGTTAGTAGCTGTTCCGAGTGGCTGGAGTTTCGACTGGTGCCAGAGTTATCAGAAGGTCTTCTCAAGTTAAAGCTATCAGATGCGCAATTCTGCCGGGTTCGCCACTGTCCGGTTTGTCAGTGGCGGCGAAGTCTGATGTGGAAGGCAAAGGCTTACAAGATTCTGCCAAAGGTTGTTGCAGACTACCCTAAGTACCGTTGGCTGTTTATCACATTAACTGTAAGGAACTGCAAGATTGAGGAACTACGGACAACTTTAGATTGGCTCAACAAAGCGTTCAAGCGCTTAACTGAGCTGAAGGTATGGCCAGCGAAAGGGTGGGTAAAATCTGTAGAGGTGACTAAAGGGCGGGATGAGATATCGGCTCATCCGCATTTACATATTTTGGCAATGGTGCCGCCTTCCTATTTCAGTCACGGCTATCTGTCTCAGGCTAAGTGGGTAGCACTGTGGCAGCAGTGTTTGCGGAGCGACTACCAGCCAGTTACTTACATCAAGGCGATCGCAAAGCATCATGATCCCAAAGTACTCATCCCAGAAATCCTCAAGTATCAGGTGAAAGAGCCAGATTTAATTGCTGATCGGGAATGGCTGCTGGAGTTAACCCGCCAAGTACACAATACCAGAGCCGTTGCAATTGGGGGTGTACTGAGACGATATATGCGGGAGTTGGAAGAAGAACACCAAGACCTAATTGGCAATGAGCAAGAAACTGATGAGATAGATGAAGGGAGTTTGTCTTTCAGGTGGAGGCGAAAGTTAAAGAAGTACAAAATAGAGGAGTAACAGAGATTAGTCAAAAGCATTGTAATCAAAGCCATAAGGGGAATGCCGGGAACCTTAAAGGAATTGACCAGAAATTCAGGCTTCTTAGTGAAAGACATAGACAGAACTCAATGAAGAATAATAAAAAACTGCCCTATTTGTTGATAAGGCAGTTAAGGGCAAGGAACAAGTAGTACGAATCAGTCCTCTCCTCACTTAACTTGAAGCGGTAGCTGATTCAGATATGATCTACCCAGAGGGAAAAAAATATCTTCACTCGAAACTGGGAAACAGTGGCAGTCGTTTCCCTCTTAGCATCGATTTCATCTTGGGCTGGACTCAAAATCAGCAAGTATAGCTAGAGTTAAATGACGATAGCTGCTCTAGGGCTAGTTGGCACTATATGTTACTGTTAAAACTGTTGTAAAATGGGCATCTTGCCCGTCCTAACCTGGGACAATAGCTTACCTTCAGTTGCTCAAAGCTCAAAAAAACTGCCAGAATCATTAAATGGACGGGTAATCTCCACGACACCCCTGATCCAGAAAACCCACCCGAGTTTTATCCCGATTCCCGTACCGCCTCAGTTTGAGTGAAAATGGTAGGATGATCGTAAAAAGACCGTCTCAAAGCGGTGGTTCCCTAGGGGTTAGCCATTAGCAACTAAGGACTGTAGCATCGGTTTGCACTGATTTGTTAAGGTCTCTAGTCCAGAATCCCAATATTTAGTGCCTAACCCATCCCAACCAATAGACTAAGCGCGAATAGAAGTCTCCCTCTCCTGCTATGTTAAAAAACCTACTTGGCGATCCCAACACACGCAAACTTAAAAGATACCAGCCTTTTGTTGCCGACATCAACGTTCTCGAAGAGGACATTCGGGTACTCTCGGATGAGCAACTACAGGGTAAAACGGCAGAATTCAAACAACGGTTAGAACAAGTCACCACAGATCGCGAAGAAGAAGAACTGTTGGAGGAACTGCTGCCGGAAGCCTTTGCCGTAGTACGGGAAGCAGCATGGCGCGTTTTAGGGATGCGCCATTTTGATGTGCAACTCTTGGGTGGCGTCGTGCTGCACAAGGGACAAATCGCCGAGATGAAAACAGGTGAAGGGAAAACCCTAGTTTCCACCCTACCGGCTTATCTGAATGCCCTGGCTGGCAAGGGCGTCCATGTGGTGACGGTTAACGATTACCTAGCTCGTCGGGATGCTGAATGGATGGGACAGGTGCATCGCTTCTTGGGCTTGAGTGTGGGGCTGATTCAATCGGGAATGGGTCCAGCAGAACGACAGCGCAACTATGCCTGTGACATTACCTATGCTACCAACAGTGAGTTAGGCTTCGACTACCTGCGGGACAACATGGCAACGTCGATGTCAGAAGTGGTGCAGCGCCCGTTTAATTACTGTGTCATCGACGAGGTAGACTCCGTTCTGGTTGACGAAGCTCGCACACCACTGATTATTTCTGGGCAGGTGGAACGCCCAACCCAGAACTACATGAAAGCGGCAGAAGTGGCGCAATCACTCCAGCCGGAAGAGCATTACGAAGTGGACGAAAAAGCCCGCAATGTTATCTTGACGGATGAAGGATTTATCGAATCAGAAAAACTGCTGGGTGTTGAGGACTTGTATGACCCAGAGAATCCTTGGGCACATTATATCTTCAATGCCATTAAAGCCAAGGAACTTTTTACAAGTGACGTAAACTACATCGTGCGGAACGACGAAGTCGTCATCGTAGACGAGTTCACCGGGCGAGTCTTGCAGGGACGCCGGTGGAGCGATGGACTGCACCAAGCGATTGAAGCGAAGGAAGGGGTAGAAATTCAAAAAGAAACCCAAACCCTGGCAACGATTACCTATCAGAACTTTTTCTTGCTCTATCCCAAACTAGCAGGGATGACGGGAACCGCCAAGACGGAAGAAGCGGAATTTGAAAAAATTTACAACCTGCAAGTAACTATTATTCCCACCAATAAGCCTCCAGGACGCCAAGACTTATCGGATGTGGTGTACAAGACTGAGCCAGCAAAATGGAAAGCGGTTGCTCAAGAATGTGCTGAGATGCACGAGCAAGGACGCCCGGTGCTCGTGGGTACAACCAGTGTGGAAAAATCCGAAGTCCTGGCGAGTCTGTTGACGGAGTTAAACGTCCCCCATAACCTGCTCAATGCCCGACCGGAGAACGTAGAGCGGGAATCGGAAATTGTGGCGCAAGCCGGTCGTAAAGGGGCAGTTACGATTGCGACAAATATGGCAGGACGGGGTACAGACATTATTTTGGGTGGTAACGCCGACTATATGGCGCGGCTGAAAGTGCGGGAATACTTTATGCCCAAAATCGTGATGCCGGAGGAAGAAGATTCCTTTGCGTCCATGGCAGGGGCAGGCAAGCGTTCTTCCCAAGCTCAAGGTTTTGCTCCTGGTAAGAAGGTGAAAACTTGGAAGGTGAGTCCGCAGATTTACCCAACTAACCTGTCGCAGGAAACTGAGCAACAGCTCAAACAGGCAGTAGACTTTGCCGTCAAAACCTATGGCGAGCAGAGTTTACCGGAGTTAGAAGCGGAAGAAAAAGTGGCAATTGCCTCAGAAAATGCGCCAACGAATGACCCAGTAATTCAACAGCTCCGGGCAGTTTATAAAGGGGTTCGCGAAGAATACGAAGCATTTACCCAGCGTGAACACGATGAAGTGGTTGATCGAGGCGGGCTGCACGTCATCGGTACAGAACGCCACGAATCTCGCCGCATCGATAACCAGTTGCGGGGACGTGCTGGACGCCAAGGCGACCCCGGTTCGACCAAGTTTTTCCTAAGCTTAGAAGATAACTTGTTGCGGATTTTCGGTGGCGATCGCGTTGCCGGATTGATGAATGCCTTCCGGGTTGAGGAAGATATGCCCATTGAATCGGGGATGCTTACCCGTTCCTTGGAAGGGGCGCAGAAAAAAGTCGAAACATTCTACTACGACACCCGCAAACAGGTGTTTGAGTATGACGAGGTGATGAACAATCAGCGGCGGGCAATTTACGCTGAACGCCGCCGGGTTTTGGAAGGGTTAGACCTAAAAGAACAAGTCATCCAATACGCAGAAAGGACAATGAGTGATATTGTCGAAGCCTACGTTAACCCCGAATTGCCCCCGGAAGAGTGGGATTTGAATAGTTTAGTGTCAAAGGTGCAAGAATTTGTTTACTTACTGCAAGACCTCAAACCTGAGCATCTAGATGACATGACGGTAAGTGAAATTAAAACCTTTTTGCATGAAGAAGTTCGCAAAGCCTACGACTTAAAAGAAGCCCAAATCGACCAAATTCAGCCCGGATTGATGCGTCAAGCCGAACGGTTCTTTATCTTGCAGCAAATTGATACCCTCTGGCGGGAGCATTTACAGTCAATGGATGCTCTGCGCGAGTCAGTCGGCTTGCGGGGATATGGGCAAAAAGACCCGTTAATCGAGTACAAACAAGAAGGATATGAAACCTTCTTGGAAATGATGATCGACATCCGCCGCAATGTGGTTTATTCTCTGTTCCAGTTCCAACCTCAGGTGCAACCACAAGCGGTTTAATTAGAAGTGCGATCGCTCTTGCTAATTTCAGCTCGGTTGAAGAGCGATCGCACAACCCATTGAAGTTAAATTTCTCGGTCAAAGCCGTATTTATCTCGAATCTGGGCATTAAAGAACTGCCCCACCGACGGCGAACTTTTCAGACACTGATAGACTCCTTCCGGTACATCTCGATACTTATAAATCGTGCCATCGCTAAACTCAACCCGCAGAGTTTGGGTTTCGCCGTCGTAGTCGAAGGATTTAATCACCCGACTGGAACTCTTCAGCAAGGGAAACGCAATCACATCTCGAATGCTGGCAGAATTCGTTAACAGCATCACCAAGCGATCAATTCCCATGCCCATGCCGCCAGTCGGTGGCATTCCGTACTCCAACGCTGCCAGAAAGTCTTCGTCAACCCCTGACGCTTCCAAATCTCCCGCAGCCTTCCGCGCCGCCTGCATTTCCAAACGTTCCCGCTGATCGATAGGATCGGTTAACTCAGAAAAGCTGTTAGCTGTTTCTCGTCCGGCGATAAATAGCTCAAAGCGCTCGACTAATCCCAGCTTTTCTCGATGGGGCTTGGCTAGGGGAGAAATTTCAATAGGAAAATCGAGTACAAAAGTCGGCTGAATTAGGGTTTCTTCACACTTTTGCTCGAAGCATTCATTTAGCAGTTTCCCAATCGATTGACATTCATCAACGCCTTGAATGCCGATTTTCTTGGTTGCGTCTTTAGCTTCATCCAGGGTTTTGAACTGGTTAAAATCTAATCCCGTTTTTTCCAATACCAGCTCATGCATGGTTACTCGACGCCAAGGCGGTGTCATGTTAATCACTTCACCCTGATAGGTAACTTCCAGCGTTCCCAGTACCTCTTGAGTGACGCTAGTAACCACATTCTGCGTCAACTCCATCATATCGTTGTAGTCGGCGTAAGCCTGGTACACCTCAATCGAGGTAAATTCGGGATTGTGGCGAGTCGAAACTCCCTCATTACGGAAAATTCTGCCCAACTCAAATACCTTTTCAAACCCTCCCACAATCAGCCGCTTCAGGTGGAGTTCTGTAGCAATTCGCAGGTACAACTCCATCTCTAGGGTGTTGTGATAGGTGACGAAAGGACGTGCCTCAGCACCTCCAGCTTCTATGCTAAAAACTGGGGTTTCAATTTCAATAAAGCCTCGATCCTCCAAGTACCGCCGAATCCCTGCCGTAACTTTAGCGCGGCGGCGGAAGGTTTCCTGGACGGAGGGATTTACAATCAGGTCAACGTAGCGCTGACGGTAGCGCTTTTCTGTATCTGTCAAACCATGCCACTTATCGGGTAAGGGTAAAAGCGACTTGGTGAGGATTGCGTATTCACTTGCATAAACCGAGAGTTCCCCTTTATCGGTGCGTTTAATTGTTCCCTTAACCCCGATAATATCCCCAGTATCAGTCAGTTGCTTTAGGTGGTTGAAAGCATTTGGCACATCTGCCATTGTTTCGGTGATGCGCTTCTTTTCTAAATACAGTTGAATTGTGCCGGTTTCGTCTTGGAGATTGAAAAACGCCAGTTTGCCAAAGACGCGACGAATTAAAATACGACCTGCGATCGCAACTTCAAAATCAGCTTCTTCGCCATTGGACAAATCCGCAAATTTTTCTTGCAGTTCTGCGGCGTGGTGGGTAGACTCCCAACGGTAGGCATAGGGATTCATTCCCAATTCTCTGAGTTGCTGGGCTTTCTCCAAGCGGGCGGCGCGAATTTCTTCCAGGTTTGACTGACTTTGCGGTTCTTGAGGGGACTGATCGGGCATGATAACGAATAAAAATAGATAAAAGCTCGGTTAGCGTTTCGCTGTGATAGAACTTCCGTTCCATTATAGAGAGGATTGGGGAATCAGGAGACAGGAGGCAGGAGACAGGAGAAGCCGAGCTATTTAACGACCTACATATCAACCCCAGGTTCTCTTATTGTCTTGATTGTGTTGGTGGGAAATCTTGTGGCGGTATTTCCTCGTAAGGAAACTCTGATGTATGCTCTTGGGAGTGGGCAATCATGGTCGAGATTAGGGTATAGCTTAAATAAGAGGGAACTGCGATCGCTAACAATGCAGCGATTCCACCAAACAAAGTCAGTGGCGTCCATGAGGAACCGTAGTGGCAACGGTAGGGATCAATGGGAAGTTGTTGGGGATCGATGACATTGCGTAGGGCAATCAGTCGCTTGAACCGTACCCGTCGATCATCAATTTTTTCAAGTAAAATCCAGCCTGCGATCGCTTCCTCTTCGCATAGCCGTTGAAAAACATCGGGTTTGTGAAACATATCGCGGCTGGAGCGCACGATCTTAAACTCCCAGCCAATCAGTTGCGGGTCTGTTGAAGCTTGCTCGGGAGGAGTGGAGCGCTCCATTTTCCTATTATTTTGTAACGACTGGGCTAATGCCGATTCTTCCTTCGGTTCAAAGCAAGTCAAGGTTTCTTCCTCCTCCTCACGATATTGGTGACTGGTAATTATCTGCCGCCAGCGTAGCCATGTACTTGCAACCAACGCCTGCCAACCCAAATTGCCAGTCAACAGGCTCAAAATTGTCACTTCAAGCATTTTTAGTCATTAATCATTCGTCATTTGTTATTAGTCATTGGTCAGTTCATGGCTATTGACAATGAACCACGAATCAATAACAGAAGACAAATGACCAATGACTAGGAATTGACTCTTGCCCTTCCGGTATCGTCTGGCAACGGCAAATAGCCTTCCAAAGCGTAGTCGGGTCCTACCTGACGCCAACTCACCCGTTCTAGAGTCAGGGCATCTGTCATTGTTACCAGTCCCAAATCCCCAACGGGTGAGGGAGCCAATCTACCCCCGACAATTTTCGGGGCAATGAACGCTAGGACTTTTTGAACTGCGCCATCAGCGATTGCTTTTGCCGCTAAGGTGCCGCCGCATTCCCATAACACTGTTGAAAGCTGTCGGTCATACAAATAAGCCATAACCTTTCCAGGTGTCAGGGGCGTCATCTCGAGTACCTCTACTCCCTTGTTCGCAAGCTGCTGCTGCAAATCCGGATTGACTCCTTTCTCAGTCACAACCAAGGTAGGGGCATCAGCAATTTCCCAGATACGGGCATTCATTGGGAGGTTGAAAGTTCGAGTCATCACCACCCGTAGGGGATTGGGAACGTCTGGATGATGACTCGTCAGGTGAGGGTTATCAAAGCGTACTGTATTACCGCCTACAATCACGGCATCGCAAGCCGTCCGAAGTTTGTGGACGCGAGTCCGGGCTTCTTGACCCGTCACCCAAGCGCTGTGACCACTGGTGGTGGCAATTTTGCCATCCAAGGTCATGGCATACTTTAAAATTCCAAAGGGACGGTGATAGAGGATGCGATGGATAAAGGCTTCATTAAGCTGGCGGCACGCCTCAGCTTCAACACCCACTACCACCTCAATTCCGGCTCTTTTCAACCGCTCAATCCCACCACTCGATACCAGAGGATTGGGGTCAATCATACCCACAACAACCTTTGCCACTCCCGCTGCAACTACAGCTTCCGAACAGGGTGGCGTCCGTCCGTAGTGATTACAAGGTTCTAAATTTACATATAACGTGGCTCCTCTAGCCTTTTCACCCGCCTGACGTAGGGCAAATATTTCAGCATGAGGTTGACCTGCACCCGGATGAAACCCTTCCCCTACAATCTCTCCGTCTCGGACAATCACAGAACCCACAAGGGGATTGGGAGTTGTTCGTCCGAGGGCACGGCGGGCAAGTTCGATACACCCCTGCATCATGGCGTGATCGAAGGGCGTCGGGCGAGAAGACGCCGATGACGCCTGTTGAACATTGGCTTGGGCGTCAACGGGAAAGTGTTCCATTAGTCTGCTATTGTGTGTGCTTACCCCCTGAGTTTACGATAGGCTATTGGAGACAGTGCCTCCAGCTAGAAAGCCTATCGCTCCAAACTAACCAGCTATCACCCATTGAAGCCACATTGAGAAATCAGTGGTTCTCAATGCCAGTTGCCTCATTAGCGATCGCTAAGAATGAGAAACTATCACTGTAACAGGTTTGACCCTTTCAACGACGGGTATTGCACGACCGATGATCTGACTGTCACGACACCCTAACGCTACCAGCGATCGCTGACACTCGGCAGCTTGGTCAGCCGGAATTGCGACTAAAAGACCACCAGCAGTTTGCGGGTCGAAGAGTAAAGGATATAGAGGATGGATACACATTTCCGAGAAATTGTCAATCCATTGAGATGCCTGCAAATTCTGCGGTTGAAGTGAGCTAACAATCCCCAGTTCCAGCACTTCCCGAACCCCTTCCAGCACGGGAACAGCATCCAGATCCAATTCTACAGCGACCCCTGACCCTTGCACCATTTCCAGCAGGTGTCCCAGCAGCCCAAATCCAGTAACATCAGTGCAGGCAGTGGCTCCGTATTCGATTAATACTCTAGCAGTATCCTGATTTGACAGCAGCATCGACTCAACCGCCCCATCAATCCATCGACCTCTGGCTTGCAAGCGCATATCTGCGGCAAATAAGATACCTGTACCCAACGCTTTGGTAAGAATTAGTACTTGACCGGGTTTTATGCCACCTTTACGCAGTAGTTGGTGAGGGGCAACTAAACCGTTGCAAGACAAGCCGAAGGCTAATTCGGCACCTTCTGTTGTATGCCCCCCAACTAAAGACGTTTGAGCTTGGGACAGTACTTTTATTGCACCTGATAATAGTTGATAGAGCGTTTCCTCAACCTTCTCTGCGGTGCCATGGGGAACTGTCACCACGGCTAAAGCACTCTGAGGTGTGGCTCCCATAGCAAAAATATCGCTTAAGCAATGATTGGTTGCAATCTGACCAAAAATAAACGGGTCGTTAATTAAGGAGCGAAAATAATCAACGGTATGCACCATCAGTTGACCTGCGGGTACTTGCACCACCGCCGCATCATCGGGTGTTCCCAACCCAACTAAAATATCGTCCCGCTCAATTAAATGATGGTCAACTCGCAGTCGTTGTAAGACTCGTTCTAAGGTGGTGCTGCCAACTTTAGAACCACACCCTGCACAATACATGGGGAATTGGGAATTGGGAATTGGGAATTGGGAATGGGAATTGGGATAATTCTCCCTTGTCTCCCCTGCTCCCCGGCTCCCTTGCTCCATTTCCGGTAAATCCTTGAATTGACGCATAAACTTGCGGTCAATATGGTCTTTCCAGCGCCATAGGAGGCGGGATTGATAGCCGAATGAACCCCAGGAAGCGATCGCTTTCCCATCTCCTGTACCAATTAAACTTAAGTACAGTTTCTGGGGTTTGTACGGTTTGAGGGGTTTTCCTTGTGCGCTCGCTCTTAAATTTTCAAATAGCGGTTTTCCCTGACGCACAGCAAATACCCCGGCTTTGGGACGGGGATGGTTTTTCATTGTGGCGATATCTCCGGTGGCGAATATATGGGGATGAGATAGGGATTGCAGGGTATCTTTGACTAAGACAAAGCCTTTGGAGTCGGTTTGCAGTCCAGATGCGCTAATCCAGTTTGGTGCAGAGGCTTGAGTAACCCAGAATGTGTGGTTGCAATCGACTGCTAAACCTGACTCACAGCGAATTTTATCGGGTAATACTTCGCTAACCGTTTCTTCCAAATGCACCTGAATACCGCGCTGGGTTAGCAGTTTCTGGAGGTGTTGGCGCACCCAGGGATTATGACCAGGCATTAACTCAGCGCCACGATGAAACAAATGAATGTTGAATGTTGAATTATGAATTATGAATTGGTTAATACGTCGATGCATTGTTAGTGCCAGTTCTACTCCGCCAGCACCACCACCTACGATACCTAGAGAAATGGGTTGTTGGGGATGCTGGGCGAATTGTTCAAGTAGCTGGTTCCATTTTTGTAAAAATTGGGGGACTGGCTTGGCAGGAATGGCGTATTCACGGACTCCGGGTACAGATTCCTGGGCTGGGGTGCTACCAATATCGATGGATAAGATATCGAAGCTAACGGGGGGGTGGTTGGCGCAGAGGACTTGATTGTTTTCTAAGTCCAGACCGATGGCGTGGTCGATGTAAAATTGAGCTTGGGTAAACTTGGCGAGGCGTCGCAAGTCGATATGGCATTGGTCAAAATCGTAGAAACCCGCGACGTGACCGGGTAACATTCCTGAATAGGGGGTGTGGGAGGTATCGCTAATCAGGGTTAGGCGTACCCCCGGTAAGGGTTTCATGCCAAGCATCCGTAGTGCGATCGCATGGCTGTGACCGCCGCCCACTAGCACTAGGTCTTTTACAATCGGATAGGTTGCCTGCTGCATTAAACGCCAAATCCGTAAATAGCTCTGAAACTATACTAATTGTTGCTTAGGGATGATTTTTCCATAGTTGAGTCAGGAGATAGGTTTGATTAGGGAGAGCTAGTTAGGTTAATAGTGACATTCCCAAATATGGCTAGGGAGATAAAAAAGTCAACGATAAAAATACAAATCCAAGTCGTAACCACAGATGCTGTCGCGGCTCGTCCTATTCCTTTGACACCACCCCTAGTTGTTAGTCCCCAACTACAGCCAATGATGGCAATAATAGCGCCAAATATGAAAGATTTTAGCAGTGCATTTACTAAGTCCTGCACTGCTAAAGACTCTCGAACTGAATCTAAAAAAACAGGTGAAGGTAAATGATACAAAATCACGCCGACAAACGACCCTCCCGCAATTCCGACAACGAGAGCCAATACTGTTAAAATTGGTAGCATTAAGCAGCAGGCGACAACACGAGGAATGACTAGATAATCAATGGGGTTACTTCTGAGCATATACAACGCATCAATCTGCTCTGTCACCTGCATTGCACCAAGTTCTGCTGCATAAGCCGAGCCTACCTGTCCAGCGATAATACTGGCTGTCAAAACAGGAGCCAATTCACGGCAAAATGCCAAAGAAAACGCTCCTCCTAGGAAATTAACGGCTCCAAATTGACTGAGTTGTCTTGCTGTTTGAATCGTAAAAATCATGGCAGAAAAAAGAGCGATCATGAGAACCGGATTGAGAGCGCCTAGTCCTACGGTTGCCATCTGTTCAAGAAGGTTGCGTGAGGAAAGTTTGCCCTTAAGTAGGCGCAATACAACTTGACCACTTAGTAGCACCGCTGCCAGACACCGATAGCTCCATCGGTATTCAAGGATTTCATCAGTTTGAAAGTTGGGCATATAATAGGACAGCAATTAGCATTACGGTGATAGGAAGCTGGCAGGGAGGGTTATTATCCCACTATTTTTTACAGGAGCTGCTTTTCTATAGCAATCCTAAACCATTTATGAACAATCCCACTCCCCACTCCCCTTGACCCAATTTTTGTTCACAACTTACAATAGGATCGCTGACTAAAGGATGATGTTTTCACCGGGCTGCCACCCGCATAATTATAAGGTTGAGGTTAGAGAACAGGAAAAGTCTTTATGTTAAAAGCCGTAATTTTTGATGTGGATGGTACGCTAGTCGATTCAGTTGACTTACACGCCCAGGCATGGCAAGTGGCGTTCAAACACTTTGGTTACGATTTTCCCTACGACAAACTTCGCCATAAAATCGGGATGGGTAGCGACCAGTTAATCCCTGATTTTATCTCCCAAGAGGAGTTTGAGCGGTTCGGCGATTCCATTGCTGACTATCGCAAAGAGTACTATCAGGAAAACTTGCTATCGCAAGTGCGTCCGTTTGACAAAGTGCCTGAACTCTTTGAACGTCTGAAAGCTGACGGCAAGAAGATTGTACTTGCTTCCTCTTCAAGAAAGAAAACCTTGGAGCATTACAAGGAACTGTTGAATATTAACAGTCTGGCAGATGATGCAACTTCTGGGGACGACTCGGAAAAATCTAAACCCGAACCCGATATCTTTCAGGCAGCATTGGATAAGCTAGATGGCATCACTGCCGAGGATGCGATCGTTGTAGGGGATAGTCCTTATGATGCTATAGCGGCAGGCAAAATTAATTTGCGTACCATTGGCGTTCTTTGTGGCGGGTTCTCGGAAGCGGAATTAAAAGAAGCGGGTTGTATTGTAGTTTATCGCGATCCGGCTGATTTGCTAGATAATTATGAACAATCCCTACTGGGGCAGTCTTAATGTTACTATTCGCGCTTTTGCGACATCGACAACTCCTGAAATTCTAACCCAGACTTATGATTGAACTCTATACGTTCGGCACTCCCAATGGACACAAAGCTTCTATTATGTTGGAGGAAGTTGAGCTTCCTTACAATGTCCACAAGATTGATATCACCAAAGGCGAACAGTTTTCACCAGAGTATGTAGCAATCAATCCCAATAGCAAAATTCCGGCAATTGTTGATCGAGACACAGACATCACAGTATTTGAGTCGGGTGCTCTTCTAATATATTTAGCCGAAAAAACAGGTAAACTGCTCCCAAGTGAGCAAAAAAAGCGGTTTCAAGTCCTGTCGTGGCTGATGTTTCAGATGGGAAGTGTCGGACCAATGTTTGGTCAACTCAACCACTTCAAGAAGTTTGCCCCGGAAAAGATTTCCTATGCAATTGAACGATATGAGAAGGAAACCCTGCGGCTTTACGGGGTTTTAGAGCAGCAGTTGGCAGATAACGAATGTATTTGTGGGGACTATTCAATTGCTGATATTGCTATTTATCCTTGGGTTGCCATTTATGAATGGCAGGAACTAACGCTAAATGAACATCCCAATCTGAAGCGGTGGGTCGAGATGGTGCAGCAGCGTCCGGCAGTGCAGCGGGGTATGGCAGTACCGGGTTAATAAGTACTTAAAGAGTCAAAATTAAAAAGGCAACAACAAATAACGTTAAGCCTTACCCACTATTGTGTAACCTGATTCACTAAGGCTGAAGGGAACGTTCTTGAGAAGCTTACCCTCCGACTTTGCCAGCAAAAAAGTGTTTGGCAGAGAATTGCTGGTTGGCTTTGCCATCACGGCGCTAATAGGTGCGAACATAAACGAGGTAACGAGTGCCCCAGTTGTAGCGATCGCAGTCAGTTGATGATTCATGCTTTACTTCCTATTTCTGTAACAGAATAGAGTTGGGTTTTCTATGCCTAATCATCAATTAAATAGACCCTATTTTGGTTCTATCAATAGAGATACTTTTGTTGATTTTTATTCTATCAATATACATAAAAAATATGGCTTATTTATTAATAGATTGCCAAAAACTAGTACCTAAAGATAGAGAATTATAATAAGAATTGCTAAATTAAGCTCATTAAAAGATTTAACCGGATAGTGGGCTGAACTTACCAATAACAAACTAAGGATAGCGGTCAGGCGGTCGTTCCTCCCACCCTTACCTATGGATGGGCTTCCTTGACTGCCTTTTCGTTGAGCGCTGTTGCAACTGGTGCAAGATGTCAGTTTCCAGGAACTCTAATTCTGGCATCACCCTTAATGTTGGCGTCTCTGTGTACGGCACTGCCAGCACGTTTGGGATTGATAATTATTGGTAATTCAATAATTATTAGGATTATCACCTGTCCGTATAAAAATGCCAAAAACTGTAAAATTTGCTGTAAATGGAACACTAATGCGGGGTTTGGAGTTAAATGGCAACCTCCAAGCTGTGGGTGCAACCTTTGTGAGAGAAGCAACCACAGAACCGACCTATCGACTTTTCTCGATTAATGATCGCTATCCAGCAATGCTGCGAGTTCGAGAAGGGGGAAGTGCGATCGCGGTTGAAGTTTGGGAGGTGCCGGTTGAGGCTCTGAGTCAGATTTTATTACAGGAACCTCCTGGACTGTGTATTGGTAAAATCTGCCTTGCTGATGGCGAAATTATTTTAGGAGTCGTGGGAGAATCTATTTGCTGTGAAAATCAAAGTGAGATTACCCAATGGCGTGGGTGGCGTGCCTACATCACCTCAGAAAATTATAATTCCTGACTCCTGACTTCTAACTTTTTACTCAATTATTATGAAACGTTTTGTTGAAGCTGAGCCCTATCCTTATCCCTATAACGGAGATTTGCGCCCCGAAAATACGGTATTGCTTGTCATTGATATGCAAACAGACTTCTGCGGTATTGGGGGTTATGTCGATAAGATGGGCTATGACCTATCATTGACTCGTGCGCCAATCGAACCCATCAAGCAGGTGCTAGAGGTAGGACGGGCGAAAGGATTTCCTGTAATGCATACCCGTGAGGGACATCGGCCTGACTTATCGGATTTGCCAGAAAATAAACAATGGCGCTCGCGTCAAATTGGTGCGGGTATCGGCGACCCGGGACCCTGTGGCAGAATTCTGGTAAGAGGGGAACCTGGGTGGGACATCATCCCCGAACTCGCACCGTTACCAGGAGAAACGGTAATTGACAAGCCGGGGAAAGGGTCATTTTATGCTACCGATTTAGACTTGTTGCTTCCGTGTAAGGGTATTCAGAACATTATTCTCATGGGCATTACTACCGATGTCTGTGTTCACACCACAATGCGGGAGGCTAATGATCGCGGGTATGAATGCTTGGTACTGTCTGACTGCACAGGTGCAACTGACTACGGTAATTATCTCGCGGCTTTGAAAATGATCAAGATGCAGGGAGGAGTGTTCGGCGCTGTTGCTGATTCTAGACGCTTTATCAAAGCGATTAACAACTGATTTCACCAGTCACCAGGTGGAGGAATTGTATCTTTTTGTTAAGCTGTAGGAAGCTAATCAATTCCTTGACTGCCATGCGTTTGACCTATTTCGGAGCCAATAGCTGGCTGTTGGAACTCGCACAACAACGAATCCTAATTGACCCCTGGTTGGTAGATTCCCTTATCTTTGGCAATCTCCCCTGGTTTTTTAAAGGAGACAAACCTGCCGCACTCGATTCCATTCCTGACAAGATTGACCTGATTCTCCTGTCTCAGGGGTTAGACGACCACGCCCACAAACCTACCCTGAAAAAGTTGGATAAGACGATTCCAGTCGTGGGTTCTGCCAGTGCGGTTAAGGTGGTGGAAGAGTTGGGCTATACCCAGATAACGCCTTTGCAGTTTGGTCAAACCTTTACGGTAGGCAATTGTATCGAAATTCGCGCTTTACCAGGAGCTGCCATCGGACCTTTCCAACAGGAAAATGCTTATCTGTTGAAAGAGATCGATAGCGGTATGAGCTTGTACTATGAACCTCATGGGTATCCTGCTGCCGAGTTGAAAGACTATGCTCCTGTCGATGTGGTGATCAGTCCGATAGTTAGTTTGGAACTTCCCCTTTTAGGAGCCATTATCCAGGGACACAAAACTGCATTGCAACTGGCTCAATGGGTACGCCCCCAAGTATTTCTCCCTACTGCCGCAGGTGGTAACGTAAAATACGATGGATTGCTGAATTCAGTGCTGCACACTGTCGGCAGCTTGGATGAATTGCGATCGCAACTCGCACAGCATGGCTTGTCCACTCAGGTTATCGATCCCCAGCCCACAGAACCCCTCGAACTCAACCTCTTGCGTCAAGTCGCTTGATAATTCGTAATTATTAACTGTTTTGACTGAACTACTACTAAGGATGTAAAAAATGCTGGAGTTGTATCAATTTGAACTGTCGCAATATTCCGAAAAAGTACGCCTTATCCTAGATTACAAAGGGCTGGCTTATCGCAAGATTGAAGTAACCCCAGGCGTCGGACAGCTAGAGTTGTTTCGTCTGTCTGGTCAGAGGAAGGTGCCAGTCTTAAAAGATGGCGATACCGTAGTCGCTGATTCTACCGCGATCGCAATGTATTTAGATCGTAAGTATCCAGACAGACCCCTAATTCCCACAGCAGCCAAAGAACGGGGACTGTGCCTACTGATGGAGGAATGGGCGGATCAGTCTATTGGTGTCAAGAGTCGCACCGTACTGTATGGGGCACTGAGTCAAAATCCCAGCTACCGGGCATCAATTTTGCCGTCAGATACACCCGATATCTTTAAAAACCTAGTCAGTGCAGTTCCGCCGCAACTCCTAGAAGTTGTGGGGACGGGTGTTGGGCTTGGCACTGACACAATCAAACAGGCAACCGATAGTCTCAAGCAAGACTTGGAAGCCCTTAGCCTGTTGCTCTCAGAAAGTGCTTACCTGGTGGGCAACTCCCCATCCTTGGCGGATTTTGCCGTCGCGGGTTTAAGCTTGCTTCTCAAGTTTCCAGAGGGTCCTTATCTAGATTTGCCGGACTCTCTCAAAGGACGAGGCATTCCCGGTTTAGCAGATAATAGCGCTTACGAAACCTTTTTCAACTGGCGCGATCGCGTTTATAGCGAGTATCGTCAGCCATCGACTTCGGCAACCTCGACTGGAACCAGTGGTTCGGCACCAACATCCATTGACATTGAGTAGGATTTAACGGAGATCTTGCAGTACTGGCAATAAACTCCAAGATACCGTAAGGTGGGCAGAGCAATTAATGATAGTATAAGCACTTCAGCTTTATAAATCTGCCCACCCTACCTAAAGCGCGATCGCACTACGGTTTGATTTCTTTATCTTGCTCCTATGCCAAAATATGACCTCTATGCCTGCATTCTGTTAAGATGCCGGAAAATTGGGTATCAAACGAAAACGAATGGGTGCAAGCAGAATTAGAGTTGCCAAAGATAAAGCAGATTTGATAAAAGCGTTAGTAGCATCGGGGGATACGACAGGACCGTTCCAAACCTACGCAGATGCGATCGCGTTTGCAGCAGCGTTGGGTGCCAAACGGAAGAAGCGATCGCCTTTGGGAGCCATTGCTAAAAAAGAACCAGCTCCCATTAGCATCGATATTTTTGTTTCCAGAGGCTATGAAGTGGTGATGAAATTATTGGCACTGGCTGAAACAAAAGATGCCAAAATTATTTCCTCATTTGATGGGAAATGGGAAGAGGAACGAATTCTTATTTTTGAGGAGTATGCGAATGGGGGGCTAGAAATTTTGCGAGATGAGTTGCGAGGAGCCGTGGATTATTCTGAACGGTTGGTGTTGGTTTTGAATGCGGAACGGGTGCAGCCAGTCCAACTGGAAGAGGAGTTTGATTTGAGTCGGTTTTTGGGGTAAATGTTCAATCCTTTAGCCCTTCGACTACGCTCAGGGCTAAAGCTTCGACAGCCGTGATCATGGCACGTTTCAGAGTTCATCTCAACGAATACCAGTAGCAGCAATCAGGGTGTCTCGAATTCCTGGCGTACAAACGAGTACTGGATTGCCCTCAGTGAGTCCCTTTCCCACCAAAAAATCACTCGTCCAGCCTCCCGCTTCCTGCACCAACAGCAAGCCCGCTAGAGCATCCCAAGGATAGTGATGGAGGTTCCAATAGCCGTCGAAGTGACCATCGGCAACCTGAGCGATGGCGAGTGCCCCTGCGCCTAGGCTGCGGGTATTACAATGCGCCTCCAGTAACGTCCGAGTAATGGTAAGGCAGCGATCAATGGGGGTTTTGGAGTGAAAATCAAAGGTTACAGTCGCCTTAGCCAGTTCGCTACACTTACTAACCTGGATTGGCTTACCATTGCAAGTAGCCCCGCAACCCCGACGTGCTGCGAATAACTCGTCAGCTACTGGATCGTAGACGATACCTATTTCAATCTGTCTTTCTAGAACATAAGCGATCGCAATGCAAAAAAAGGGGATACCCCGCACGAAGTTTGAGGTGCCATCAATGGGGTCAATTACCCAAAATTGGCTACCAGCAACACCACCACGTTCTTCTGCCAAAAAGCCATCTTCAGGGAAGCTTTGGGCTAAGTTACTAATGATGAGTTCTTCAACGTCGTGATCGGCTTTGCTGGTAACATCCTGGATGCCCTTGACTTCAATCGTTAACTGACTGAGATCAGCAAAATAACGCAGGGCAAGTTTGCCTGCACAACGAGCGATCGCGCAGGCGGCGAGGTAGCGTTGAGCTAAGTGGCAAGAGTCTTGATTTTCTGACATTTTCATTCGGTGAAGGGAATAGGGGACGAAGCGGATCGAGAATATGCCCTTATCGCCCCTAAAATAGGATAATGTCACCCCTCATGCAACCCTAATGAAAATTGTCACGCTACTAGGATTGTTAGCAGGAACCCTAACAACAATCTCTTTTCTGCCTCAAGTAATTAAAACTTGGAAATCTAAATCCGCTAAAGATATTTCCCTAGGAATGTTCTTGACTTTCTGCACCGGGGTATTTTTCTGGATAATTTACGGAACGTTAGTTCGAGATTTACCCATCATTGTGACTAACTTAGCAACCTTGGTACTCGCCTCAACGGTTCTGGGAATGAAACTCAAGTATGAAAGAGCCAGAAGGTAGCGGAAAAAACTACGTGAGTAGGGAGTAGGGAGTAGGGGGTAGGCTTTCACGCCTCGACTGAGCGCTCGCCGAACGTCCGTGAGCGTCAGTCGAACGGGAGTGGGTAAAAAAACTAAATGGACTTCACTGGTGTAGAAAACACTATGAAGAGGCTCTCTTATCTATTTTGAACAATTATCTGTATCCAAGTACTTAAACCAATTTTTTCGGAATCCATTTCACCAGCTTAGAAAGGCTATCTGTCCAATGAACGCAAGCACGTTGATGGGCTGGGAGTCTCTCTGTCAGGCGATCGAGATATTGTCCTGATAAGACAGAGCGCTGACAAAAGTAAGGGTGCCAAGGACGGCGGCTAAAGTAAGTAAAAAAGACGGCGTAGCGATTTAATTGGGTAGGGGGTTTGCCGCGATGGAAATTGCGAGCAGTATCAACAAAAATCACAGTACCTGCTGAACCTGTACAAGTAATCGTAGAATCTGAGGAAGGAGAGAGAGATAATTTTTGCAGGTATTCATCATTCACACTGATGTATTTATTTTGGATTGAATTACACAACAATTCATTGGTTTTTGACCGTAAGTATTGGAAAGGTCCTCCATCTTCGTCAACATCATTGATATAAAGACAAACCCTAAGCATACGTCGATCTTCTTGATCTCTATGCCAAACTCTTACTCCATGTTCTCTGCCGTCAGCGAGACTCAGTGTAAACAAAATGCCATCGTAAGCTACCGGAACACCAAGATACCTTTCAGCGATTTTCAATAGACGCTCTTCAAGTCCCCAATAAAATATCTCTGGGTATTCCATCAACTGCTCAGGAGTGGCAAGAATGGTAGGACTGGCTTTTGGAGTTGAGAGTGAAGTATTTTGGGCAAGGGTTTCTTGAATTTTTTTGGCTGCCTTCAAAAATTTTTGGGTATTCGGAATACCGAGGGATTCTAGTGAAGTCATGTAAATTCCTGTTTTCTCCAACTCTTCAACAATCCTTAAATCCCTTGAATCAAGAGTAGGCAATTTGCTCTCATGGTTTTTGAGAGATTGGATATATCGAGGGTAAAGGATATTTTTCTCAATGAAAGGAACTTTGGCAAAACTTCCGGCTAATTTTGAAGGTAGAGAAGAAGCTTCTTTGTATTCCCAAGTAGCTTTCCTCTTCAATTTTGCCAGTAAGATTTTAGCTTTGTCTAGGAATTTCGCTTGTTGCTGAGATGAGGAGAGCCAATCTCGATTTACAGCTTGGAGTTGTTGAGTCATATTTTTTGGGTTTTGATAATTTAATACACTTGCTCTAACCCATGCCTTGGGGAAAGGAAAAGAAGTAAACACACTTCCTTTCCCCAAGGCAATGACAAGTTTATGGTGCAAATTCCGATCAGTAGGGGTAAACCCCCTACAGACCACACAGTTTGCTTGTTCTGTCAAAAATCCTTACTGGAGTAGCACTCTGCCTCGCACCAGTTTAGAATTTCATACAAACAGATAGTTATAAAACTGTCGTGTTGGCAAGCTCATTAGCAGCGCTGAAATTGAACAATTCCTGGTTATTAGTAGAAGAGAGAATATCCATCTCACCACTGACTGTGTCTGCCACGCCCACCGGGATTTCATAAAGCCTAATGTTGCGAAATTGGCTAGAGGCAGTGGGGTTGGAGACATCATGATCATTGGCAAAAGTGAGGTAGTTCATTTCACCACTCAAGTAGTCTCCCACCCGAATTTGGTAACTTTGCCACCCGGAACTTGTTACATAGTCATCGAAGCTGTTAATTCCCCAATTTTGGGTGCCGGAGAGTTTGAAGAGTTGGTCACGGCTTAGGGAGTCATCGGTGTCAAAGCCAATACCTTGGATTTCTCCCTCAACATTACTTTGAAATTCAAACTCTAATAGAGTGTCAGGGGTAATGCTATAGTCGATACCCAATTTCTTCCAGCCGTTGCCTTCAATCTGGAGCGTCCTGTTGTCTTCAGAAATCGTGACTTGGGCGTTTTTGTCTTGTTGGTCCCCACCGTAAGATTTTAGGGTATAGGTATCTGGGGTTTGATTGAGAGTGAGTGCTACCTCTAGGGGGTCTTCATAAAGCCTAATGTTGCGAAATTGGCTAGAGGCAGTGGGGTTGGAGACATCATGATCATTGGCAAAAGTGAGGTAGTTCATTTCACCACTCAAGTAGTCTCCCACCCGAATTTGGTAACTTTGCCACCCGGAACTTGTTACATAGTCATCGAAGCTGTTAATTCCCCAATTTTGGGTGCCGGAGAGTTTGAAGAGTTGGTCACGGCTTAGGGAGTCATCGGTGTCAAAGCCAATACCTTGGATTTCTCCCTCAACATTACTTTGAAATTCAAACTCTAATAGAGTGTCAGGGGTAATGCTATAGTCGATACCCAATTTCTTCCAGCCGTTGCCTTCAATCTGGAGCGTCCTGTTGTCTTCAGAAATCGTGACTTGGGCGTTTTTGTCTTGTTTGTCGCCACCGTAGGATTCCAGGATAGAGGAAAATGTTATCAGATTGGGATCGTTATCGATTGAGTCATCTCCATTGCCGGGGTTGCCTGTGCCGAGATTACTGTCACCAATCAAGTCCAGTAGAGCATCATATTTGGGTGAACTCTGCTGATATAAACTTTCCAAATTCCCCCAACTACCCCATTTACTGGGTTTACCAATATCGCTAAAGTTAGCAAACACGCCTCCACCGAGTTCGTTCCATTTGGTGAAGTATTCTCTATAGATATCCCCCATGCGCGGATCGCGGTTTGCGGCGATAAACAGGTTGGTGATAGCTTTATTGTCTTCTACCCCAAGGTGTCCGACAAGGTGCTGACCACCTTCATAAGCGATTAAGTCCAAGCCCTGTTGTTTAGCCAGATCGATATAATTAGCAGTCCAGTCATAGGCTTGCTTTAATGCGCCACCTTCGACTCCATTACTCAAGACTCCTCCCTGAGTAATTTCCTGAAAGAGCTTGTTGAGTCCACCATCTGAGTCTTTCGTCCAGCTTTCAACTTCAGCCGCATTTGTAGGGCTACCCAGATAATTGCCAAAGTAAGGGGCAATAGCGATCGCATCAATCCCATAGTCAGCATGAGACTTTTGATCAGATGACCAGGCATACTCTAAGGCTCTACTTGCCGTCCAGGGGTTTGCTGCCTGGGCTGCCATTACTCCAATGACTCGGTTTTTATCAGCATCGAAGACACTATCCCAAATCTGAGTAATCTCAGTTGTCCGTTTGCTGTACCAGTCGCGTCCCTTTGTATAGTCACTTGTACCTGAATCTGACCATTCTTTTTTACCCTGTTCTATTGCCCAGCTAGCTTGCTGAAATTGACCATTCCAGACTTCATTGGAGAATTCGACGTAAACGTTGAGGTTGGGGTCGAGATTCTTCTGAACAATCTGTGCAAAATTAGTGATGTATTCATTCGTAGCTTGATGTGGCATGGTGAACCAAGGATCGACACCTGTTTGATTCGCCAGTTCAACCATGATCTCTACGGGTACACCTGACCCTGCATAGGTGGGGTTTTCGACTTTTGTCCGGGCGCTCCATTCACTTTGCTGAGAGTTATTGGTAGCCATCCAGTCCATAAAACGGAGGACTGAATAATCGTCAGTTTTTTCAACAAAATCCGGATTAAAGATAACCGATTCGTAATTGTTTTCGTACTTTTCTGGAACGACCCGAATATTGCGAATGTAATTTCCAGTACCGTTCGGATCAGTTTCAGTAATTTTCAGATGAATACCACCATTAGATGGCGTAACATTAATTACATCTCTGCCAGGAGCCGAAGCCGTCTGATCGATTTTGCCGTCAAAACCATATTCAAGCGTGCCTTCACCATCGTAGAGAACAACATAGTTTCCGCCAGGATAGTTTCCACCCGTGTCTCTAAACAGGAGCGTGCCAACATAGGTGTAATCTGCGGAAGGATTTTCTGCACTCGGCAAGGATTTGATCCAATCATTCTCGTCTAGGTTTAGCTCATCGTATTCCTTAGTGTTCCAAACTCCATTACCTTGGGTAATCCAGGGTCTAGAAGATTTAAAAGCATCCAGAAAAGGGAATTGGGTAGACCAATCAGCAATTCCAGCAAGATTGGTTCCTATCTGGATAGGATTTGTGTTGTTCAGTGCAGTCATTTTTTACTCCTAATTTATGACAACAAAAACTCAGGATTACTACACAGCAATTAGTAGGCACCCCCTAAGTTTGGTCGTCAAAAAAATGACCACCTTCCGTTAAATAATCAATGTTTTTCTTAAGCTTCTGTTGAAATTATTACTGTTTGTAATGGGCTTTTTGCTAATAGAGTGACAGTTCATTAGGTGGCACATATTCATTGAATCAAAAACCGTTTTTTCTCTTTTAAAATTGTTTTCAAGTTATAGCGTTTCTCTATCTGGTGAGGTACACCATGATGAAGGCAGGGAATAGGCTTTTGCCGTGAGCGTCAGCCGAACGGGAGTGGGGAGTAGGGAATGAAACTGTATCTCATGGGTGTAGTCATGTCATGAAACCAATTTTGCCCAATACTGGAAAGTCGCATCGGCGAAGCAGGCGACCACCAAATCTGGGGGGATGATGGCGATGACATCCTAAGTAGTCAGACAAAATAAATTACACAACATATAACCTGAAAATCCCTCCTTGTAAGGCTTGTCAAAAATTACCTGTGTAAATAGTTCTGTCCAAGTACTTACGAGGCGGTTTAGGCAACGACACCCTAACCCCTGCCCTTAAAAAGGCTACGGGGCTACATACAGCAAAAGCGATTTAAAAGCAAGATGTTGTACACGTTAGCCATACGAAGGGGGGAAACCTTCAGCAAATCCCCCTTCAGATGCCAGAATGACCCAACGCCAAACCCGCAACCAGCATCCCCAGTACCAAAAACGGTTGAGCACTCGCTTGATATTTCACGTCATTTTCCAGGGGAGCTCGCAAGAAGTACATATCTTGGAAAGTGATTTGGGGAATAATTAACAGCAGCAGAATAGCGGCATAGAGATTTTGGTGAATGCTAATTAAATAACCCGCAATCCCGGCTTGAAAGATATCAATCATCAGTACGCAAATCCAAGCCGCAGTACCAACACCGAACATCACAGGAATGGACTTCAGACCCAATTGACGATCGCCTTCCACACTCTTGAAGTCGTTAACTACCGCAATTCCCAAGCCAGCCAGACTGTAGATGAGAGTAAGAATCACAATCGTCCAATTGAGGTCGCCAAACAAGGCATGACCTGTCCACCAGGGAAGGGCGATGTAGCTAGAACCGAGGGCGTAGTTCCCAAGCCAGCCATTTTTTTTCAGTTTCAGGGGTGGGGCGGAGTAGATGTATGCCAGGAAAGCACCGCCTAGGGCAAGACAGGTGATAATGGGAAACTCATGACCTGTCCAAACATCCAAAGCGTAGGCAATGCCAAGACCAGTGAAAAATAGTACTAGAATTTGGGCAATGACCTGAGGTACGGAAATAGCACCGGATGGGATAGGGCGGTAGGGTTCGTTAATTGCATCCAGTTCGCGATCGTAAAAGTCATTCAGAGTTTGGGTATAACCTGCCATCAAAGGACCCGCTAGCAGCATACAGGTAGCAGCTTTGAGAATGTCTTCTAGCGTCCAACTATACCCACCAGAGGATGCCGCCCCACAGACGACACCCCAAATCAGGGGAATCCAGGTAATCGGTTTCATTAACTGGAGGCGAATTTTCCAAATTGACTTTTCACCAGGGGCAGCACCTTTCATGCCCAGTAGCTGTCGGGTTTGGGCGCTGCGATCGCTTGCGTTGGTTTGGGAGGAGTCAGACATAGGTTTAGTGTTAATCTTTGTTTAGGAGTCAGGAGTCAGGAGTCAGGAGTCAGAATTCAGAAGTTAGGAAATAGGAACTGAAATTAAAAATCTAACTTCTAAATTTGATTGAGCAACTACATAATAATTCTTTCATGATAGTTCTGAACCATGGGCAGCTAAACGAATCAGCTTTTCTGGTGAATCTCCTCTGAAGGCATTTAAACGAGACACTCGGTAAGGGTCACTCCACCAGCCTAACCTCAGCATTTCGTTGTTGTACAGGTAGCCGGATAAATAATATTTGGTGGTATAGTCTCTAACTTTTCTATTGACTTCATTGTAGGGATAGGCAAAGTGAGCCGCTACTGTCTCCGTATTTCTACTACCTATCAAGCACCCTTTCAATATGTCTTTGCCGTCCGATAGTTCATCTATCAACTCTTTCTCATCAAGTTCAGTTAGTTTTTTATGGCTAAATCCATGGGCTTGAATATCAAAATATCCTTTTTGGAATCCCTCGTTAATATTCTGACAATTCATGTACTTTGACGATTTTCCGTTTTCAGCAGCGTTCACTGACTTTGGGTTTAAAAATAGAACCACTTTAACTTTTTGACCCGATTTTGCCTCTAATTTTTCGAGGAGGGGTAATAAATACTCGTACATACTCTTCAATCCATCATCAAAGGTGAGCATGATGGGCTTTTGCCCGAGATGAGACTCAGGGATGGGTTGAGAGTCGGTTAAGAAATAGCGGTGGAGTTCATTGGTATCTAGAAACCAGTAATTTTCTGCAACCAGATGAGTCAAAACTTGTTCTAAATCCTGTGTTCTGTAGTCGAGATAAGATTCTTTTTCAACTCGATCCTCAATTATATTATGAAATCCAAAAATCGGGATTTTGATCGCCCAGTTATCCATTAAAAACCAGGCGATCGCACCGATGAAACCCGCTAGTAAAACCCCGATCGAGATGATCTGTAGTTTCTTAAATTGGGTGAACATCTTCGCTTTAGAACGAAATTGTCAGATACCGATCTTGGAACTTCGCCCCTTTTACAGGTTGACCGCTCAGTTGAGGGGGGAGTATGATGTTACGCCGCTGATCTCCGGCTTCGATGGTGACTTCGGGACCATATTGGGTGAGTTTTACCTGCTTTTTGTCGAAACCTGGTAAGAATAAGCGGACTTGACGAGATGATGTATCTATGATAATAGGCTTGGGCGCTTGTGCCGCCTGTTTGAAATCGGGCAGGGCATCGATTAGGGGTTGCCAGTCATCGGTAGATGACAATTGAGGCAAGGCGCTAACCGTCAGGGGGTCAAATTCTGCCGCTAAGGTTTCTGTTGCCGGGATTTGGTTGAGCAGGACACCACCAACCGTAAGATTGACTTGTTGGGCACTGCCCCAGAGGTACTTGGCAGTAGCGAGGGCAGCGGTGTCACCTGTAGTTACCACGTAAGCAGCAACGCGGTTGGGGTCGGCGACGGCAGATCTGCCTTGGTCGAGTATTTGGTTCGTTTGTTTAGTGGGTTGTTGGGCAAAGTCATCAGGTGTCCACGTCACATTGAGAATAGCGCTGGTGACAGGTTGAACGAAGGGGGAGATAGCTTTGCCGAGGTCGGACTCGGTAAAAACTTGGCGGAAGCGACGAATATACCAGCTAAAGATTTCTGGCAATCCTAGCATCCGTAGGGTAGCTTGGTCGCCGCTGCCGTCGTAGATGATGGTATCGTAGTTACCGCTGCTGTCGTATTCCCGGATAGCATTCAGGGCGAGGGCGGTGTCCATGCCAGGTAAGACGCCTAGTTCTTGACCGAAGACGTTTTTTAAGGTGGGCGATCGCAAATATTGCGCCTCTAGCTTTTTAACCTCTTCCCAGCTCCGTTCCAAAAGGAGTGTACTCTGGAGCTGGACGGCTTTGAGGTTCGCCCCAACTTCTTGGGGTTCTGAACTGGGTGTTGCCCCCAGCAGCAATCCGAAGGCGGGCGATGGGTCTTGCCCGACTAGAAGTACTCGTTGACCGAGGCTAGAGAGTTGTTTGGCGGCGGCGATCGCGATCGTGGTGCGACCGGTGCCGCCTTTGCCTAAGAAAGTAAGAATGAAAGCCATGTTTTCTCAACGCTGCTTATCGATGTGCCTCTAAGGTTTGAAAATGGGGAGTAGGGAGTAGGCTATCTACTCTATGGCTTTGAGTTCGTCTTCAAAAAACCAGGTGCCAGTTTTGTCGTCAAACTCAACGAAGGCACCAACACCGCTACCATCTGTCATCTTGAAGTCTTTGATGGTGCCGACTTTCCCCAGTTTCTTGACGATTTGGGGGGACACACGGTCTCTGAGGCGGCAGACTTGAACTTTTTGACCTATCTCCATTACTGCTTCTAGTGCTTCCAATAGGATTAACCATTCCAAAGTGTAGCGGAATCTGGGACTCAGGGTGAGATATTGGGGGTAAGGAGAAGACGTGGAAATTCCTTACCCCTGATTCAGAGACTCCTCATTTTCACCTTAGGATAAAGGCAGTTGGCTCACAGCCTGAGTTTTTGTTGCTAGTAACTTAAATCTTTGTTTGAATGGTGAACTGAGGATGAGGTGCTTGCGATCGCGGGCAAGATAGAATAAAGTTCCCTAAAGGCTTGATGCCTATTGGGTCATGTCCGGATAATAGCGATAGGTCAATGAAGGGAACTTTAGAGGCTCAATTGGCTTAATGGGGAGAGAGATTGTTCGGGTGCAAGGTGTGTTGTGAGGACATGAGTAGTGTTGAGATCAATGCGAGGAGTTGTCAGTAAGGTTGGCAGGATAAGGCAGTGGCTACCAGGAGATGAGCAGTGGTGGGCGAAATTTGATTTGCTGCGGACGTTGGTTCGTCGGGATTTAGATGCGCGGTATAAGGGTTCGGTATTGGGCAATTTGTGGCCCCTGTTGAATCAACTGTCGCAGTTGCTGATTTATACTTACGTCTTTTCGATTGTTCTGAAGGTGAAGCTGAGCCTAAAGGGGTTGCCAGCCGATAGCAGCCTTACCTTCGGGTTGTGGTTGTTTGCGGGATTACTGCCCTGGATTGCGTTTACGGGTGGGTTGATGCAGGCAGCAGGTTCAGTGGTGGGGCAGCCGAATTTGGTGAAGAAGGTGGTGTTTCCGCTGACGTTGTTGCCGTTGGTGCCTGTGTTTTCAACATTTATTGAGAGTGCATGTGGTTTAGCCGCCTTGATTGTTTTGGTGACGGTATCATCAGGAACACTAAACTCGACACTAGCGCTATTGCCGTTGGTTTGGATACCACAGTTGTTGTTGACGGCAGGGTTGGGGTATTTAGCAGCGGGGTTGACGGTATTTTTGCGCGATATTCCCCAGACGTTGGGGGTGGTTTTAAATCTTTGGTTTTATATGACGCCGATTGTGTATCCGGCTTCGGTGATTCCGGATACGTGGCGGGATTGGGTGTTCTGGTTGAATCCACTAGCGGCGATCGGTGAAGTTTATCGTGATTTGGTGTTAGTGGGAGAGGTTAATCACTGGGGAGAGTGGGGTGTAGCTACTGCGATATCTTTGATGGTATTTTATTTGGGTTTATCAGTGTATCGGCGATTGCGTCCAGCATTTGCTGATGTATTGTAAGCTTGGATTGACTGCTTGATTTGTTAGTGTTTGCAGTCGGTGGTGTGGTGATGAGTGAAATAGCAATTTCGTTGAAGAATGTATCGAAGTGTTTTAAGCGATATACTCGTCCTGTAGATCGGTTGAAGGAACTGTTATTGCCAGGGAAGAGTCGGGCGGATGAGTTTTGGGCGTTGCGGGATATCAATTTGGAGGTTCTGAAAGGACACACTCTGGGAATTGTTGGGCGGAATGGTTCAGGTAAAAGTACCTTATTGCAGATTATTGTTGGAACACTGACACCAACAACGGGTCAAGTACAACTCAATGGTCGGGTTTCAGCCTTATTAGAACTTGGAAGTGGATTTAATCCGGAGTTTACTGGACGGCAGAATGTATTTTTTAACGGGCGGTTGCTGGGGTTAAGCCAAAAGGAAGTAGAAAATAAGTTTGATGAGATTGCTCGGTTTGCTGATATTGGAGATTTTATCGAGCAGCCTGTTAAAACCTATTCCAGTGGGATGTTTGTCCGTTTAGCATTTGCCGTTGCTATTAGCGTGAACCCAGATATTTTGGTGGTGGATGAGGCGCTGGCTGTTGGGGATGAGGCATTTCAACGTAAGTGTTTTTCTCGTATCCAATCCATCCAAGAGCGGGGCGGGACAATTTTATTTGTTTCTCATTCGGCTACTTCAGTTGTAGAATTATGTGATCAGGCTGTTTTGGTAGATAGCGGAGAGTTATTATTGTCAGGATCTCCCAAATTAGTGGTTTCTAAGTACCAGAAGCTTATTTATGCACCGAGTGAGAAACTAGAGGCATTGCGTCAGGAAATTCGCGAAATCAATTCCCAATTGTTTAGGGGATCGGGAAAAACGGCTGTCATCTCAGATCAAACCGTTCCGGGAAGTACTAGTAAAATAAGCCTCCAAAAACCCAGCGCTTTTTACGACCCCGGTTTAATCCCTCAAAGCACCATTTCCTATATCTCTCAGGGTGCAAAGATTGAGAATCCTTGCATTTTTAGTAAGGAGGGAAAAGTTGTCAATGTCTTGGCTAGAGGGAAGGAGTATATTTACACTTACCAGGTTAAATTTACTGAGGTTGCTTATAAGGTAAGATTTGGTATGCTAATCAAAACGCTTAGCGGCTTTGAACTAGGTGGTGCAGCCTCTCATAGTTTAGAAAATGCGGTTGACTGTATAGAGCCAGGTAGTCTAGTTCAAGTGGAATTCAAGTTTTCTTGTTACTTGCTGCCAGGAGTGTATTTCGTTAATGCTGGAGTGGTTGGAACAATAGATTACACGGAAACTTATCTAGACCGGTGTATTGATGCTGCCATGTTTAGAGTACAACCCGAAGATAACTTGCTGGCTAATACTATTATTGATTTTAATATAGAACCTAGTGTTCTTTTAATGCAGCAGCAAGTTACGGCGTAATAGAATTGGGTTTGCTGGATTTTATTGTCTTGTAAAATTGGCTTTATAGGGTGAACTACTAGGCGTTTACGATTGAGTGAAAGTACTACGATTCATTGCTGATTTAATGAATAATCAGAAATTTACACAGTCGGTTTTTGTTATTACCGGAATGCATCGTTCCGGCACGTCTCTTGTAGCATCATTGCTTCAGAGTTCAGGCGTAGATATTGGTGAAAGGCTAATGCCTCCAGCTCAGGGCAATATCAAGGGATACTTTGAAAATTTAGATTGGGTGGAGTTTCACGAAGAAGTTTTGTCTGCCCAAGGGATTAATCGATCTGGATGGACTGTAGAAAAACACATTGAGGTTCCAGAGCAATTTTTAGAAAGAGCAAAATTTCTCGTACAGGCTAACTCATCTAAGAGGTTGTGGGGATGGAAAGATCCGCGAACCACTCTCTTCTTGGATTTTTGGGAAAATTTAATTCCCACGGCATTTTTTTTACTTCTATATCGGACACCTTGGGAAGTCATTGATTCTTTATACCGACGGGGTAACACTGGCGATGAAGTATTCCATAGTAATCCTAATTTTGCTATTAAAATATGGCTAAACTACAACCAAGAAATTTTAAAATTTTATGAGCAATTTCCCGAACGTTGTCTTTTAATTGATATTCAAAGTATAACTTATGACCCTAATGTTTTAGTCCAAGCCATTAAGGATAAATTTAGAATTTCACTCAATTATCCTGCCGCAGATATATACGAAGCTTCATTACTTAAGACTCAGCCCCTTAATTCGCACCGCTCTGCCTTATTAAGGCATTACTTTCCTGAGGTATGGAAGTTTTACCATGAACTTAAAGCAAAGGCGTTGACACCTGATAAGCTTTCGGGTTCGTCTGATCCTGAACCGCTGCAACTGCCATCTTATGAAGCCTGGGTTCTTCAAGATTGGCTCGATGTTAGGAAGCTAGAACGGGAGACTTCAAAGTTACAGGCTCAAATAGAGCAAACTCAAGCAGAACTAGTCCAGTCTCACAAACAAGAGGAGCAAACTCAAGCAGAACTAACACAATTACAATCCCAACTCGAACATACTCAGGCGGAACTAACACAATCACAATCCCAACTCGAACATACTCAGGCGGAACTAACACAATCACAATCCCAACTCGAACATACTCAGGCGGAACTAACACAATCACAATCCCAACTCGAACATACTCAGGCGGAACTAACACAATCACAATCCCAACTCGAACATACTCAGGCGGAACTAACACAATCACAATCCCAACTCGAACATACTCAGGCGGAACTAACACAATCACAATCCCAACTCGAACATACTCAGGCGGAACTAACACAATCACAATCCCAACTCGAACATACTCAGGCGGAACTGACACAATCACAATCCCAACTCGAACATACTCAGGCGGAACTGACACACTTGTGGCTCACAATTGCGGCAATGGAAAGTAGTAAGTTTTGGCAACTGCGAGCAATATGGTTTCGGTTTAGGCGTGCCTTTGGGATAGCCGAGGATGTTAGCTTACTGCCTAGGCAATTATTTTCACGAGCGAAGTACTTTTATGCTGTTTTAAGAGTTAAAGGTTTCCGGTACGGACTAGCTAAGTTATCCGAGAAAAGTTTTCAAAGGCTTAAATGGGAGGCGCAGCAAGTTGAAGTGTTGCCGGAAGTTCCTCAAAGTGAGAATATTAACTATCAAAAGTGGCTAAATAAAAACTATCCCAAGCAGACGGATTTGGGAAAAATGGCTAGGAGAGTAGGAATAGTAAGATACAAACCTACTATCAGCATTATTATGCCTGTATTCAATCCGCCTGAGCATTTTTTGAGAGAGGCAATTGAGTCGGTTTTAAATCAGGTCTATCCCTATTGGGAGCTATGCATCGCTGATGATGCATCAACAAAGCCTTATGTTCAATCAGTTCTTAAAGACTATGAGGCAAAAGATACTAGAATAAAACTTTTTTTCAGAGAAGAAAATGGTCATATTTCTCGGGCTTCTAACTCAGCTTTGGAAATAGCGACAGGTGAGTTTGTCGTCCTACTGGATCACGATGATTTGTTGACACCCGATGCTTTATATGAAGCAGTTTTACTGCTCAATAAGCATCCTAATGCAGACATGATATATTCAGATGAAGATAAGCTTCTAGAAGATGGAAAACTCGGCGAACCCTTTTTTAAACCAGACTGGTGCCATGACTCATTTTTGTCTCGGATGTATACTTGCCACCTAGGAATCTATCGACGCTCTCTGATTAATGAAATAGGGGGATTTAGAGATGGTTATGAAGGAAGTCAAGATTACGACTTAGTCTTGAGGTTAACGGAGAAAACAAACCATATATTTCACATTCCTAAAATTTTATATCATTGGCGCGTTCACTCGGATTCCACGGCGAGTCGATTAATTAGCAAGAGTTATGCAACTGACGCAGCACGTAAGGCTATTTTAGATGCTCTTCAAAGAAGAGGGGAATCTGGTAGAGTAGTTACCGTAGCTGGAGGGTATCACATAGTTAGATACGCAATTAAGGATTTCAAGCTTGTCAGTATAATTATTCCAACTAAAAACTTAGGGAATCTCCTTGAAAAATGCCTGAATTCTATTTTTGTAAAAACCAAGTATCCTAATTATGAGGTATTACTAATTGATAATGGCAGCACCGAAGCCAAAGCTCGCGAGGTCATTGAGCAATGGAAAATTAGAGAGCCAGATAGGTTTAGATGCGAGGTGCTAGACATTCCCTTCAATTTTCCCAAACTAAATAATTATGCAGTTAAGCGCTCAAAAGGTGACTACCTGCTGTTCTTAAATAACGATACAGAAGTGCTAACTCCTGATTGGATAGACGCAATGGTTGAACAGGCTCAACGACCTTGTATTGGAGCAGTTGGCGCTCTCTTGTTATACCCCGATAACACCATTCAACACGCTGGAGTTGTAGTAGGTGTGGGGGGAGTTGCTGGTCACAGCCACAAGCATTATCCCTCTAATTCTTCCGGATATTTTAACCGGATTCAAACGGTCAATAACTACTCGGCTGTAACAGCCGCCTGCTTAATGTGTCGGCGAGAAATATTTGAAACGGTTGGAGGATTTGAAGAAGAACTATCAGTAGCATTTAATGATGTTGATTTCTGCCTTAAGATAATTAAAAAAGGTTACAGAAATATCTATTTGCCTCATGTAGTACTTTATCACTACGAGTCAAAGAGCCGTGGTTATGAGGACACTCCTGAAAAGCAAGCTCGATTTATTAAGGAAATAGACTATATGCAGAAAAAGTGGAAAAAATTTATTGAACATGATTCTTGTTATAGCCCAAATCTTACAAGAGATCGTGAAGACTACGGCATTAATATATAAATATGGAATTCACAGAAGACTATATAAACATCTTAGACTAATGCATGAGGTATTCTGCTTTTATGCCAACTGTAAAATCATACTTCTTTAAACTATAGCAATCAATAAAGCTTTTTTATGCCGTCATCTGAGAACCTACTACAGCGAAAAAAAAACAAACTACAAAGAATCAGAGAGATTCTATGCTGTCCCATTTGTGGAAGCGATCATATTGCTAATCTGGACACCATTCTTCAATGTCGTAATTGTCAAGAAAAATTCAGTATTAGCCAGAGTACTTATAAGTTTTTATCACAAAGATTAATTGACTATGGGAAGATTAAGCCAACGGCAAATATTTCTGCTCACAACTATGACTCTATAGCATTAAATTTCATAGATAAATATAAAGAAGGATTGATACTTGATAATGGCTGCGGATTGAGAAATGTGTATTACGACAATGTTGTCAATTTCGAGATTGTTGATTATCCAACAACAGACGTTTTAGGTATTGGTGAAAAATTACCGTTTAAATCAGATGCTTTTGATGCAGTATTTTCTTTAAACGTGCTGGAGCATGTCAAAAATCCATTTGAATGTGCTGAAGAAATTTTAAGAGTGGTTAAACCGGGTGGCATACTTTATGTTGTAGTTCCTTTCTTACAACCCTTTCATGGTTATCCAGACCACTACTATAATATGACTAGCACTGGACTAAAAAATCTTTTTTCAGAAAAAGTACAAGTTATTAAATGTAGTGTTCCTTTTAGTGGTTTACCAGTTTGGTGTCTAAGTTGGTTTCTTAACTCTTACATTCATGGGTTACCAGACTCAGTCGCTGATAAGTTCAAGCTAAAAAGAGTTTCTGAACTCTTAAATGTTCCTATGGAATCTCTTGAGCAGGATTTTGTAACCCAACTCAGTGCGGAAGTAAATGAAGAACTGGCTTGTACAAATTCTCTAATTGCGAAGAAAGTAGAAAATCACTTTCAATTTAGAGGTGTAAACTCAGAACCCCAGCAATATAAAGTTCAGGAATACCAAACCGAACTAGAGAGATTACAGCTTCAACTGCTACTCGCTCAAGGTAAAATTGCAGCTATGGAGTCTAGCAAATTTTGGAAACTCAGGAAAGTCTGGTTCCGATTTAAGCAAAGCGTTGGGTTTTCAACAGATGCGGATATTATCAATGATAAAGACACTCTTTAACCCTGGTTTGAAAAATGCATTCAAAACAGAACCGAGAAGTAATGCTTTACGGAAATTGTCGAAGATTTAAGTGTGAAAATTGTCAAAAGCCTTTCAGTGAAAACTTGGAGTTTGTTGGTAACAAAAAGCCATTCACTCATAGATATGCTCATGCTATAATCAAACAAGTCATTCACAGTGATATTATTAATGTGGCTAAAAACAATAAATTAACAGAAGAAGAATATGAGAACCTCTTTATTGCCTTGTTTGAAGATACCAGATATGTTGTTTAAATCTCAAATAAAAATGCTATATAGCGGTTATCTCTTATATGAGGTACAATTTCACCCCCTAAATCCCTCTTATAAAGGGGGGATTGAAGCTCAAAGACGTACCTCACAAGACTAGGAAACGCTATATATTCCAAACGGAGAGTTTAGAGAAATGAATATCTTAGACGAATATATTACTTCAGCACCCAATCCGCAACACGCTCTCGATATTTTTCAAGGCGAGTGGTCATCAAAGCTACCTGGAAATTTGGCAGAGTTAAACGCTGGTTCGGCTCTAGTGTTTGAAGATCCGCGCATTGAATGGGGTATGACTCAATTGGGAGGGGTTAAAGGCAAAACTGTCCTCGAACTTGGTCCGTTGGAAGCGGGGCATACTTATATGCTCGAACGTTTCGGTGCAGCCTCCATCGTATCAATAGAAGCTAACACGCGGGCTTTTTTGAAATGCTTAATTATCAAAGAACTGTTAGAACTCAAAGGCGCACGCTTTTTGTGTGGGGATTTTGTGGAGTATCTGCGGACTAATCCGAAAAAGTTCGATGTTTGCATAGCCAGTGGTGTACTCTATCATATGCAAAATCCAGCAGAATTAATTGCACTTGCGGCTAAGACATCCGATCAAGTTTTCCTTTGGACTCACTACTACAATCACCAAATTATTTCGAGCAACTCCGGTTTATCTCACAAGTTTTCCAGTGGTATACCAGCCGAGTATGCTGGATTCAAACACACGCTTTATCGTCACAGTTACGAGCAAGCCCTCGAATGGGGAGGTTTTTGCGGTGGCAGCAGTACTTTTAGTTATTGGATGAGCCGCGATGACATCCTAGCTTGCCTCAAATACTTTGGCTTGAATAGCATCCAAATTGGTTGTGAGCAACCCGATCATCAAAATGGGCCTAGTTTTGCCTTAACAGCAATTCGCCAGTGAAATTCCCTAGGTGTTCGCAAGAACTGTTTGCCTTACAATGCTGCTTTTATAAAGCGATATCCGAAGAATAGAAAGGATAAAATCTCGTACCTCATGAATATGAGAACCTCTATAAATATTGTTCATACTAAGGAGGAATATGGCATTTTTGTTTGAGATGTAAACAAAAAATGATAAAATAAAAGATAATTTATTGGGAAATCAAAACCACATGAACAAGCAAGAGATAGAAAAACAGATTCAAGAGTTGCAGGAGTGGATGAAAACAAAGATAGACTCAAGAGAATTGAAAAGAGCCTTGGCAGTAAAACTAGCTTTAAACGGGTGAGTTTATAGAGCTATAGCCCAAGAGTTAAATGTATCAATTTCCCCTATCTAGAAAAGTACCACAATTTTTATTGCCCTGTTTAAAAATACCAGATATGCTTTTTACATCTCCAATAAAAATGCTATAGATCGATAAAACTCAAACAGATGATAGAGCAAGCTGCCTACAACGCTTTTTCATGTGAAGAAAAATTTATGGAAAGCCCTACCTTAATTCTAATTCCAGTTTTCAACGACTGGAAAGCTCTAGGTATATTACTAAGGCATCTAGATCGATACTTGCAAGATAAAAACATCAAGGCTGAAGTTCTTGCTGTAGATGATGCTTCAAGTATATCTCACCAGGAATGTTTAACCAAATTAGAATTGAAAGCAATTAAGAGAGTTAAGATCTTAGAGCTAAGAAGAAATATTGGGCATCAAAGAGCCATTACGATTGGTTTGGCATATATTGAAGAGAATCTAGCTTGTCAAGCAGTTGTAGTGATGGATGGAGATGGAGAAGATGCTCCAGGAGATGTTCTTAGGCTGATTGATAAATGCCAGGAATATGGTTACAAAAAAGTGATATTTGCTCAAAGGACTAAACGCTCTGAAACTTGGCAATTCAAATTATTTTACTTGCTCTACAAATGTCTCTATAAACTCCTCACAGGACAGAATATACGTATAGGTAACTTTAGCATTATTCCACAAAAAATTCTCAGTAGATTGGTAGTCGTATCAGAAATATGGAATCATTATGCTGTAGGAGTACTGAAAGCAAAAGTTCCTTGTGTAGAGATAGCCTGTAGACGTAGTGTTCGGCTAGCTGGACATCCAAAAATGAATTTTGTGTCGCTAGTGACCCATGGGTTGAGTGCAATTTCAGTATATGGAGATGTAGTTGGGGTTAGGCTACTCGTGGCTAGTTGTTTACTAATTCTATTAACCATCATAGCCCTATTAGTTATTGTAACAATCCGAGTAATCACTACATTAGCAATTCCCGGATGGACATCTTATCTAGTTGCGTTATTTCTCATAATTATCATACAATTTATTATGTTATCGATATTTTTTATATTCACAATTTTAAGTGGCAGGAATAGTTCTAGTTTTATTCCGAAGCGGGATTATCACTACTTCGTTTTGGGCGTTCAACAAGTTTTTCCTCAATTATGAAAAATCAAGTTTATGTAGGTTCAGAGCTTGAGTTATTTAGTCAGGCTTATCACTGGAAAGCTTACTACAGTAAGATAATCCAACGTTACTTAGGTAGCAATGTCCTAGAAGTAGGAGCAGGAATTGGCGGAACAACCCGCTGCCTTTGTAGAGGAAAGTCAAGTCAATGGATTTGTCTTGAACCCGATTCAATGTTAGCGGATAAAATACAGGCATCTATTATTAGAGGGGAGCTACCAAAATGTTGTGAAGTTAGACTAGGAACTTTAGCAGATTTAAGTCTACATGAAACTTTTGATACTATTATCTATATAGATGTCCTAGAACATATTAAAGATGACGTAGCGGAAGTAAAGCTCATAGATAAGCACCTGAGATATGGTGCAAATTTGATTGTGTTGGCTCCAGCTTACCAATGGCTGTTTACTCCTTTTGATCGCGCCATAGGTCATCATCGTAGATATAACAAAAATTCATTATCAGCCGTAATTCCCAAAAACTTCAAATGCATTAGGATGAGCTATCTAGACAGCGTTGGATTAATTGCTTCTTTAGGAAACCGTTTTGTTCTCAAGAGCAAAATGCCAAGCAAAAAACAAATCCGGGTCTGGGATAAAGTTATGGTTCCTCTTTCTAAGATGATAGATCCATTAATTGGATATTCAATTGGCAAGTCAATAATTGGCATATGGAAGAAATATTAAGTCAAAATTAGTTATGAGATTAACTCTAGTTTTAAGTAGTAAAAAATGAAATTGTCTTTTCTTAAACCAAAATTATTACATCCGCTTTTTTTATTGCTAATAATTAGCCCTTCTTTTATCATAGGAACATTAATTCTGGAAAATGCTGTTAATATCCCTTATTGGGATCAGTGGGAAGTTGTTACTGTCTTGGAAAATTTTTACAAAAGTCAACTTTCTTTTCAAAATTTAATTTATCAACAGAATGAAAGCAGGCTGTTCTTTCCAAGACTAATTTTTCTTGGTTTAGCGCAACTGACACGTTGGGATGTTAGATATGAAATGCTAGTGAGTTTCTTGCTAGCCTGTCTGACCTCTTTTAACATTTATCGCTTAAATCGATGGACACTCAGAGGAAGCAAGATAAAAGGATTATTAATATTTTTTCTATCAAATCTGCTAATTTTTGCCCCTATTCAGCATGAAAACTGGCTTTGGGGAATACAGCTTATTGTTTTTGTTCCTATTGAATGTGTCACAACATGTATAGTAGTTTCTTACTCAAAGCTTAGTTCAATTGCTAAATTTATTATCTGTGCATTTCTATGTACTATTAGTACCTTTTCCTATGCCAACGGAATAGTAGCTTGGGTAATCGTTTTTCCGGTTTTGGCTATTTCTAAATCATGGAAATGGAAGGATTTATTTAATCAAAAACTATTATTAGCAGGATGGATTGCCTGTTTCATTGGCAATTTCGTACTTTACTTCCACAATTATCAAAAACCTACCCATCATCCTAGCTTTATATATGCAGCAGAACATCCGTTAAAAGCATTGAATTTCTTTACTTCCTTTATTGGTTCTCCATTTAGATTTGGTATCCAGAAAGGGGACTTGCTTCTTGCTACTACTGTCGGTTTAATTTTACTAGTTTTGTTTATAGCTTCTAATATTTACATATTCCTTTTAACAAGGACTAACCTTGTTTATGAAACGATTGGATGGCAAGTCATTGGATCTTATACAGGAATTAGTGCTTTAATAACTACCCTGGGAAGAGTTGGGTTTGGTGTTGAACAGTCTCTTGCTTCAAGATATACAACTTTTTCTCTATACATGACTATTTCAGTAGCGCACTTAATAGCAATTATTCTGAATGATATTAACAACAGAGGCGCTTTAAAAGAACAAAGATTGTGGATTGACAGGGCGCTATCGGCTTTATTGGGAATATTTCTCCTGATGCATCTAATAACCTCTGTTTTGTCAGCCCAACACATGAATGCTATCAAACAAGAGCGTTTAAGAGCCAAAGCCTGCTTATTATTGATGAACGTTGCACCAGCGGAGTGCTTGACAACAAAAGTTTATCCCAGCCTGGAAGAACTGAAGCGTCGGGCAACTTTTCTCAACAGTATAGGGTTTCTCCAGCCTAGCTTAGTCGAGGAAAATAAGATTGACGATATTGGAATTGCTCAAGTCAATTCTAAATACGGATGGTTTGATACCCTTAGCCAAGCCAATGGAAATGTATATTCTGCTGCGGGTTGGGCAATTTTACCGGATAGAGGAGAGTCTGCTGATGCAGTAATTCTAACCTATGAAAATAAAGAGGGAGAATCGCTCTCCTTTACACTGGGTGAGCTAGAAAAGCCAAGACCTGATGTGGCGAAAGCTTTTAAAAAAGATGCCTACGTTAATTCAGGTTGGCAAAAAGATTTTTCTAGGGAAGGGTTAGTCGGTCAATCGATTAAAATCAATGCCTGGGCATTCGACTCCAGAAAGGGAAAAGCTTTTAAGCTTAATGGAACTCATTCAGTCCAAGAATAAATTTTTCCCTAGAACATCAGCCCAGTAACCAGAATGCTGAGGGGGGCGTCGAGACGCCCCCCTATTATTAACTACACAAAACTTAGTACAATATTGGATGCGGAGAGCAAGATAGCCGCCGCAGAGTCTGCCACCACAGCAAGTCTATCGCCCTGGAAGAGAATTTCGGTATCGAGGCGAGGTCTGCACTTCCAGCCCCAATGTCACCGATTCGGAGACCGTATTGATTCACATTTCTACTAACTTGAATGGTATCCTCTCCAAATACCCAATCTGTATTGAACTGATGTGATTTATCTCCTTACTGTTAATTACTATTCAACCTACCTGATTGCTCGATTAATTAAATCAATTCCTGCAACTCAAGACATTCCTCATCAAATTATTGTTGTTAATAACTCTGCTGATGATAAGAAGCTTAAAAACATTCACACCAAATCCCTGCAAATTTTAAACGCCGAAACAAACCTGGGCTTCGGTAATGCCTGCAATCTAGGATTGAACTGGATCTACGACCGAAATCCCAATGCTATCGTCTGGATTATCAATCCCGATACTTATCTGCCAGAAAACACTCTAGAAAAAGTTCCTTCCTTGTTTAATGTCCATCCAGAACTCTCGATTATTGGTACCTTGATCTGTACACTTGCTGGTGATATCTGGTTCGCTGGCGGTCACTTTATCCCTCAACTCGGTGCTATCCTCTCCACAGACCTACTTTCCTCTCATCCAGAAGCCACCTATATCCCCTGTGACTGGGTTAGTGGCTGTAGCTTACTCCTTAACCTGCACCACTTCCAAACTTGCCCCCAGTTCGACCCAGCTTACTTCCTCTACTACGAAGACTTCGACTTTTGTCGCCGTTACGCGATGGAGGGTCATCAGATTGCAATTACCAGTCAGCTCGCGGTAATTCACCAACCCTCCTCTATTACAAATAGAAATATCACTCAAAAATTCAAGCACAGCACCTATAGCTACTTACTCACCCTAGAACGATACACCAGTCAAGCAGTCTTATTCTTGCGATTTTGGCGACTCTTTCTCCACGCCCTCATCTTACTGATGATAAAACCTCAAACTGCTCTTGGTAAACTGGCTGGCATATCCAGTTATCTCAGACGAGCCATTTGAAATTGTCCAATTCCCTTTTAATCAACCTCTCCATTCTTTTCTCTCAACCCACCGGCATCGCCACCTATGCCGCCAATCTCTTCCCCTACCTAAAGCCTCTCAACCCCACCCTCCTGATTTCACCCACCGCCTCAAAATGCTACCCCCTCGCCTCTGACTTTACCGACTACCCCATCCCTGCTAACTTAACCCCCGCCCAAGGAACTAAAGGCCACCTCCGTCGCCTCCTGTGGACTCAACTCCAACTCTCCCGCATTTACCAGAACCTCAACTCATCCCTCCTCTTCTCCCCGATTCCCGAAGCCCCTCTCTACACCAACTGCCGCTACGTGGTGATGGTTCACGACCTCATCCCCCTGCGCTTTCCCAGACGTTACTCTCCTCTCACCCCCTACTTTCGCTATTACATTCCCCAAGTTCTCAACCAAGCCCAACATATCCTTTGTCATGCCACCACTACCGCCAGAGATATTACTGACTTCTTTAATATTCCAGCCACCAAAACTACTCCTATCCCCCTCGCTTGTGATACCAGCCACTTTCGGTGTCTACCCAATCGGGAGGAATCTACCTTAGAAGCCGACCTAACCCCCCCTACCCCCGAGTTAGACTCCCTTCTCCTAGCAGGAGAGGGGCTAGGGGAGAGGTTAACCAAACCCTATTGGCAGCAGGATATACCTTACTTCCTCTACATTGGACGCCATGACCCCCATAAAAACCTGCACCGCCTAATTGATGCCTTCGCCACCCTCCCCAATTGCCGCGACTACCAACTCTGGATTACTGGTTCCTCCGACCCCCGCTATACCCCCATTCTCCAAGCGAAAGCTGATCAACTTGGTCTCAGCCATCAAGTAAAATTCCTCGACTACGTTCCCTACAACCAGTTACCTTTAATCATTAACCGAGCGATCGCTCTTGTCTTCCCCAGCCTCTGGGAAGGCTTTGGTATCCCTGTTCTAGAAGCCATGGCGTGCGGCACTCCTGTCATTACCTCTAATATTTCCTCCCTTCCTGAAGTGGCTGGAGATGCAGCTATCTTAGTTGACCCCTACAACACCAGCGAAATTGCCGATGCCATGCAATCTATAGTTACCGACTCAAACTTGCGATCGCACCTGCACACCCTCGGACTCCACCGCGCCAGTCAATTTAGTTGGGCAAAAACCGGAAAAGCTACCGTCGAAGTCCTCCAACAATATCTCTAAAACCGTTTACCGCTGCCAAAGCACTAGCATCACTCCACAAATAATAAAGCCTAAACCCGCGAGGCGACTCACGGGAATCGTCTCCTGAAACGCGAAGTAACCCAGCAGCACTGAAAACACGTATATTAACGCCGCTGAAGGACCAACCACACTCAGCTTGACACGAGTCAGCAATAAAATATAAGCGATCGCGCCCAGTCCATAACAGACTAAACCCGCGATCAACTCCGGCGTCATCGCGATACCCAACACATGACTAAATAAATTGCCAGTATTTACCCTTCCTAACTTCAAGGCTCCTAGCTTTAGCAAAAATTGTCCTGATACACTAACCAAAATTGAAATCAGCAACAAACCAAATTCTGGTGGAGTCAAAACTAAAAATCCTTATACTAAGTCACTCTATATGAATTATGAATTATGAATTATGAGAGGATTCATCACACTCAGCCCTCAACACTGAACACTTACAATTTCTTTACTCAGCCTCGCTACAATAAAAGATTGGAGCATTAAACACCCTATCAGTTAGGGGTATAGCGATTATGGTCTTGCCAATTGTTGCAGTAATAGGACGCCCGAATGTGGGCAAATCAACCCTTGTCAATCGTTTGGCAAGCGTCACCGATGCGATTGTTCACGACGAACCGGGAGTAACCCGCGATCGCACTTATCGTTCTGCCTTCTGGCAAGACCGCGAATACTCAGTCGTCGATACCGGTGGCTTGCTCTTCGACGACGATACCGAATTCTTTCCCCTGATTCGGGAACAGGCAATGGCAGCCCTCGCTGAAGCCAGCGCCGCTATACTGGTCGTCGATGGTCAGGCAGGTCCGACAGCCTCTGATGAAGCGATCGCTAATTGGTTACGGCAACAATCTGTCCCCGTTGTCCTCGCCGTCAATAAATGCGAGTCACCCCAGCAGGGACTTATCCAATCATCCCAGTTTTGGGAATTAGGTTTAGGCGAACCCTTCCCTGTCTCCGCCATTCACGGTGGTGGTACAGGCGAACTCCTTGACGAACTCATTACCCACCTACCCGTCGTCGATGCCATCCCCGAAACCCCAGAAATTAAAGTTGCTATTGTGGGACGTCCCAACGTTGGTAAGTCGAGCTTGTTGAACATCCTTACTGGCGAAAAGCGCTCCATTGTCAGCCCCATCTCCGGCACTACCCGTGATGCCATTGATATGGTTGTAGAACGACCAGGCGACCCAGAAAAAGGTACTGAGGGCAAAACCTATCGCCTAATCGACACCGCCGGTATTCGCAAAAAGAAAAACGTGGACTACGGTCCAGAATTCTTTGGCATTAACCGCGCCTTCAAAGCCATTCGCCGTTCCGATGTCGTTTTGCTTGTTATTGATGCCCTTGATGGCGTCACCGAACAAGACCAAAAACTGGCAGGACGCATTGCCGAAGAAGGACGCGCCGCTGTCATCGTCGTTAATAAATGGGATGCGGTAGAAAAAGACTCCTACACCATTTACGAATACGAACAAATCGCCAAAAACCGCCTGCATTTTATTGAATGGGCTGAACTGGTTTTTGTCAGCGCCTTAACGGGCAAACGGATTGAAAATATTCTGGATTTAGTTGATACGGCTGCCGCACAGCACCAGCGCCGCGTTACCACTTCCGTGATTAATGAAGTCCTCGAAGAAGCCGTTGGCTGGCACTCACCTCCCACTAATCGCCAGGGGCGGCAGGGTAAAATTTACTACGGCACCCAAGTCAAAAGCCATCCACCCACTATTGCCCTATTCGTCAACGAACCCAAACGCTTCAACGAAAACTACCGCCGCTACATCGAACGTCAGTTCCGCCAGCAGTTAGGTTTTACGGGTACTCCCTTACGCCTGTTGTGGCGCGGCAAAAAAGTTCGCGAGGTTGAGAGCAATAGTGCCAATCGTGCTATTCGAGTTTAATTGTTTTGGTTCTTTGTCAATTGTCATTTGTCCTTTGTAACATCAAGAGGCTAATGAGATCGGGAATACAATTTTTTAACGCAGAGGTGCGCAGAGGATAACGCAGAGGTTTTGGAGGTACTGTGTTATTTAATCGGATGTAAGCGGAAGCGATATAACGAATGACCAATGACAAAGGACTAATGACCAAACATGGATTTACTGCGATCGCTCCCCCTAGGGCTATACCTGGAACAACCTATCACTTGGCTGCATTATCTAGACTCCAGAGTGAAGTTCATCTGGCTAATGAGCTTTCTAGCGGCTCCCCTGCTGGCAAATCCTTTCAGCCGTCTGGCTCTGGTGGTGCTGTTAATTCTACTTACCCTCTCAGCCAGAATCCCGTTGCGTGTCTGGCGTCAGCAGATGGGTTGGCTCCTAACTCTGTCCTTTTTCGTCTTCGTTCTCACTGCGATCGCTCCAGACGGACTCGCCCTTAACCACCAATCACGACTTCCCCCGAACGAACTCACCTTTTCCGAACAATCTCCCACCCAAACTGCTCCAGCTCCTAATCCCTGGTACAATCCCTTTGGTTGGCGATCGCACTCTTCCGACTCTTCCCTAACCCAGCCACCCAGTCTTAGACCTCAACCCACCGATTATCGCTATGTACTGTTCAGTGCTGGACCCGTTACCATCACTCGTCGGTCCTTAGATCTTGCCGTTCGCGTCAGCACTGTCCTCTTTACCCTGATTTACAGCACCAATCTATTCTTACTCACTACCGCTCCCGAAGAAATCACGGCTGGGTTAGAAAGTTTGATGCGCCCCTTGCGGCGTTTGAAGGTTCCTGTTACTGAAATTACCCTCACCTTGACCCTATCACTGCGGTTCATTCCCCTAGTTCTAGAAGAAGTACAAAATTTATTTCGTTCAGTACGCACTCGCGCTATTAACTGGAAAAAGTTAGGGGTTCGCAGAAGCTTACAAGTCTGGCTGATCGTTTCAGAACGGCTGTTAGAAAATCTCCTCCTCAGAGCCGAGCAAATTGCTAAAGCCATGACCGTGCGAGGCTTTACCAGTCCAAACGAACATCGGGTACAGTGGCATCAGCTACGCCTACGTCGATGTGATTGGCTAGCGATAGCCAGTTTGATTGTATTCTGGGGAGCTAGACTGGCTTGGGGATGATGAAGCTTAATTGATAGTTCAGACTCTATAAAAATACCAATTTACGTTGTTTCAGCCCAATTTGACAGCAGAGGGATGGACTAACCCCTGTAATAGTTGAATCAGTTTTTGCCAGATTGAGGGCTTCTGAGTTCCCAAAACTTGGTTATAGGTAGTGTAGGCATATTTGTAGCGACCTAGATGATGTAACGCCAGTCCTTTGAAGAGTAATGCCGTTTTGTCATCCGGTTGAATTTTCAGGGCTTTTTCAAAACTGGTAAGCGCTTGGGGGTAACAATTGAGATGAGTCAGCGCGCTTCCTCGCAAGACCCAAGCGGTGTAATGGTCAGGTTGAATCGTTAAAGTTTCGTTACATTTGGCAAGGGCTTCTTCGTAGCAACCTAAGTTAAAGAGTATTTCGGCTTGGGAATACCAGCTCTTGGGGTTGTCAAGTTCATTTTCTATGTAGTTCTTCACGGTGAGACTCTCCTAATAACTGTTAATATTTGTATGTATAACGCACCATAATGGAAGTATGTTAAACTTTTAATATAATTTAACTTGATGCAACCAATCAACATAACTAGTGTGTGGTTTAGGTAAGTTCTATGGACATTGACGTAGCATTGAAACTGGTTGATGCCACTGCTATGGCTAGGGCAGCAAGACACCTGAGCGCTCCCGAAGAGAGAATACTTCAGGGAACCTGGCAAGGTATGACCTATGAGCAGATGGCTGACACGTCTGAATACAGCACCAATTACCTCATGCGAGATATTGGTCCCAAGTTATGGAAATTGCTGTCAGAAGCCTTGGGCGAGGAGGTTAGTAAAACGAATTTTCGGGTTGTACTGGAACGGAGATTTCCTGAACCCTTATCTGAGATACAGCGACATCAAGAAGCTGTGTTATTTGATCCAGGAAGACACAGAAACCTTAAAGAAAGCCAGCCCTGTTCAGATTTGGTTGAAGCTCCCGATATATCGGGTTTCTTGGGTCGTACCGCAGAGTTAGCCACGCTCAAGCAATGGATTGTGGAACAAGGTTGCCGACTAGTCGTGCTACGGGGTATGAGAGGTATTGGCAAAACGGTTCTGTGTAAAAAACTGGTAGAACTGATTCAAGAGGACTTTGACTATGTGATTTGGCGATCGCTCACTCAAGCTCCACCCCTCACAGAACTGTTAGGAAAACTGCTAACGAGCTGGCGCAACTCACGCTGTCTGATAGTCCTAGATGGTGCAGATGCTATTCTCCAAAATGATCAATTAAGCGGACGTTATCGAGAAGGTTATAAGCATTATGGTGAGTTTTTTCGGCGTATGGGTGAAGAATCCCATGATAGCTGTGTGATCATAACGAGTCGGGAAAATCCGCGAGAAGTGACGTTACTATCGGGTGAAACCACACCGGTGCGCTCATTCATCTTATCTGGCTTAAAGGAGGACGAGGCACAGGAAATTTTAGAGACAGAGGGACTGATTGGTCAAGAAAGGTGGTCTGAATTAATAACCCTGTATCGGGGTCATCCATCGGCTCTCAAAATGGTTGCCAAAATTATTCGAGAGTTGTTCCATGGTAATGTTGCGGAGTTTCTGGAGCAAGAAACCCTGGTTTTCGGGGAGATCGATGAGTTGTTAGGGCAATCGTTTAACCGTTTATCAGATTTAGAAAAGGAAGTACTCTACTGGCTGGCAATTGAAAACAAACCCGTTGACTTCTCAACTCTACAGACGAGTCTAAATTTATCCTTGTCTCAAGCCGAACTTTTAGAAATTCTGGCATCTCTAAGACAGCGATCGCTCCTTGAAACCACTGAAGCAGGCGCTAAGTCGTACTTCGCTCTCCAGCCAATGATGATGGAGTACATCACCAACCAACTCGTTGCCCAAATTAGCGGCAATGTTTCAACCGCAGAATCACCCCATTACCCATTGCCAGAGATTGAAGAATCGATTGAGTTAACACCCTCAACGAAATTGCCTGTTAACCTCAGCCAATGGTTTGATAACAACATTGAGACAGGTTGGCAACCTGTAGAAGTTCTCTTAGGTGCCAAACCTCAAAAATCATCCCCAAGACTGCGAAGTACTTACCATCTCAGACAAGAAGGTTTGGTGAAACGGTTTAAACCGATTCAGATAGGAAAACGATTTCAGAATCAAGTTGTGGCTTTGTTAGTGGCAATTGCAGCAGAGGCTGACCAAAAAGTTGGGATTCGTGTTCAGGTTCAACCCATGGGAGAAGAAACCTCCCTACCTGCTAACCTGAAGCTGGGTTTACTCAATGAGTCAGGGCAAATCTTACGGGAAGTACAATCCCAAACTCAGGATAACTTCATTCAACTGCCCCGCTTCCGAGGTGAGCGAACAGAGCATTTTACTATCCAGGTCGCTTTTGATGCGTTTAGCATGACAGAAGAGTTTGTGATCTGATTGCCCCTCGGCAGACAGCTATGAAACGAGTCATCTTAAAACTAGGCAGTGGGAATTTAGGAAGCGGCTGTCATTCGATCGCCGCTCAACTTTATGATGTCGATGGACGTTTACAGGGACAACGACAAGGCGGTTTAACTGCAAACCCCCAGTTAAAAGAACTTCACCAAAACTGGCAATCACTCTACAGGAACCGCTCCAAAGACTTAGGTTTGTCTGAACGCATTCAAATCTTAGACTCAGAGGAGTGTGAAAGTCGATTTTCTGAAGTTAATTTCTGGAACACTTGCCAGCAACTCCCAAAACAACTGAATGACTGGTTAGACTCTAACTCCTTTCGTCCCATTGAGCGGTTTTTGCGGACGCACCTTCATCCCTCCGAAGAAATACAGGTGATTGTTGAAACTGAAGATACACAACTGCGACAACTCCCCTGGCATCTTTGGAGTTTCTTTGAAGATTACCGTCAAGCTGAAGTCTCGTTAAGTATCCCAGAATGGCAAGTAGAACGGCACTCTTCTACTCCCCCTGGTCAAGTTAGAATTTTAGCTGTTCTGGGGAATAGTGATGGGATTGATATCGAGGCAGATCGCCAATTACTCGAAACGTTACCCAGTGTTAATCTGGTCTTGCTAGAACAGCCAAAACGTCAGGATTTAAATGAGTGCCTTTGGGACGAAAAAGGTTGGGACATTCTATTTTTTGCAGGTCACAGTCAAACCCAGGGAGAAACGGGGCTTTTTCAGATCAACCCCAGTGAAAGTTTAACGATTTTCCAGTTAGAGAATGCCCTGAAATATGCGATCGCAGGAGGGTTGCAGGTAGCTATTTTTAACTCCTGTGATGGGTTAGGATTAGCACGGCAGCTAGCGGCTTTACAGATTCCCCAAATTATTGTCATGCGGGAATCCGTATCAGACCAGGTAGCACAGGAATTTCTCAAATATTTTCTGCGGTCATTTGCCGATGGCGAGTCGTTCTATAAAGCGGTTCGGAAAGCACGAGAACGGCTAGAAAGTTTAGAAGACGAATTTCCCTGTGCTAGATGGTTGCCAGTCATTTGTCAGAATCCAACCGCAATCCCTCCCAGATGGCAAGAGTTGCTCAAAACACCAGAACGGCAAACAGACTCCACCCAGTCGCCAGAAAAGAAATTAACTCCAACTCGACGGTGGTGGCGTGGTTGGCAGAGTGTGTTGCTGTCAAGTTTTGCCGTTACTAGTTTGGTGATGGGAGGGCGATTATTGGGTTTGTTGCAGTCATGGGAACTCAAAGCCTATGACCAGTTAATGCAACTGCGACCCAATGAAGAACGAGATGAGCGCTTGTTAATCGTTAAAGTCACCAAAGAGGATATTGAACAGTTGGCGGATGACTATCCCTTAACTGACGCGATGCTCCTGAGGCTGTTGAAAAAGCTAGATGAGTATAAACCCCAAGGTATTGGGTTAGATATTTATCGAGATATTCCAGAAGGAAAGGGTAGAGCTGATTTAATTCAATACTTGCAACAAAATCAGCATATAATTCCGATTTGTCTCCACAGTAGTGCTAAAAATCCTGGCATTCAAACTCCTCCTGGTGTCTCAGGAAAGCATATTGGTTTTACGGATGTGGTTAAAGACCCCGATGGCATTATTCGTCGTCATCTGTTGGCATTAGAGCCAGCCGATAATTCTCCCTGTTCTGCACACTATGCCCTCAGTTCTCAACTGGCACTCAATTACTTAGAGTCTAAAGATTACTCTGTTAATTTTCCGACGACAGACTCCTGGGAAATTAGTCCGATTGAATTTAAAATATTGAAAGTTCACAGAGGATTTTATCAACAACCAGAACTCATTAATGGACATCAAATACTGCTAAATTATCGTTCTTATAGCTCCCTTGCAGATATTGCGAAACAAGTCACCCTCAAAGAAGTGATGACGAATCAAGTGGATGCTTCCCTAGTCAAAAATCGCATTATTATAATTGGAGTCACCGACCCAACTCTCGCTAAAGATGATTTAACTACGCCGTATAACCAGGAAATACGAGGCTTACTACTTCATGCTCAACTGGTGAGCCAATTCGTCAGTGCTATTGAAGATCAACGCCTTATTTTGAAGTTCTGGTCGCTTTGGGGTGATACAGTTTGGGTTGGAAGTTGGTCTTTGGTGGGAGGTATACTGATCTGGCGATTTAGATCACGACTAAATCGAGGACTAGTGGTGGTCGCCTTACTTATTTTTCTTTATGGAAGTTGCTTTATTTTGTTATTAAAAAAAGGTGTTGTGGTACCGCTTATTCCATCAGGATTAGCTTTAGTGATGACTAGCTCGATAGTGGCAAAAGATACTACATTTAGACGCGATAAAGATAGAGCTAAATTATGATTCATTTGAAGCCGACTTTTCCAGTAATGGCATTAGTTGTGCTGGTTAATATGACTAGTTATCTGATACCAGCACAGGCACAGTTAAACCCCAGCAGAACCATTATTTCTGACCGACCTAACCCACCACCAAAACCGCCGCCTGAAGGACGAGAACCAGCAGGCACCCGTGGTTCGTGTGAGAATACGGAGATTCCTTTTACACCCTTATTGCCTCTTACTGACTCGGGTTTTTCTGGATTTACACTGACTGGACATCCAACGTTTTGGTTTTATATTCCCTATAAAACCAGTACGATTAGCTCCGTAAAATTTTCCCTAGAAGATTCACAGAAGCAATTTGTCTATGAAACTCGTTTTCAGCTTTCTGAAACACCCAGTTTCGTTAGCGTTAGTATTCCAAGCGCTGCTGAACCTCTAGAGAAAAACAAGCAGTATCGCTGGACTTTTATGCTGTATTGTGACTCTCAAGAATCATTAGAACCTGATCGCATTTGGCATCAAGGATTGATACAACGAGTAGATAGAGCTGGTCTAGAAACCCAGTTACAGGCAGCGACATTTGATGAGAAACTCAGACTTTATGTTAATAATGAAATTTGGTACGATGCCTCAACTGATTTAGCCCAGATTCGTTCTCGACCTGAAGCTTGGGCTAACCTATTAAAAGCAATGGGTTTAGAAGAGCTTGAGCAAGAGTAAATAACGGGTTCAGTTGTACCGATGGCAGAGTAAGCGGAGGAGCGGGGGAGACTTCTTCCTCCCCATTACCCCAGCTCCCTCAGCTCACCAGGGACTACCAATCATCGTAAAACCAGCCCAGTAATAAGGATGAGACAAATCTTGATTAACCCGTGCGGCCATTTCTGGCGGTAAGGGAATACTGCTGAGTTGACCTAGCCCTTTGAGTTGACCTTCTTCCAGACGCACTTGTCCTTTCAGCATCGCCACTTGTGCTCGTCGTAGCGCCTCAGCTTTAATTTTCACGTCCGGTTGACTCAGTTGTCGATAAAACTCACTCATCAGCGCCAGTGTCCCTTCGTCGTTGACATACAATAAACTAGCCAAGACTGATTTCACTCCGGTTTGCACGGCTAATCCGGCAAATCCCAACTCATTTTCTACATCGCCTACAGCAGTGCGACAAGCACTTAATACTAATAACTCCACGGGCGGGTCATGCCAACCGAGCTGTCGCAGTTGAGCAAGGGGCAGCTTGGTGTCCCATAATTGGATGTAAGAGTTACTCGGTTGAGCGGGGACAAATTCCCCATGAGTAGCGAGATGAATAATGCCAAAAGACTTTTTAGTGCGAGCTTGCTTGAGATTATCTAGGGTGAAACTCTCGTTAAGAAAAGATTTGCCTGACCGAAGCTGGTTTGTAATGATAGACAACTCCAATGGCACAGCAGGTAAGGCTTTTTGCTCCCGAAATTGAGAGACTCCCATCGCCAAGACGGGTAAATTCTTTACGTCTACATAACGATTATCCGTAAGGCTGAGGCTAGGCATTAACCCAACACTATAGTTTTCGACGATAAACTGTTGTCCATCATGAAGTGCAGCCAAGGGAATTGAGCGCAGACCTTTGTCTAAAATGAAGGTAAGATTATTGATTTCTTTGGCTTGTAAAGCATCTTCTAAGGGAGACACAAGCCATTGATAAAGCTGCTGGGAAGTTGGCAAGTAACCCTGAGAGTCTCCGACATCAGTAACATCACTGCGGAATTGTTGAGCGACTTGGAGAACTTGTTGGCGTGTCACTCCAACCCGCTGTCGAATGGGTTGACCTTGGGAGGTAATAAGCAACAATTCTAATTGGTCGTTGCCTAGATTCGGTCGATTTTTCTCGAATAGTGTGGACTTCTGTGTGGAGGTTAATTCTTGAGAAGTGAACTCCCAACTAGTAGTAGAGGATTGCTGTTTATCCGGTTCAGGTAGGGCGGCAGAATTGTCTGAGTTCTCCTCTGGAGGAAAGGTTGTTGGCACAAAAAAGGCATAAATGATTGCAGGTTTAACCCCAATGGCTTGTTCAATCTCTTGGTTTAGAGTAGTGCGGACTTGTTCGAGGGTGACGATAGAGGTATCGCTGATGCCGAGAGCGTTTTCAAATAGACTGGTGAAGAATTCCTCAAGTTGGTCGAAGGTGTAAGGTTGCTGGGTAGCGATTTCTATAAAATTTGGAGGTGCAGGGCGATGTTCTGAGGGTTGGCTCAGATCAAGAGAATTGATCAATGGCTCAGTGGCAGGAGTGGCTAGATCAACATTAATCCTGGTAGGAATTTTTGGGTCAACAGAATAAGTGGGAATCGGTTTTGGGGGTTGGTTGATAGGAACAGGAACAGAATCAGAAATGGGTTTGGGCGAATTAATCGGTGGTTCAACACTGACTATCTGAATCGTCCCTTCTCTGTGGGTAAAGGGAAAGGATTGGAATGGGGCAATACTGAAATTTCCATTGGTGATACTTCCCACTGTTCCATTCGTCGTGGCATCTCCCACATCAAAGGGAATGACGCCCTTGCCCCCATGTTGGATGGTGATGTCACCCCCCCTAGTGTTGCCTATTGCGGAAATGCTAGTCGTTAAGCCATTGGCAGCGGTGAAGGTGTCAGTAGCTTGGAAAAAACCTTCAGTTATGATATCCACACTACCGCCAGTCCTTATGCCTTCAGTGTTAATCCAACTCACTTGGATATCCCCGTTAGATTCAAGGGTGATATTGCCGCCATTACCGTTGCTAGAACTAGAGTCAATTGCCCCAGTTGTAATTCCTTGGTGGGCTGAAATCGTTATAGTTCCACCATCACCGTTTGTAGAGCTAGTGTCAACTGTACCTACACTCGTATCAATTTGACCGAGTTGACTGGTTAGGGTAATCTCCCCACCTGAATTGATAATGTTGCCAGTGGTAATGTTTTGGTTGGCGAGTAGGGTAATGGAGGCGTTGTCTGCTCCGGTAAGGTTAAACCCGCTGGTGTTGATTGAGCCTAAACCGAAGGGCGATCGCAAAGTAACTGGGTCATTGAAAATGATATCGCCAGTTAGAGTAATGGCACCACTGCCGTTTTCGCCGCCGATGAAGATGTGTTCAAACCCATTGGTTAACCAATTAAGTTCGCTGCTATCCAGATTCAACTGATTATCGTCGGTAGCGCCACCGATAGTGATACCCACACTAGAGTCAAGGGGCTGTAACTGGAGGATACCTGTGCCGCTGATTTGCGGGGTGTGAGAAAATTCTGAGTCATCTGTAACATTAATTTCATCGGCTTTGAGGGTAATCGTGCCACTGCCTACCCCTGTAGGATTAATCAAGCCGTCTCGCAAATTAATCCCTGCTGCACCATTAGCACCAGTACCCTCAAGGGTAATTGTCCCAGTGCCAAGTGCTTCCACCGCACCCCCTTTAAAAAGCTCAATGCCATAGTTTTCGCTGCCGATTCCGTCACCGATGCCCATCAGCCGGATATCGCCATCCCTGGAACTGACGCGAGAGTTTTTATCTCGAATCCTAATCCCGTGATTCTGATCCCTATCCCCGCCAGCAATACCCTCAATACGAATACTCCCTGTTCCGGTTGCTTCTACTACCCCGCCACCAATCAGCTCAACACCATGATTGAACGTGTCAGGCTCAGTTCCCCCCCTACCCATCAGGTGGATATCCCCATTGACAGAACTCACCCTTGAGCCGTTTCTGTCAATTCGTATCCCCTGACTTCCTCTATTGGTATTCTCTCCTCCAGATCCGCCGATACCTGTCAGGGTAATCAGCCCTGTTCCAGTTGACTCCACAACCCCACCCCGGAACAGGAAAATGCCATGGTTTGATCCCTCCGCCCCAGATCCGCCGTTGCCTTCCAGAGAAATCGTTCCCATTCCAGTAGTTTTTACTATGCCACCGTTGAAAAGCTGAATGCCATCGTTACCAATTCCAGATCCAGCCCCGCCAGTTCCCTTCAGATTGACATTGCCATCAAATGAAGACACGCTTGCGTTATCAATTCTTATCCCCTCATTTTCATCAGTTCCGATTCCGCCAGTGCCATCTATAGTAATGCTCCCCTTTCCGGTTGCTTCTACAGCACTATTGTCAAAAAGCGAAATACCCTGACTCTTGATTCCAGTTCCAGCGCTTGTGCCAATCAGGATGATAGTTCCATCCACTGCAAAAATGCCGGAGCCTTCGCCCACAACCCTTATACCATCCTGGTCACTTCTCCCAGCACCGCCACTACCTGTTAGGATAATCGTCCCTATTCCAGTCGATTCCACTACACCACCTTCAAGAAGCGAAATGCCGTTATTCAACGTTCCACTCCCGATCACGGCTCTGCTCGTGCCTGTCAGACTGATATTTCCATTCACCGAAGAAATTAGGGAGCCTTGACCCTGAATCCTTATCCCATCGTTGTCTCTTGTTGTCCCAAAACCGCTGATCCCTTCTAAGGTTATGGTTCCATTGCCGATCGCTTCCACCACACTACCATTGCGAACCAAAATGCCAGGATTGCTGTTACTACCTACGCCTCCCGTACCTCTAATCTGAATATTGCCCGTACCAGAATTAATAGTCGCTCCATCTAAACGCACCTCTCCAACTCCATTGCCACCAAATATTCCAGGCTCAATTGTCACGTTACCGCCGTTGGTGACAATCTGTGAACCGGGAGTCATTACAAACTGGGCGGTTCCGGGTTCTCGTTGAAGTGCGATCGCATTCTCATCATTAATCTTGGCACTAAAGTTGCCACCGTCTAGTTCAATAGTGCCATTGAGGATAATACTCCGACCTGCCAAAAATTCTAGGCCATCAATGTTCTCAGAAACAATATTGTCATTAACCGTGATGTCATTATTGGCTTGCAAAGCTATCTTGCCATTGATATTGGCATCCAATAGTCCAACGACTTTCCCAAAAATATTGACATTAGCCTCAATTAATTGATTTGGGATTGAAGCCTTAATAGATCCCGAAACAATAGCTGTTCCTGCCTCATTTGATAGAGTTGTACCCGAGTTAGCGAGCTGCACAATGTTATCAGGATTGGAAATTAATCCAGTCTCCACAGTTCCCACAGTTCCCGTTAGCAAACCGGGTAAATCTAGAGGCGTAACTGGCAGGAGCTGCCCCTCGTTGTCCCTTGGCAGTTCAATTTCCAGACTTAGTAAATTTCCAGGTTGATTAATCCGCACCAACGTTTCACCAGGTACAGCAGCAAGCAGGATATTCCCTCCTGGGGCGCTCAATTGTCCAGTATTAATAACATTGCCACCCAGTAAGGTTAAATTCTGCCCTTGGGATACCGCGAGATTACCGGCATTGATAATGCTTCCTACTTGAGCTACATCAAAAGCAAACTGAGTGGGAGTGCCGAGTAAGTTTTGATAATCATTCTCACCCAAGGCATTGAACCAATGATTATCGCCAAAACCAATACCCGTGGCAGTCGTAGCCATAAAAGAAGCAGGCACATTGAGTTGGGCATTAGAGCCAAAGACGATGCCTGCTGGGTTGAGTAAAAATAAGTTAGAGTTACCCCCAGTAACTTGTATGAGACCATCAATAATGGAGGGGCTACCCCCAACAACCCGTCCCAGAATATTGCGAACTTGAGGATTTGAGATAAAATTGGCAATCTGACCTGAATTTAGTCCAAATTGCTCAAAACTGTGAAAAAGATTAGCCGCGTCTCCAGACAGGGTGTCACCATTGATGTCGTAGCGGTTGCCATCAGCGGTGATAGTCGTACCAGCACCATCGGATGCAGGTATAATCAGTTGTGCTTGCAGAGGCTTTGAGGTAATGGTGACGATGCAGCCAATAGCGACCAGTGATTGAGTAACTTTTTTCACGTTAAATCCTAGCGATTGAGCTGAAGCGTTATATTTCCCTTTTGCTTATCCTCATACAGTTTTGGCACGAATTTTGAGGTGTGCCATTCTATTAAACTATGACAAAGCTGCAACCGTGGCATTGGCGATCGCTTCCCCTAGAAAATCGCACGGGTTCTGAGATATTTGAAAAGCTATTTTTGAATTCTGGCGCGATCGCGACTCTGCTCGAAAGTCCCTATCCAACACCTCAAGATCAACCCCAACTCGCTCAATACTCTATCTGTGCTGGAATGCCCCGCCTTCTCCAGGGACACCCTCGGATTTGGACACCACCCGTGGGCAAAATTATGCCTCTATTGCGCCGTCTCCTTTCTTCTCAAGCCGATCAAGAGCCGTTGAACCCACCCCTTCACCTGCCATTCACGGGAGGTTGGCTGGGTTGGCTAGGCTACGATTTAGCGTGGGAGATCGAGCGGTTGCCTTACACTAAACCCGATCCCCTACCCTTCCCCGTCGCCTTCTGGTACGAACCCGCAGCCTTTGCCGTCCTCGATCACTGCCAGCAAGTCTTGTGGTTAGCCGCTACTAGCGACGCTCAACTCAACCAACTTCACCAACATCTAGAAGCTCCATCCCCTTCTTTTCATCTCCCCAGCGTTCGACTGAGCGTCTCCGCCCTGAGCTTGCCGAAGGGTCACGCCGAAGTCTCCCCCTCTCCCCATCCCCCTCTCACATTCCTTACCTCCCAAGCTGACTACGAAGCTGCCGTTGTCCAAGCTAAAAAGTATATTCAAGCTGGCGATATTTTTCAAGCAAATCTTTCCTTGAGGTTTGAAGCCACTACCTCAGCGAATAGTTGGGCGATTTACCGCACGTTGCAACAAATTAATCCCTCTCCCTTTGCCAGTTACTGGCATACCCCTTGGGGTGATGTAATAAGCTGTTCTCCCGAACGACTAGTACAGCTACAAGGGCGCACGGCGCAAACCCGACCGATTGCTGGGACGCGATCGCGCAGTGCTACCCCTGAAACCGACAGGCAACTGGCGCAAGACTTGCTGGCTAATGCCAAGGAAAGAGCCGAACATATCATGCTCGTCGATTTAGAGCGCAACGACTTAGGACGGGTATGCGAGTGGGGATCAGTTCGTGTTAGCGAACTGTTGGCGATCGAGCGCTACAGTCATGTTATGCACCTAGTCAGCAACATTACTGGCACCCTGCGTGCTGAGTGTGATGCCGTTGAGCTAATTCGCGCCCTGTTTCCTGGTGGCACGATTACAGGTTGCCCGAAGGTGCGCTGTTTAGAGATTATTGAAGAACTTGAACCTATGCGTCGCAGCTTGTTCTACGGCTCCTGCGGCTATCTTGACTGGCGCGGCAACTTGGACTTGAATATTTTAATTCGCACCCTCTTGTTTAAAATAGATGAGGCAGTCCTAAACAGCCGCAATCACCCCCTCAACAGTTCCCCGTCAGCGATCAATAGTGTGTGGGGACAAGTGGGGGCAGGCATTGTTGCCGACAGCGAACCTGAAAAGGAATGGTATGAGTCTCTCTATAAAGCTCAAGCTCAGTTAGCTGCAATTCAAGCTGTGAGTTATTGAAACTCCCCGCTCTTGCATAGACGGGGGTTCTTTCATGATGGGGAGGGCTACCACACCTAATGGTATTCTTACCTAAATCAGGATTTATCATACATTCCGACTTGTAATCAGTCGTTTAACAAGTTGCTTAACAACTCTAGTGCAGGGTTTTAATGGAAACCTACCTGAATCACCCAACATTTGGTCTGCTTTTTCGAGTTTGCATGGTTGAAGAGAGCCGGGAATTGTTCACTACCCTTTATGCTCAACGCCTGTTTTTTCTGGTGACAACGGGTTCCAATGGACTCGCCTTTGAACCAATTACTCGTTCAGATGCTCGCCATTTAGTAGAAAATCGCCTCCGCTTGCTCCGTCGTATGGGTTTATCCAAAGACTACGAGCAGCTTCAGCTTATTCATCGGCAAACCTTCCAATGACCCTTCGCACTAGCAATGTGGGAAGATATCTCTTAAAGCAGGACACTTGTGATAATGGGTAATGGGGAATGAGCTAAAATCAGAAATCTAAAATCTAACCTCCCATGACTGGCTCTATTGCAGAACGCATTGCCACTATTTACCAACAGCTTCCACCACAAGTCCGGTTGATTGCCGTTACCAAACGGGTATCGGTGGGTGCTATGCGTGAAGCTTATGCGGCTGGCATTCGAGATTTTGGCGAGAGTCAAGTTCAAGAAGCGGCAGCGAAAGTTGCCCAACTCCAAGATTTGCCAGATATCAACTGGCATTTTATCGGGCATCTCCAGAGCAATAAAGCGAAAAAAATCCTAGAACTATTTCGGTGGATTCATGCTTGTGACAACTTAAAACTAGCCCAAAGGCTGAATAGATTGGCGACAGAGCTATCCTTCAAGCCGCAAGTTTGCCTGCAAGTGAAAGTCTTGCCAGATCCCAACAAATACGGTTGGACAGTATCAGAACTGCTAGCGGATTTATCCGAAGTCAATCAGTGTGAAGCGCTGGGCATTCGGGGATTGATGACCATTTTGCCCCTTGGACTGTCAGAATCACAGAGTCTGGCTGCTTTTGAGCAAACTCGCAACCTAGCCCTAAAAATAGGGCAGCAAAACTGGTCAAATCTCCAAATGCAGGAACTTTCAATGGGTATGTCTGGCGATTACCCCTTCGCTGTACAAGCGGGTGCTACTATGGTGCGGCTGGGGCAAATTATTTTCGGCGAACGAATGCCTTCAGCTCTCATTTCACCAGTGCAACAGGAATAGGGAACAATCGGATAAGTAGGGAAAGTCTTGCTCCCTTGCTCCCCTAACCCCCCTCTTGTTTAGTCAGACCATGGGCTAATATATTGCCAAGACAACTTTACACTGAGGGTATTGTTTTCTTTTGCCTCCCCATCCCTACCAGGAACGGGGTTTCCAGTGAGTTTTTCTAGGACTACCTGTTTTGAGGATACTAATGTATACTTTAAGGCTTACTTTTGAGAGGCTCTAGCCCTAATGTTAGGGAATTGAGGATAAGCTAACCCTATTTATAGTTTTTGCTGTCCTAAACCAAAATCCCTTAAAGACAGGTGCCTCAAACAGGGTCGATTAGTCAATTATTAGATTTCTCATGTCAAACTAAAGTTGTGATGGAGAGTTCACTATGAATAACCTGTTCAATAAGCTACGAGATTTTGTTGGTCTTAACGATCCACCCGAATACGAATATGAGTACGAGGATATGGATGGAGACGCTTACCAAAATCTCTATCAGCAAGAGCAGCCAGTTCAAGCATCCCCGGAAGAAGAACGTCCTACTCGACGCCGCGTCCGGGAAAGACCCGTTGTAGGAGCAGAAACAGGAATGGGACCGACTTCAATAAATAACGTGATTGGAATGCCTGGTGTTAACGGTATTTCAGAAGTAGCTGTGATTGAGCCGCGTTCGTTTGAAGAAATGCCACAGGTTATTCAGGCACTGCGAGAGCGCAAATCGGTGGTCTTAAATCTGACCATTATGGACCCCGACCAAGCCCAACGAGCCGTAGACTTTGTAGCGGGTGGCACCTACGCCATTGATGGTCATCAAGAACGAATTGGCGAAAGCATCTTCTTGTTTACACCAAGCTGCGTTCAAGTGAGCACTCAGTCCGGTGTGGTTCATGAAATACCAACATCTCAAGCCCGGACTGCCCGTCCATCTACGCCACCTCCGGTTTGGGGGACTGAACCAGAACGGATGGTTCAGTAAGGATTTTAGATTCGAGATTTTGGACAGTTGACTCGGTCTAAAATCCAAGATCTCAGATCGAAGGTTCCATCAAAGAGGAAGCTGGAGTGTCTGTCAAGGTTGGTATGATTGGTGGTGGGGTAATGGGAGAAGCCATTTTATCCCGCCTAGTTGCCCAGCAGCTCTATCGCGCTGATCACATCCTCGTTAGCGAACCCAACTCGCACCGACGAGAGGTTTTAACTCAAAAGTATGGGGTTAATGTTACTTTCGATAACCGAGCCGCAGCATCGGCATCGGAAATTTTATTGTTGGCAATAAAACCTCAGGTGTTTGAGACAGTGGCGACAGAGTTGGTGCCAAAGCAGGACATTGCTGACCAAGCACCAGAAGAACTAGCTGTGGTGGTTTCGATTTTAGCGGGTGTATCCTTAGGTCAACTAGAAGCCGTTTTTGGATGTCAACCCGTAATTCGGGCGATGCCCAACACTCCGGCAACAGTAGGGGCAGGAATCACAGCCCTAGCACCAAGCCAAAACGTCACAGCCAGTCAGATGGAGCGGGTAACGGCACTCTTTAGCGCTGTGGGCGACGTGGTAGAAGTGCCGGACTCCCTAATGGATGCCGTGACCGGTCTATCCGGCTCTGGACCGGCATACGTGGCAATTTTGATTGAAGCTCTTGCCGATGGTGGCGTAGCGGCGGGATTACCGAGAGCGATCGCTTCTAAGTTAGCTCTCTCTACAGTCTGGGGTACAGCTCAACTGTTGCAGGAGACGCAACTGCATCCGGCTCAACTCAAAGATCGTGTAACTAGCCCTGGCGGTACTACAATTGCTGGAATTGCCGAGTTAGAGCGTGCTGGTTTCCGTTCAGCACTAATTGAAGCCGTGCAAGCGGCTTACCGACGCTCTCAAGAGCTAGGTCAATAATGAATTAGGGGACAAGGAGACTGGGACGCTAGAAGAAGCGCCTTGTTTCCTAATTACTCTCGATTTCTTGCTGTAGAGGTTGCCCTAGCTGCGGTTCAGTTCCAGTAAGCAACCGCTGAATGTTGCTGCTATGACGCAGTATGACATACAAGCCAGCAGTTCCAGCGAACAACAGGTAGGGCAGGGGTTGATCAAAGAGTACCATCAGGGCAGAAACAGCGATCGCACTCGCAATGGAACCGAGGGAGACAATGCGGGAAATCGCCAGCACGGTGACAAAGACTCCTAGAGTCCCCAACCCAACCGGAAAGCACATGGCGAATAAAATCCCACAGCCCGTAGCAGCGGATTTACCGCCACTAAAGTTAATCCAGATAGATTTACTATGCCCTAATATGGCAGCCAAGGCGACGACAGCCACTAACCAGGGTTGCCAAGCCTCCGGCATAACGGATGCTCCCGTTAGAGCATAGAATTCCTTGACGAGAGCGATCGCACCAACCCCTTTGGCAGCATCAATGAGCAAAACTGCCAGTGCTGGTCCTTTTCCTAGAGTTCTCAACACGTTAGTGGCACCGATTGAACCTGATCCTTGTTCACGAATGTCAATACCCTTCAGCAGACGTCCTGCCAAATAACCCGTGGGGATCGAGCCTAGCAAATAACCAACAGTAATTAGCAACCCACACCAAATTAACTCAAGCATCATAAGTTTTTGACTCCTCAATTCGTTCTGAACGATTAGCTTGAGCGCTCAGGGGGTTTTGGGGGCTTGTTACTTAGACTCGCTAACTCCCACAAGTCAGATCTCGCTAATCATTAATACTGATAGGTAGACATTTGCTGGGGATCGGCAGCAAAAGCCAACCAGAGGGGAAATTGCAGAATTGACAGACTGATCTGATCTTCTGTCTCATCAATAATAATTAAAGGTAACTGCTTTTGAGTGATTAAACGATCCGCTTTTTGGACTAGGGGTGCTGCCTCCTCAAACAAAACCACACCCCGTTCCGGTCCAAAATCGCTGCGAGAGATGCCCAGACAATCCTGCAAACCCCTCCGCCATTCTCCCAATCGTTCGGGGGTATTAGCAAGTACTAGGGGGCGTAAGCGATCGCCATAGAGCATACGCAATACAGAAATAACTGCCGAGCCTACTAATATATTTTGTAAGCGGCTGCCCATTGTACGGACAGCACCCCGACCGCCTTGGGTAAAAAACCAGGTGGAAACTCGTTCGGCGTGAATCGGCTCAAATGTGCGACGTAATTGCCAGGGCGGACCGTAATAATCTGGCATCTTACGGTATTGGTCGAGAATGCTGCGAATTTGCCGGATTTGTTCTTGAAATGCTTGTTCGGCAAATTTGGGTGTAGTCGGTGTTTCCGGTGGCTGGGAGTTCTCCACGATTAGGGGAGATTCATCGGTTGGGGATAGTTCGAGTTCTTCTGCGGCAGCAACCAAGTCTTGCAAACTTCCCACCAAATAATCCTTAAAACCCTGCACTCGAATTGCCAACTCTTGGGAAACTCCGGCAAATGTGGTGCGCATTTCCGTCCGGATGCGTTCCCGGCGGCGTTCAAGTTGCTCAACAGAAATTAAGAGCGCCTGTTTTCGTTGTTCTAGCTCGCTCAAACCCTCTTGTATCATGGTGCCGATCGCAGCTTGGGTTTGGGATAACTGATCAGATAGCCGCTGAGTCTGGGTGGTTTGCAAATTAGCAATTTTCTGCCTCAACTCCTTTTCCTGATGCTCAAGATCTGCGATAGTTCGAGCTAATTCGGCAATTCTCTGTTCTGGGTCTGGCGGTTGAAACACTGCCAATTTTGGATGGGATTCTTCTAGACGGTTTGAGTCCTCTGTTTGTTGGGGTTCCGCAGACATCCCTGTCATTGCTTCTGGTTTCTCTAAGGGTTGTTCGTCCCCTGCCTCAATAGCTGGCTGTTGTTCTTGCTCGGGTTTCTGGATTTGCGATTCGTCTGAATTCATCGAGTAACTAAACTAAAAATTAACAACTAACAAAGATTCAGCAATAGTTGAGCCGATGGCACCCAATTCTGATTAGGAGTTCAGGTCAATTGCCACGCTCAACAACTGACCTCTAACACTGTCAAGCTGCCACTAGATTTAAAGTCTGGGGCAGTATTGTTCCAGAGAAATTTTTAGCTGCTTTGGGTCAAACAGAATCGGGAGAAAGTGAATGCTATTGACTTCTTTGAAATAAAACAGAATTGGTACCGAATACCAATAAATATGCCAATTTTGCCAGTCTTGATAGGGAAAGCGCCGGATTAGACTCTGAGAGCGGTAAACATCCAGTGCTGTTTCTGTAAATTTTAGGCGGATTGTTGCTGCTTGAACCATTAAAAATAACCCGAAAAGAGCGATTGCCAAGCTTACCCAAATTTGGATCAGCAATATCGGTAGAGCAATAAGAAGCAAAGCTAACGGCAGGGTATAGCTTGGAGAAAGCTCAACGATTTGCGTCGATGTAGAAGAAGAGGCAGCAGAAGTCACTTTATTTAAATCCCTTTATTATCAACGCCAACAAATATACTTTAATGATAAGGTGTCTCTACACCACGCTCCCCAGTCAACCCCTCAAGGTTCTGCAGGTTGCCCGTATCCTCAAATCACGGCACTGCCAGTCCCTTGGAACATCAACAAAGATAAGAAAAAGTTGACAATAAAGATTGCCAGTAGAGCTGTAACAACAGCGGTGGTAGTTGATTGACCCACTCCTTTGGCTCCACCGGTGGTTGTTAATCCCCAGCTACAACCGATAACCGCGATCAGCATACCAAAGCAAGCCGCTTTAATAGCTGCACTGCACAAGTCCCAGACTCCTAAGAACTTGCGAGCTGAATCGAGAAATACCGAATGAGGAATATTGTACATATTCTCGGCAATCAGCATTCCTCCAGTCATGCCGAGAATAATTGCTAGAATCGTTAACAGTGGCAGCATGAGACAGCAAGCCAAGACGCGAGGAATCACCAGGTAATCAATGGGGTCTGTTTTAAGCATATAAAGTGCGTCAATTTGCTCAGTCACTCGCATCGTGCCGATTTCAGCGGCGAAAGCCGAACCCACTCTCCCCGCCAAAATCACTGCTGTCAGTACGGGCGCAAGTTCTCGGCTCAATGCTAGTGCTAAAACACCTCCAATTGCACTCGTGGCACCAAAATTGATAAACTCCCGTGTCACCTGTATTGTAAAAACTGCCCCTATAAAACCAGCAGTAATCATGGCGATAGTGAGCGATTCAGGTCCCACCGCTGCCATTTGATCGAGGGTGTTGCGTCGGTGGATTTTTCCAGCCAGTAGGTGCAAGACCACTTGTCCTCCCAAGAACATCGCTGCCAGCAAGCGTTCGAGCCACGACCTCAAGCTGGAATTGGAATTTGTCATGTGTCCTTTGTCATTTGTCCTTTGTTTTTAGAATTAAGCTACCGTACTAATGACCAATGACTAGTGACTAATGACCAATGACCCTATCTGCTATCATTGGATTCTACACGAAAGCGTTCCACAGAGGTTAGTAGGTCTCGCGCCACACCAACAAGGTTTTGCAACGCACTGGATACTCGCTGGGCTTCTTGGGAGGTTTCTTGAGCCGTTAGCTCTACCGATTGCATGACTTGGGCAACGGCACGAGAGGTTTCTGTTTGCTCCACGGTATCGGCTTTAATTGAGCGCACAAGGGCGTCAATGCGATTGGAGACTTGAATGATATCTTCCAGTGCTCGCTTGGCTTGTTCTGCCCGTTTGGTGCCATCAATGACCTGCTGGGTTCCTTCTTCCATAGCAGTCATGACTGAACCGGTTTCGCTCTGAATTTGCATCACGATTTGTTCGATTTCTTTCAGAGCTTTTGCCGCTCGGTCGGCTAACTGTCGCACTTCATCAGCAACCACCGCAAAGCCTCGACCCGCTTCTCCGGCTCTTGCCGCCTCAATACTGGCATTGAGAGCCAATAAGTTGGTACGGGAAGCAATGGTAGAAATCACTGCCACGATTTTAGAGATTTCCTGGGATGATTCGGCAAGACGCTTGACTTTTCGGGTCGTTTCTGCTACTGTTTCTCGGATTTGCAAAATCCCTGCCACGGTGCGTTCTACAGCTTCACCGCCTCGCTGCGCCGTCTCCGATGCTGAATGAGCCACTTCCTCAGCTTCTCGCGCTGCCTCAGCTACCCGCTGAATCGAGTCGGTCATCACTTGCACGGAGTTGAGGGTAACGGCTAGTTCCTCAGCTTGGCGCAAGGCATCGGAAGAGAGGGCGCGGGCAAAGGATTCACTATCTGTAGAACCCTTCGTCACCTTACGTGCTGCGTCCTTCACCTGTTGGACAATTTCCCGCAGGTTTTGAATGGTCAGGTTAAAGGAGTCGGCAACAGCACCCAAAACGTCGGCAGTCACTTCAGCTTGCACAGTCAGATCGCCGCGTGCGGCTCCTTCTACGTCATCCAGCAACCGAATCACCTGGCGTTGCAAATCTTCTTTTGCCTGTTCTTGCTCTTCCGCCTTCCGTTGCGCTTCGCTGGTGGTAGTCAAGATCACCCGTGCCATCTGGTTGAAACCCGATGCAAGCTGACCGAGTTCGCCTTCTGAGTAAACGGGGACGCTGACGTTAAGATTGCCTTGAGCAACTGCATCAAACTGGCTTTGCAGGTCAGCAGTCACCCGTTGAATCTGGCGGGTTGTGAGTCGCGTTAGAAAAAGAGTGGTTGCAAAACTGCCAATTCCCGCCGCTAGGGTCATGAAACCGCCTGTCTTGCGCAGATGGTTGACGACACTCGGTTTTTCGTCTGTTGCCGTACTCGCGGCTACGAAGCTCACCACCGCCACCATAACCATCGAAACTACGCCAGCAGCAAGAGCCGTAATCCACTGTTTTTGTTTGAGAGAAGCATTTTCAAAGGGAGCTAACCAACCCTGTTCAACGCTGACGATCGGTTCATGATCGGTTTCTTTCGGTTGGTTGAATACGGGAACTTGCTCTAAAGAGTTCCCAGTGATACTAAAGACTTCTTCATCGTTACTGGTGTTTGAAGGATAGCTCTGAGTGGCAGCTGGGCGATCGCCATTTTCACTTAATCCAATGGCACCAGTCGAACCCGCGACCATCCCACTATTGCTCAACACATCGAAATCCGATTCACTCGCACCTGGGTGAGACATCTCTTCTCGTTCCTCAAGGGAGAAATCAGGAATAGAACCGAGATCGTCGTCAAAGACATCAAACGCATCCAAAAAACCCTCTGTGGCGCTGCGATCGCCCTCCATTCCCGAATAGCTGGCGGTATCGGCTTCAGCTACTTCGTCCATGGCAAAGGAATCGCTGCCAAAGGTATCGTCAAAGTTATCAAAGTCAAAGTGTTCCTGAGAATTAAACCCATTGCGATCAAAGCTTTGATCCTCTTGGGTATAATCACCTTCAGGAAATGATTCCCTTGAAACTTCCGGTTCTTCACCGCTATAGTCAAAGTCCTCGGTATCAGTTGGAAAGCTTTCTTCAAGCTCCCCTGAACTCATTAACAGTGTTTCGTCCTCAAAAACAGGGTAGCCTGAATCGTAAGACTCGCCTTCTAAGTCTTCCTCGAAGCCAACCGTCCCTGTTCCTGGTTCTGATAAATCATCATCTAATGGGAAGGCTGAGTCAAATGGCTCTGAGTCTTCTTCATAGACTGCTTCCAGTTCAAAGTCTTCGCTGGTAGAAGGCATCATAAAGGTAGCGGCTGTCGGCTCATCTGACACATTTGGGAAGAAATTGCCTGTTGCATCATCTAGAGCGGCATTCTCAAAATTGTCAGCATCCAGATCGAATTCAGTGGATGTTTCCTCCAAGATATAAGGCTCGTCACCCTCTGCCTCCTCTGTCAAGGCAAAGGGATATATATCATCTTCAGATAAGCCATCGACAGTCTGCTCCGTCGTCTCTTGCTCGAAGTCTGAATCGCCAAAGGGATCGGCAAAGGGTTGATCTGCCGTTTGGGGAAAATCATCTCCCATCGCGTCATCGAAATCCAGAGCACCCAAGTCAAAAGCGTCTGACTGATCTGAGGTGTCCAACTCTTGCCAGGTTTCAAATGTTGGAGTATCACTCAGATCATCGGTTTTGCCAATATCCGGATAACTTTCATCAAATTCTTGGGTTGATGCTGCCGAATCTGCGGTATCTGCTTGATGCGGTAAATGATTGGCATCTTCTAGACCTCTATTGGCATATTCGATAAAATCGGGTTCAGACGTTAGGTTAAGTACCAACTCATACTGTTCCCTCGCTACATCGTATTGCTGCAATCCATAGCAATAGATATGACCTCGCAATAAAAGCGCACTAGGATCGTCTGGAAAATCTTCGATTAACCGATTGACGATCTCGGCAGCTTCTTCATAACTGCCTTGCATATAGGCTTTTTGCGCTTGTCCGTATTCCTGCACGTAATCTGTACTTGATGCCATTTGCCTCCTCCCGCTGCTCATCAGGAAAAAGTAATTGATTATTGGTTGTTAGTTAGGGTTTATCTGTTACCAGACTCATCCCACGCTGAACAAAAAATTACCAATCTCAATCTTTTCCCTTTTACCTTAGTTTTGTGTTCATGCTGCCCACCGTGCCGATCGTAGAATTGCCACCTGATTTAAAAGTCGTAACACTTTATTAGACCCTGGGTCTAACAACCACTCTCCGTGCAAAAAAGGAGCCATAGTATCCGGCACGTTCGTCGGCATCTGCAACTGCTCAATATCGAGCCAGTCCATATCCACAATCCGATCAACCGCTAAACCCACCATTGTGTCTTGGTCTTCGACAGCAATGACCGGAATTTCTGGACGGTCTGTATTGATAGGGGTCGCGTCTCCTAGAAACTGACCCAAATCAGATACCCAAATGACTCGCCCTCGCATATTAAGCGTCCCTAACAGTAAGGAAGAAGCATTGGGAATGGTTGTGATTTGGTTAGGTGATGGTTCAAGCACTTCTCTAATACCCGTAGCAGGTAGGGCAAATTCATTACCAGACGGTACATAAAATCGCAAATATAGCTCACCTTCAGGACTTTCTAGTTCCTGAAATTCCGGGGATTGATCTTGACCAGTGGCAGTTAAAAAATCCGGATTGCCAATCATTATCTTTAATAAATACCTCTATAACTTATCCCCTCAGTAGTTGTTTCACCGTGCCAATCAACTCAGTAGGCTGAAAGGGCTTGGCAATGTAAGCATCTGCACCTTGTTTCATACCCCAATAGCGATCAAATTCTTCACCTTTTGAAGAACACATCACAACTGGCACATTCTGCGTTTTCGGGTCAGCTTTCAGACGACGGCACACTTCATAACCGTTCATGCGAGGCATAACGATATCTAACACCACGACATCTGGACAAGACTGCAAAATATGCTCTAACGCTTCCACGCCATCACTTGCCACAGTGACCGTCAACCCACTTCCTTTAAGGAGGTCTGAGATCATCTGCCGTTGTGCCAGACTATCTTCTACAACCAGAACTGTACTCATAACTCCCTACCTGACTCACCAACGATCCGGTGAACTCCGAACATGACCAAGACTTTACACTTAAACATAAACTCAGTAATGATTAAAGTATCACTCATGATGGCTCGATCGCGATTGACCCCTCCTCCATAATTTGGCAAGCTGGAGCGCCGATTGATGCAGCATGGATGGGTATAGAAGTTCCCTGAGGTGATTGTAACGCGAACAATCCCCTCTACTCTCTCTTGCTTGGAGTCAAGCTGGATTTAGGTTCAATTCCTACAAGTATACGTCCGGCTTTTGTCCCAGTTCTGTTAGGCAACGGTAGCCCTGCCCTTCAAGCCGAGGCTGGCTTAGTGATATCAGCGTCTTCTGTGTCTTGATCTAATCCTTCAGTAGAAGAATTATCTAAGCTAGTTTTTTCTTGATTGCCTAGACCGACATATTTCTCTAATAACATCAACAGCTCACTTGCTCCAAAGGGCTTGGTCAAGTAGTCTGTTGCCCCTACCATGCGAGCTCTCACTCGGTCGATAAAGCCATCTTTACCCGTCAGCATGATAATGGGGGTCTGTCGAAACGCCGTGGACTGTCGCAGCATTCCGCACAGTTCGTATCCATCCAGCTTTGGCATAACTAAATCGCACAGGATAAGATTAGGTTTGAGCTGAAAAACCAGGCTCAGTGCTTTTAAAGGATTCTGTATAGCTCTGACTTCATACCCTTGAGCTTGCAGTATATACTCCACCGTTTTGCCAACTGCCAGATCATCATCCACGCAAATGACACGAGGCGCATGGGTCGCACTGGCGAATTCCCATTGCTGTTGCATCGGGGGTATCTCGTGGGCTGTTGAAACCAGTAATTGAATCCAATTTTGTTGAATATAGGGGTATATTGCCCTAGCTACCGTTAGAATATCGCGATTTAAATAGCGAGCCATCTGGCGCAGAGATGTTTTGCCATCTGCCCAACGCTCTAGGGTTCTAAAGGCTTTTTCCGGCAGCACTGCCCCTAACTGGTGCTTATCGGCAATCATCGGACATTGATTAGGGGATTGAATATGAGGATGAAATTGCTTCCACTCCTGCACTTGTTTCATTATTTTTGTCACCAGTGGGGCAATTTCGAGAGTTGTCAGTTGGGGGGCTAGTGCAGGACCCAGCTCAAAGACAAAGTACCCATTGTGGAGGCTTAACAGGTCAAAGAGGGTTTCATGTACCATGCTTTGCAGAATGCTGCGTCCTTGGGCTGGTGTGATAATATGCTTTTCAAGCAATGCCCACAAATAAGCGTATTCTGGTGCATTCGTTGCCTCAAGTGACGGACGTTCCAACTCATCCAGAGCCGCATCTGCTTTATAGCGGCGCAAATAATCGTGCAGGCGCGATAGGCTACCATCACTGTTGGCAGCGTAGGCAATTTGTCCGTTGAGGAAGAAAACAAACCAAAACGGTCCCGGTTTTCGAGCGTTGGTTTCTGAGTAGGGACGACCAAAGGTGAAACCTTTGCTATTGACATCGTTACCCGTACTACTGGCATGGGAACTGTGCGCCTCCACCAAAAGTTCGCCTGTTCGCTGACCTAATTCGATCAGTTGCAGGATGCTACGGATATCAATTTCATTTAACGATCCCTGCATTTATCTTTAAATGTACTCCTAAAAACCTGGTCGATGCTGAAACTTAACTACAACCACCCATCGCTGCTTCCAGAGTGTCCGCAAGGGTTACAACATGTGAAGCCTGTCCCTACTACTGTGTCCCATCAATGAAGCTCTCTCTCCCTCCTGCCTCTCGGCTTAGAGCATCTATCTGCACCCTTGCTGTTCAACTGGGACTGGCGCAGATGGGCTCTTTCTAGACAATTAAACTCTACATCAGTAAAAAAATGCAGTTGGACAATTCTTCGTTTTGGGCTGGCTTGGAATGCACTAGCAAAAAAAAGCCAGGATTTTACGGCTGCATTACAGCATTACAACAGAGTAATGCTATCCTGGAATTCTAACTAAATTCAATAGTTCAATTGAAATTTCCAGGCTTTGAGTTGGAAAAATTGTGAGCAAATGCCCCGAAAGCCCTCACCCTTGGGGAGAGGGAACAACAGGAATACCAGGAACCTCCCACGAAAACGGTAATAAAGCTTGAATCTGATAGGGAAGCAGCTCTATGATAAAGGAGCTGTTTTTGACATCGCTTCTTTGTACCACCGAGTACGGCTATAAGGGAAGACTGGTTTCCGTCAAAATCCAAAAATTATAATTTTTTTTTGTAGCAAATTATAATTAATTGTAATACTGCCAGAGTGGTAACTAGAGAGTTGCTTCGTGACATGGGAATAGTTCTGGTCAAGGGGTTTACCCAAACAGGGTTAACCGCAGCCGTCTAAGAGTCTTAGCGAATTTTTACCTTAGGCTGATAAATTCTATGAAGATCTCAAATAGCAAACAAAACTGCTCGATCTACAGGTTTCGGTCGGTCATGATGACCTAAGAACAGCTTCGCTCAGATTGACTAAGCTTCAGTTCGCGTTAGCCTGGTCAAGGATTGGGCACAAGATTATGTAAAGAGGACGATCGGTGTGCTGTATCTAGCAGAAGTAAAAAAGCAGAAAACGGGACCCTTTGGCAGTAAGACCGAACTCAAACTGCTGGCTTGTCAGCGGAATGATCAGAGTTGGAGTGCCGTACCGGGTGAAGAAACGATTCCTGGTGACGAAGCCAGTAGTTTGGGTGATGGTGCTTTGGTAATCCTCAACCTGGGTAGCAGCCGACAGATACAGGGAGAGGTAGAAGCAGCAGGACTGCGATTAGCGGGGATCTTGCAAAATTTTTCTCGCCTGTTGGAAAAGTCGAAAAGCCAGGAAGAAGAAATCGAACAGTGGAAGCAGTCTTTGACTTATCAAAGTCAGGAACTGAATCGCCGCGAGATGGAAATCGAAGCTCGGGCTGAACAAGTGCAAGCCTTGGAAGAAGAAATTGAACAAATCGATCAGCAACGCCAAGAGGTTGAAACTTCTAAGGCAGAAGCAGAAAGACTCAGAGAGGAGTTTGAACGCAATCGTCAGGAGTTGGAGGGAGCATGGGAACACCTGCGGGGCGAACAGCGGCGTTTCGAGGAACAGGAAGCTGAACGGGGCGGTGCAGTTGGCTTAGACGAAGAGCAAGCTGCCGTCATTCAGGAATTGCTCGATCGCCTATCGGGAGCTGTTGCTCCCACCGATGAGGTACGGGAACAATTGAATCGGGCATTTGAAGTAGTTGAGCGCCAGCAATCAGCGCTGGAGCAGGATTGGCAACAGCTCGAACAAGAACAACAACAAGCTCAACAACAACATACCGACGTCGATGCTCAAGGCGAAGAGATTCAAAACCGCAAGCAGGAGTTGCAGCAAGTCCAAAGCTCTGTTGAGCAAGCTAAGGGTGAATTGAAGGTACAGCAAAATGCTCTGGAAATGAAGCAAGAGTCGGTGCATATGCTCAGCCTCCAGCTACGAACTCAGCAGGAATTACATCAGCAATTAGCTCGTTTGGCAACGACATCAGCCGATGTCAAAATCAGCCAGCAAGTGGATATCGAAGCGCTGGAAAATATGCCCCTCGGTGAGCTTCAGAACGTCGTGCAAAACCTAGAACAGGATTTGGAAAAAGTCAAGCGTTTTGTTAACGATCAGGAAGAGGAGCTGACGTTCCAACGCCAAACGATAGAGGAAGTACAAGTCAAGATTAATCAAGCGAGTGAATATGACCGTATTACTCTAGGGGATGAACTAATCGACGAACAAGACCGTTACCAATTGCTTGATGAATCGTTGGTGGGTTCGCGCCGAAATCTGCGGGAACGAGAAGAGATTCTTAACCAGCACCAGCGGGTATTGCGGCGTCGGCAAGGAGTTGTAACGGATAATGGTGCAGACGGTCAGAAAATTGATTTAGGGCCGGTTTTGAATCAATTAGAAGCCCAGCGAAATCAACAGGAAGCCGAACTCCAAAAACTGGAAAGCCAAGTTGAGCAAATGCGCCAGAGCCTCAGTCAAGCTGAAGAGATGGTTGCTCAACAAGCTCGGGAACAAGAGGTAAAACAAGCTGAACTCCAAAACTTGGAGGAATACTGGCAGTCTCTGAAAGTTTCGCTAGCACAGATTGAGAGTCAAGTCAAGTTTTACCAAGAGACATTACAACCAAGACAGGAGGCTCTTAACGAAATCCGGCAGACGCTAGAGGCGATCGCAACTGCACTCAATCAAATTCAGGAAGTTGGTGATTACCAACTGCAAGCGATCGCTCAAATGCAGCAAACGATTGATAACTTACTCGATTCACCAGAACTAGCCGCTTCATGAGAGGTTAATTTGGAGTTGTCCGAAAGATAATCCAATTCCTTTCGACTTGGGCAACTGCGCCTCCAGGAAAAGAGGATGTTCGAGAGCGGTTAGGGGCGTTAATGAGGGCGGTAATGGCTTCAATTTGCTCGAAGCTCGGAGCCGTGGGTTGGGCAGTGACGAGAAACTGTCGGATCGCACGGCGTTGCAATGCCAGAGGTGCCTGCCGCAATACGAGGCGATTCAGCTTGAGTAGGGTATCCGGATCATCTTTACTGACGGATGCCATAGCTTGCTGTCGTAGCTGTTGGGCAGCACTTTCCAAATAATCAACCTCTGCCCGCAGGAGTTCGGCTGTATGAGCTAAAGCCCTTTCAACTTGAGGATTGAAATGAGTTTTGAGGTAGGGCAGTAACTCTTGGCGGATGCGGTTGCGGGTATAGTTAAGGTCTTGATTGTAGGCATCTTCCCAAATTGGTAGGTGCTGCTGCTGGCAAAATTGAAATGTTTCAGCACGAGTGACGTTCAATAGGGGACGCACAAGCTGTACTCCAGGTGCCAAGGGACGTTGCCAGGTGAGGGATTGTAAACCGTCACCCCCCGTTCCCCGAATCAGGTTGTAGAGAACCGTTTCGGCGCGATCGCTCTGGGTATGTCCTGTTACCACATCCGGGTAGCCTTGCGATAGAGCAACCTCACTGAGTGCTTGATAGCGCCACTGCCGCGCCGCCGATTCACTCTGAGTCACCTCAGGAGCAGTTTCCAGATAAAAAGGAACACTCCAGCCCTGAGCCAGTTGTTGAACATGAAAGGCAAGTCCGGTATCTTTGGGCCAGCGATGATCGCAGTGAGCGATCGCTAAGTGCCATTCCCACTTCGGTTGCAAATCCAGCAGCAGTTTCATCAAGCACAGGGAATCTTGTCCACCAGATACAGCCACCAAGACGCGCCGATGCCGATTCAATAACCGCCTCTGGCGTAAGGTTTGGTGAAGCCGTGCGTGAAGATACGTCCAGCTCGGGTTTTCAGCCATTTTCGCGGGGTGGCTTGATTATAGTGTTGCTCTAGAAAACCTGACTCAAAAAGTATGAAGTGTGAAGAATAAAGAATTAAAAAACAAATTTATTTATGAAATTTTACTTCAGACTTCATACTTTAGTCTTAATTTAACCTACTCATTATTCTGCCAACTGCTCTGATTCATATCTTGCCAAACATCATCAAGAAGCGAATCCGTTTCGTCTTCTTCTAACTCATTATCCGAGGCAAAGTCTCCAAATTGAAATTCATCCTCATTGCTTTCGGGCATTTCGTCAAAATCTAAGTCGTCCTCATTCTCTACAGAAATCTCGCCCAGATCGATAAATTCATCCTCACTGGTCGTTGGAGCTTCTTCTTGCTCTAACTCTTGCTCAATACTTTGGGAAATTTCATCAAATTCGTCATCTAGACTAATTGAAATCTCATCCCTATCTATTTCAGCGTCTTCAAACGTTACCGATTCTTCCTCCATCTCGTCATACATTGCCGCCAGCTCTTCGGACTGCTCCCCTGGCAGCCTATCACTAACTGGTGAGGTGCCTAGCTCAAATTCGTAGTCATCCATGGTAGTGAACGACTCATCCATGTCCACCTCATCCTCCATCACAGTGGAAGGTTCGCCAAACTCTAGCTCCTCCTCAGTCTCTGGTTCTGCTAGTACTAACTCGTCCTCTGTACTAGCAGATGCCCCATTATCTTCATCCTCAAATTCCTGAGGACAAAATTCCAAATTAATTCTGACCTTGCCTTTCTGCCAGCCACGGGAACTAAATCTCAACACTTCGCAGGGGATGCCCTCTGCACTAAACCAAGCATTCTTTTCTGGAGACCATCCACCTAGCCCATATTCAAGCTGCATCCGGATAGCCTCTGCAAATTCGCCGACTCTAAAGGTGCAGTGTCCAATTAAAATTTGATCCGATTCGTCAACGGATAAGACTTCACCGGTAGCAAGCGGCTCGAACTGATTATCCACGCCCATTTTCCCCGATTAACCGTATAGTTTTCTTTTTGATCATGGCTTCTGACTGGGTCAATAGCTGGTGTAAGTAGAAGCAATGCTTTTGAGGCTTGCTCCCACAACAATCTTCGTTTATTGAAGGCTTAGAAGAACCAGCCGTAGGAATGCAATCCTTTACCCAGTAGATTCACCCCAAGATAGCAAATCCAGACCACAATAAATCCAGTTGCAGCCAAAATTGCGGGTCGGCGTCCCTGCCAGCCGCGAGTAATGCGAGCATGAAGGTATGCTGCAAAAACTAGCCAGGTGATTAACGCCCAGGTTTCTTTCGGGTCCCAACTCCAGTAAGAACCCCACGCCTCATTCGCCCAAACTGCTCCCGCAATAATACCAATTGTCAGCAAGGGGAACCCCAATCCGATAATCCGATAGCTAATGTTATCGAGGGTGTCAGCAAGGCTCAGGCGCTGAGGTGAGAGGGTTTTGGAACTGGACAATTCCGATACAGAGGTGACTGGGGGGGTGAGAAGGGCAGTATTAGCAGAACCATTATTCTCAAGTACGCTAACTGTAGTTACGGAATTACCGGGTGCCCCTTGAGGCTGTAACTGAGATTCTTCGCCGTTTCGCAGCAGCCGATAGGAGGAATTCGCTGTAAACCCATTCTGGCTACGATATCCACCAGTCCCGACTGAACTCCCCCGTAGTTCGATGTTTTGCCCACGAGTGACGACTAAAAACGCGATCGCCAACAGCGCACCCACCATCAGTGCCGAATAACTCAGCATCATCACGCTAACGTGCATCATCAACCAATTCGATTTCAGGGCAGGAACCAACGGTTCCGATTGCTGCATCTCTGCTGGCAGTGAAAGAGCTGCAAATGCCGTAATTCCCATTGCTACAGGTGCTGTGACAGTACCCACCAATCGGCTACGGCTCATGTTTTCGGCAACTAGATGAATGGTCGTTATTCCCCAAGTTAGAAAGAATAGAGATTCATAGAGATTGCTCAAGGGAAAGTAACCAGCATTTAACCATCTGGCACCGAGCAAAGCGGCAATGCAGAGGTTAGCGATCGCCATGCCTGCTGTTCCTAAGGCTGGCAGGTAGGGAATGCTTTTGAAAGCAGCTCCTATCCAGTAAAGCAGCATGGTCGCAAAAAGGACAGCAAAGGAAATATTATCCAAGCTGTTTTGGAGTGCAACTAAATCCATAAAGTTTTTTCTCTACTCAATTTTTGAAGCTTCAACTTATATTGGCTTAGATATACTCCAAGCTTGTTTCAAGCCGATGCAGTACCCCTAATAAGGCTATCGTATGCCAATATATCAGCTTAACTCCATTCATAATCATTCTAGGATTGAGCAACGCTGTAGAGGCAGCGCTCAGGGTGATGGACTGGGAGAAATTTCAATTTCAGAGGGGCTAGGAGAGGGGCTTGCTTCAGCGCCCTTAGGAGTTTCAGAGACGCTGGGGGTCAGCGTTTTTTTGAGCTGAACGAACAAATCAAAGCGAGTGCTGCGTTCGTCGTTAATTGCCGCAGTCACTCCAATGGTACGAATCGCCTTGAGCCACATTTTCCAGGTTGGGGAAAGTTGCAGATTCAGATTACCCTGGTTGATGGTACGCTCGACATCCAGGAAAAACTGACCATTATTGGGTTTGGGTTGAGTGGGTACGGTTTGCTGGAAGAGCGGGGTTTGGGTTAGTGTCCCTTGGGGTTGGGGTACGATCGCATCAGCAATCGGCGCTCCAAAGGTGAGAAAGGCAACATTGCCCTCTAGCCAACCGTGGGTAGCGCTTACCCCTCCTAAGGGCGATATCCAGTTAACAACGGTTTGATTGTTGAGCTGGGTTGCTTCTACCCCAAATTGATAGCGACTTTCGATCATATGATCGAGTTGCTCAAAGGATTTTTCAGCAGAGGTGCGATCGCTCGAAAGCACCATCAATACCACACCTGCTCCTAAGGTTGGTGCTGGTTGACTTTCTGGCAGTGCCAGCAAATCCTTTGATGCAGGCATCAGTGCTAAGGCAAATTCGCCTTCCATCCAGGGCAATAAATTTTCTTCCACGTCCAAACCTGAAATTGCCTGCAAACCAGCACTGAGATTGGCGGGTGAAAGCAGGGTTGAGTTCAGCAGATTTGTTTCGGCTCCTCGGGCATAATCACGCCATAACTGAGCTAAATTGCCTCCCGATATTGCCAATAACGTATTAGCAGGCAGGCGTCTGGGTAAGCGGCTCGTTGGGTTTTGAACTCGGTACTTTTGCTCACTATTGGGTTTGAGCCAAGAAATCGATTCAAAACGGAGTCCTTCCGGTTCTAGAATGACCGTTGTGGCAATGCCCTGCCGTTGTTGTTTGGCTGCCAAGTCTTCGGGAGAACGCGATCGCTTCGAGTGGGTGGCAGCGACTGCCGCGACAACTGGCACGTTTAGATAGACTCGAGCGAAGGGGTTTGAAGCATTAATTTTGCCCAACTTCTCAACATAGCCGGGCGTGGCGGCAACGGATGCCTCGCCCTTGTAGGTATCAATTACCTGCTCTATGGTTTTGGGATTGTTGGTGATGACAAAGAAATTACCCAATACGGTAGCAGAATAATTCTGACCTTCACTTTTTTGAGTTTCGCGAATCTGAATTCCCTTGTAGGTTCTTTCGGCAAACTGTGTTACTTTTTGAGATTCAGTTTTTTCTAATAGTTCCTTTGCCTGTTCTGAGTTCTCAATGGGTAGCACGAGCAAGTCTGGCAGCTTCCAAAAGGGTAGCTCTGAAGAGGATTTTTTCTCCTGAGTTGCTCCTGTTGTCAATTGTCCCGATTGTAGATAGGCAACCGTCACAGTTTCGCCCAACCACGGCTGGATATCTTCCTCATAGTCGTAGCCATTATCACTTAAGAGTTCTTCGTACAGTTGGGCAAGCTGTTTATTCAAAGCCGCTTTCGTTTCTGGTGTCCCGTACTGGCGCAACTGCTTCCACTGGGCTGAATTTGTGGAGATTGACGCCGTTACTAAGGCGTCTTGTGGCACCAGTTGAGTCCCCACTGGGGCATTTCCGGGGACAGGGCGGCGCTGTATCAGTAGCGCGTAAGCGGCTATACCACCGCCAATCACCAATACAGCCGCTCCCAAGGCTAGCAGCCGGAAGGATTTGTTTTTCTTAGGCATGAAGTAGAAAGGGAGTAGGGAGACAAGGGGACAAGGGGACAAGGGGATTTTTGAGGTGTTACTCCTCTCGCGATCACTCTATACCCCCTACCACACGGCAGTTAACAAGCCAGGGGTTTAAACTGGCTAAAAGCTCAAGTCGTCTAAAGACGACTGGATAAGACTTCAAGTCCATTTTAATGGACTTGATCTATTAGCCCGGAGTTTGAACTCCGGGCTGGTTTTTGGGCTTATTGAGAGGGGTTTGCAGATGTTGATACAGTGTATCTCGCTGCTGATAGGGACGCCCTAGAGAAGTGATTGCTCCCTGCAACGTCTCTACTTCCATACAAGTGCCGCCTTTAGCCCCTGCCATTGTGGTGATGTGTTCCTCCATCAAGGTGCCACCAATGTCGTTACAGCCCCATCTGAGAGCTTCTGTGGCACCGTCTAAACCCAGTTTTACCCAGCTTGGTTGGTGATTGGGAATCCAATTGCCCAGGAAAATTCGCGCTACGGCTGTGAGCAAAAGGGCGTCTTCCAAGACGGGTTGATCGTGTCCGACGCGACGGCGTAGAGGTTTGGGGGCATCTTGACCGATGAAGGGCAGTAGGATAAATTCGGTGATGTAACCTGGGTATCCCCGATCAAGAGCCGTTTGTTGGAGCGATCGCAATTTTTCCAAATGCCCCATCTGTTGCTCTGGGGTTTCAATATGCCCCGATAGCATTGTGCTAGTCGTTGGCATTCCCAGTTGATGTGCCGTTTCCACAATTTCTAACCACGTTGCCGTATTTGTTTTTTCCGGACAGAGAATTCGCCGCACATTATCATCTAAGACTTCTGCTGCTGTTCCCGGCATTGAACCAACGCCAGTATCCCGTAAAGCGACAATTACATCGGCATAACTCTGTCCGTCTTGTTGGGCAATAAACTGCACTTCTTGGGGAGAGAAGGCATGGAGGTGAAGCTGGGGAAATTCCTGTTTTATCGTTTTTACTAATTGCAGGTAATAGGGTAGAGCCCCACCGTTAAGTTTTGCTTCTGGGTTAAGTCCCCCCTGCATACAAATTTCCGTAGCCCTTCGTTGTACCGCGTCCGCTGTTTTTTCTACAATTTGCCCCCAATCCAGCCAGTAGGCACCCTCTGTACCCGCATCGCGGCGAAAGGCACAAAAACTACAGTGCTGCTCACAGATATTAGTAAAGTTTATATTGCGGTTAATAATATAGGTTACGGTGTCGCCAGCTTGTTTGTGGCGCAGTTGGTCGGCTGTTTCTTGAATGGCTGCTACAGCAGCAGGTTCAGTTTGCGTGAGGAGAGTAACACCGTCTTCTGGGGAAATGTCTTTACCCGCAAGGGCGCGGTTGAGAATGGTATTAACGGAGCTAAGAATCACAGGGCGAAAATCAGGGACTACTCATCCTGATGGTACTATGCTAAGTCACTGGTTAGTAAACTTTGCCAGATATTTCATCGCTGATTTTTATAAAATTTCAGGTGGCTATCAAATCCACCCACTTCGGCTAATGTGTAAAGCGGTCTGCCTTTTACTTCTTCATAAATTCGCCCAATGTATTCACCTAATATACCGATGCTAATAAGCTGCACTGAACCTAGAAAGAAAATAGCCATCGCAATCGTTGCAAATCCTGTTAAGGGGGAATCCGGTTCAGTCAAGCGCCAATACAATACTAACACCGACATAAATAACGCTAATGCAGCCGATAGCAACCCAATATAAGTGGAAAGTCGTAACGGTACTTTCGAGAACGAGACTAAACTGTTCACCGCTAATCCTAAGGATTTGCCGAATGTGTACTTTACTTCTCCCGCAAAGCGCGAGTCACGTTCAAATCGAATAGCTGTCTGCTGAAAGCCAACCCATGACCGCAGTCCTCGAATATAGCGGTTACACTCTGGCATGGAGTTAAGCACATCAACCACTTGCCGATCCATTAAACAAAAATCCCCTGTATCTGTGGGAATGTCCACCTCAGCTAGGTACTTGAGGATGCGATAAAATGAATAGGCAGTGAAGCGCTTGAACCAACTCTCTTTCCGACGTTTGATTCGCTGCGCATAGACCACTTGATACCCTTGCCGCCACTTTTCAACCATATCTGGGATTAACTCCGGTGGATCTTGTAAATCGGCATCAAGGACGACAATAACCTGACCCCGCACAAAATTTAGACCCGCCGTCACAGCAATTTGATGACCAAAGTTGCGTGCAAAACTGAGGTAGCACACTCGCTGATCCTGCTGATGAAATTCTCGGATTATTTTTAAAGATTGGTCTTGACTACCATCATTGATTAAAATAATTTCGACTAAATCATCCATGCGATCCGCTATAGCACTGACCCGACGATACAGTTCAAGGAGTGTTTCTTCTTCGTTGTAGATGGGAATGATAAAGGAATATTTTGGCTGCATAATTGATCGGTTGCAAGATGTCAGCTAACATTACTCTCTGAGGTGATCGCTCAATTGCACAAATAACATCATAGCCTTGACGCTATTTTGTTGTAAGTAGTCCAAAACACCGCTCATACTACTTAACATCCTCACCAGAATTTGAAGAACGCGATCGCTCAATTTCTTCTAAAGCCTTCTGAGGAGACTGGCGGTGGCGTCGATACCAGGTAGCGCCGCCAACTAGCATTCCCGTCAACGCCAAAGCGAACATTAAAGGCATAACATCACCGCTTTTGAGTGCCTGTAACCCCGAACCCATCATGACAAAGGGCAGGATTCCCGGAACAGTGCCGAGAAGCGTACCCACTAGGTAATCTCGGAAACGAATCGAAGTCAAACCCGCTGCAAAATTGACGATTCCATAGGGAATAATCGGCAGCAGACGGATGGCAAACATATAAAATAAGCCCCCCTGACGCATCTCGGCATCAATGGCTTCCCAGCGTCCGGCTAATTTTCTCGCCATCACCTCCCGTCCCACCGTGCGGGTAAAGGCAAATGCTACTATCGCGGCAATTACCGCAGCAATACTCGTCCAAAGCGTCCCCCACCCAGCACCAAAAATTGCACCACCGCTGAGGTTGAGTGGCGTTGAAGGCAATATTAATATTGTTCCTACTGTATAGAGGACGATATAAATAATGGGTGCCCAGATACCCGCTTGTTTCAGCCAAACTTGCAATTGTTCTTGGTCGATACCTCCTAACAGGTAAACTCCTATACCTGTGGCAATAATACAGATAATGGTGAGAAGAAAAATACCATTTTTAAAATTGAACACTAAGCAAGTCTCCTAGCTTTAAAATAGGGAATGGGGGAAGTAGAGTTTTACGTTTCCTCATCAGCCGGCTGCTTCTTCTCAAAACCGTAGTAATCTCGAACTAAATAAAGAGGTCGTCCCTTAACTTCCTCATAGACACGACCCAAATATTCCCCAATAATACCCAAAGTTAGAAGCTGAATCCCTCCCAAAAAGAGAACAGCCACCATAATAGAGGCATAACCAGGAACATCAATCCCTGAAATCAGCGTGCGAATGACTAAAAAAGTGGCATAAATTAAGGAAAATAACGATATTATAATGCCAACGTAACCCCAAATTTTCAGCGGGACAAAGCTAAAGGAGGTAATTCCATCAATCGCAAAATTCCAAAGCTTCCAATAGTTCCACGCCGTCACCCCTTTGAGGCGGGGTTCCCGGTCAAAGAGAATAGACGTTTGATTGAAACCCACCCAAGCAAACATCCCCTTCATAAACCGCGTCCGTTCTGGCATTTGCTTGAGGACTTCCACTACACGGCGGTCTAGCAAGCGAAAGTCACCAGTATCGCGGGGAATGGGTACGCGACTCATCTGACCGATAGTGCGGTAGAAGGCGTTCGCTGTCCAGCGTTTGAACCAACTTTCACCTTGGCGCGATCGCCTTGTACCATAAACCACATCATAGCCTTCGCGCCATTTTGCCACCAATTCCTTGATTAATTCTGGCGGGTCTTGGAGGTCAGCATCAATAGGGATGACAGCAGCCCCCCTAGCGTAGTCAATTCCAGCAGTCAGGGCAACTTCCTTGCCAAAGTTGCGGGACAAGTTGACGACCTTAATCGCTGGGTTACGATGATGGTATTCAACTAAACGCTGTAGTGTGTTGTCTTTAGAGCCATCATTGACACAAACAATCTCGTAACTGATGTTCATTCCATCCAGCACGGAAAGGAGTCGCTCAAACAGGTAATCAATGTTGAGTTCCTCATTGTAAAGTGGTACAACTACCGAGAGTTCTACAGGATTTAAATCAATGGGCATCGTCAAACGTCTATATTGAGTTACTAATCCTCTTTCTGAGATAGGGTACTCCCTCAAGGTGTTTTCTTTTTAAAACGTTTCACCAGACCATGACAATCAAATCATACAGCCTTCCTTTAATTGTTATCTTGTGTGGTGTTTTATTTTCTTTATATTTACAAGGGCAAATTCCCGATGGAGTTTTCTTTAGTGGTGATGCCGGTCTGAAAGCCTTATTAGCCCAACAGTTGAGTAGTGGTCAGTTTCGAGTTGACTTAGTTCCACCTCCCCAAAGTTGGGTGCGTAGCCTTTGGGAAAATGGCTTGTACCCTTTTGAAGAACCCTTTGTCTATCACTTAGAAAATCGACATTACATAACGTTTCCTTATACATTTCCTTTGATTACTGCACCATTTCATGCCCTTTTTGGCTACCGAGGTCTTTATATCATTCCTCTGGTTTCTACCTGGGCAATTTGGTTAAATTTTTTCTTCGCGTGTCGCCGTTTAAAATTCTCCCCAATTAGTACATCACTTGCTCTATTTATTCTCATCTTTGCTTCACCCTTGTCGATGTACAGTGCCATGTATTGGGAACACACTTTAGCCGTAGCACTTTCGTTCTATGGGCTATCGCTACTGCTAATTCCCAAACAGTCAGAGGGTTTATCAAAAAGAGAGGCTGTATTCAGTGGAGTTTCAATTGGGTTGTCTGTTTGGTTGCGACCTGAGTTTCTTTGTCTGAGTGCAATTGTCTTTGTAATCGTTGCTGGTATAGCTTTAGCCAATACTCCTCAATTCAATTGGGCAGACAAACCCCTTCATTTAAATCAGTTAACTTTTTTGGCTAACCATAAGTTCATTTTTCTAGCTAGCCTAATTGTAACGGTTGTACTATTTTTTGTATCTAATCAAGTTATTTATAGTCATCCTCTAGGAATTCATGCTATTCAAATCGTCGAAGATTTATCCTTAATTGATAAATTAAAAGATGCTTGGGAAAACTTTAAAGGATTAGGTTATGCATTTTTTGAGTATTTTCAAGTTGCCTTTTTCCCGGTTTTATATTTAGGGCTAGCTCTAGTGATGAGAACGGTAAAATTAACACCAAGACTCATCCTCATTTATCTCATCTGTTTAGTTTTTGTTGTGGGTGTCTCTGTGATCGTTCCAGTTGGTACAGCGGGTCTGATTGCTGGTGGAAAGCAATGGGGAGCGAGATTCTTGTTAATCCTCATTCCAATTGTTGTCTTGATGAGTGTTAACGAGTTGCAATTAATCTGGCAAACTCAGCGCTCTAGTTTAAAATATGGAACTCTAGGTGTTCTGTCTATGTTGTTGATTCTTGTAACTTACAAAAACACCTATGCTGGAACCGTTTACTTACAGCAAAATCACCAAGGGATTTTACCTGCTATCCAATTCTTGCAAAAGCAGCCCGTTAATACAATTGCTATGTCTCATCAATTTGTGGCTCAGGCTTTAGAACCTGGGTTGAGCCAAAATAAGGTATTCTTTTTAGCAGAAAACAGTCAGGATTTGGTTAAATTAGGTACAGCTTTAATAGAACAGGGGCAGCCAAAGTTTATTTACGTGTGCTATCCCTATCGTAAGTGCCAACCTCCTGAAGAAGGTGTGGAAACACGAAAATTTAATCGTGGCAATCAACAATTCCAAATTGAGTTATTAAAATTAGGGGAGTATGGCAAATATCCTATTTATGAAGCCTCGATAAATAAGGGAGCTTAAGTGTACTGCCATACCAAATCTTGACAGAACCCAACTAAATCTCTCCCTACATAGTTTTTGTCAAGATTGGTGTAGCTCTGTCCAGTTCTCTGCGAGCGATCGATTAAACTGACAAAGAAACTTTTAAAGCCTTTCCCATGAGCCGGAGTTTCCCGATCTCGAAACTATCCCTGCGCTTTTCTTCAGTACTGTTGATTGTGATTGCGATCGCAGTTCTGTTAAGAGTTGTTAACTTAAGTCGCCGGGAATTTTGGTACGACGAAGTTTTGTCCCTTCTGTTGATTACCGGTCAAAAAACAGCCTATGAAACTCCTCAAGATACACCCGTCGTCTTAGCCAACTACACGCCGTTGCTGAGTTTACCCCTTGAAAAGGGGATCGACGATATTTTAGACACCGTGCAAAATATGCTCAGGGGTTTGGCTGGAGAACCCCATCCCCCCCTATTTTTTCTGAGTCAACATTTGTGGCTGCGGCTTTTCGGCAATGGACAGGCAGCAATGCGCGGTTTGGGAGCCTTATTGAGTATTGGAACCATTGGCAGTGCGTTTGGTTTGGGTCGTCGTCTGCTAGGCTATCGCGGTGGCTTGTTACTCGCTGCCCTGTTGGGAACGAATGCCTACTATCTGTTCCACTCGTTAAACGTGCGGATGTACGGACTGCTCGTGCTTTGGGTAATTCTGAGTGCTTGGGCGTTGCTAGAACTAATTGATGCTCCAAAACTGGGACTCAAAGAGGCAGAGGTTCCTAGCAAAATGACTCGACTTCTTTGGAGTCTCATTTTTATTGGATCGGTGGCAGCAGGGCTGCTAACGTTTTATTACTATGCCTATTTTCTACTGGCTTTAGTCATCCTGGTGTTGTGGTTAGACAGGCAGCGATGGTGGCAACATGGACTGCGCTTTGGTGCGGGAGTATTGCTAACGGTTCCTTGGGTACTGTGGGGAACTAGGCAGCAACTGCGGAATGCTGACTTCGAGAGGTTTGGAGCGTCTGATAGCTTAATTGAAACGGCATTGAAGCACGTAGAAGGTGTAACCCAAACCCTAGGTATTCATTTGGTAGTGGGGGACTGGGTTAGCCGTTTACCTCCTGTAAGTGTAACGGTAGCCGGTATCGCTGCGATCGCTCTACTGGTTGCCTGTAGTATTAATCTGTGGCGTCAGAATCGGCGTCAAATTTTAGGCATAGCACTGCTGTTAGGAATTTTTCCCCTGTTAGTGGCGTTAACTTTAGATGTTGTCAAAGGTCAGTTTACCGTCGGCTTTGGTTGGGGACGGTCAATGATTTTTATTTTACCCGGATGCCTGCTCCTGATTGCCGCTTGCCTCGAACGAGCAACATCAGTATGGCGACCTACAGCCGCTGCTGTTTTGTTGCTGTTGTATTTGAGCATTAGCGTCGCGGACTTTAGCACTCGTCCTCGCTGGATGTTTCACCGAGTGGCAGCCATCCTTCAGCAGGAACCGACAACGCCGACTTTAATCGCTATTAGCTCCAATGCTTGGGGTCATGTGCTGCGTTTGGCTTACTACATTCCTCCCCAATTACCCATAATGTTACTGGCTCAAAAATCGGCTCAACTGGCACCCGCTTTAGAAAAAACCCTGGCATCTGAACCTACTCAGTATCAGCGCATTCTCTGGCTAGATAGCGCTCGACCCGTCTGGGGTTCTGCCGCTACACCCAGCGAACGAGAGCAAGTTCGGCAAATCCTAGAACCTCAGTTCCAGTTAGAGGCAAAGCAGCAACTGTCGGGAACGATGGAGTTAGACCAGTTCACCGCCTACCTTTATAAGCGTTCCGCTTCTACCCCTTAGGAAAAGCCCATGAGTTTAATTCAACCGAATTCCCTTTTACCCATTCCTTCAGGGACTTTAGACATTCCTAATTTACCCACCGATGAGCCTCCCCTCCGTTTTTCCCTAGTCATTCCCACCTACAAAGAGGCACAGAACATCCCCAAGATTGTCCAGCAACTCAGCCAGCTATTGGATGCCGAGATACCGGGAGAATACGAACTGATTGTAGTAGATGACAACAGCCCCGATGGAACTTGGAAAATCGCCCAGGAACTCATGTGCGACTATCCTCAACTACGGGTCATGCGGCGGGTTGAGGAACGGGGACTCTCTACCGCAGTAATTCGCGGCTGGCAAGCAGCGCGGGGAGAGGTATTGGGCGTGATTGATGCCGACCTCCAACACCCTCCAGAGTTGCTATTAAAATTGTGGGGTGAAATCCGGCGGGGGGCAGATTTGGCAGCCGCTAGTCGCCATGTAGAAGGTGGTGGTGTTAGTGACTGGAGTGTGGTGCGCCGATTTTTATCCCGTGGTGCTCAACTTGTCGGGTTAGTTTTACTGCCAGGGGTGATTGGTCGCGTCTCTGACCCTATGAGTGGATATTTTATGGTACGCCGCGAATGTCTGGTGGGTCGCCCTCTGAGTCCTCTGGGGTACAAAATCCTTATTGAAGTCCTCGCTCGGGGAAAAGTAGCCTGGATTGGCGAAGTGGGCTATGTCTTTCAAGAGCGTATTGAGGGTGAGAGTAAGGTTACTTGGAAGCAGTATGTGGAGTACTTACAGCACTTGCTTCGCTTGCGCCTCTCATTGGGACACATCGGGCGGTTGCTCCGGTTTGGTATCGTGGGTTTGACAGGTGTCGTAGTGGATATGGGAATGCTTTACCTGCTCAGTGACCCCAACACCCTAGGTTTGCCGCTAACTCGCAGTAAAATCATTGCCTCAGAGTTAGCGATTATCAACAACTTCTTGTGGAATGATTGTTGGACATTTGGAGATATTGCCCGTAGGCAGCCAGGACTACGCCAGCGCTTGAAACGCCTGCTAAAGTTCAATACAATCTGTCTGGCTGGATTAGTCCTGAATGTTTTGCTGTTGAATTTGCTCTTTAATGTTTTTGGCATTAACCGATACGTCGCCAACTTGATTGCGATCGCGGCTGTCACCTTATGGAACTTCTGGCTCAACTTGAAACTAAGCTGGCGAGTGACAGATGTGCAGGGGTGAGATTCTCTTTCATCAAAGTAGAGACGTAGTATGGGACGTCTCTACTAATGACTCCCCAACTTATCATTTTTGGAAAAATCGCACGCTTAAATCCCATTTACGAGTTGGCGGTGAAGGAAATAACTCAGGCATATCTGGAATTTTTGCATACCGAGTGACAGTCTTATAAAGACAGGTTAAACTCATAGTTAAACCCCTGATTGACTGACAAAAGTCTAGCGCCCTCACCCCAAGGAAGTGATACGGCATAGTATCTCGTATCTGTATTCGTTATCAGCCAGTGGCGTGAATTTAAGGAGAGAGCGATCGCTCGACTTCAGCTCACGATTCAATGAGTGGGAGAGTTATTCCCCAGAGGAAGATGAAAGGCATGAGTGCGATCGACTTTACTGTCGCGATTTGTACCTATAACGGCGCGAATCGTTTATCAGAGGTTCTGGATAAGTTGCGATCGCAGGAAGGGACAGAGGATATTTCTTGGGAAATTATTATCGTTGATAATAATAGCACTGACGATACGGCTCAGGTCGTTAAGGAGTACCAAGGGAACTGGTCTGAACCTTATCCCATTCATTATTACTTTGAACCTCAACAAGGATTAGCATTTGCTAGGCGATGTGCCATTCGAGAAGCCAAGGGGTATTTAATTGGTTTTCTGGATGACGATAATTTACCCGACTCGAATTGGGTGGAACAAGCCTATCATTTTGGACAATCTCATCCGCAAGCGGGGGCTTATGGAGGACAAATCCATGGCAAATTTGAAGTAGAACCCCCGCCAGGATTTGAGAGAATTGCTCGGTATTTTGCTATTCTAGAAGGAACGAAAACGTATTGTTACAACACAAGGTATAACAATACACGGAAGAAATTGTTTCCGCCTGGAGCTGGAGTCGTTATTCGCAAGGAAGCTTGGCTAAAAAGTGTTCCCGAACGTCAGAGTATTAGTGGGGTATCTGGAACTTCTCTATCAACAAAATGTGAAGATGTAGAGATGTTATCTTATCTTTTTTATGATGGTTGGGAACTTTGGTTCAATAAGGATATGCATATTTATCATAAAATTCCTCAATCTCGTTTTGAGAAAGATTATTTAATCCGTTTCTTCAGAGGAGTTGGTTTAAGTCGGTATCAGACGCGGATGATCGCCTACAAACCTTGGCAAAAAAACTTGATTATTCCCGTTTATATGATAAACGATATACGGAAAATTATCGGTCACTTCATTAAGTATCGAAGCGTCCTTAAAACTGATATAGTTGTTGCGGGAGAGATGGAATTACTTGTTAGCATTTTATTGAGTCATTTTAATTTCTATAAATAATATTCGCAATGCTTATTTTTAACTGTTTCAATTGTCTTCCCACAAAATCAGTTTAAAAATCATGTTTATTTGTACAAAATAGGTGATCTTTTAAGTTTTTTCGTATCAAAAAAAAGTTAATGATTAAAGTTGCAGCACTCACTTCTGGTCAGCTAGTACCATCAACTCGCTTTCGTGTGCGTCAGTACATCAACCCCTTGCAAAGTATTGGGATTCAAGTGCAGGAATATATTCCTAACATCGATAAAAATAAATTGATCCCGGATTTTGGAAAAGGGTTAGCTTCTCAATACCAAAAACCGTTAAGGGCTATGATGATAGGGGCAAAGTTAGCTAGTCGGATACCTGGAATTCTAGGTAGCTGGAATAGTCAAATTACTTGGATAGGGCGTGAATTAGTTCCTGGGCGTTGTCTTCTTGAACCCCTACTCAAAAAACCCTTAGTTTTTGACATAGATGATGCTATCTGGCTAGCAAGTGCCTCAGAATACTCTTCGGAAAGGTTATACGCAAAACGTGTATCTCAATCCATTAGTTCAATCGCAAAGCTGGCTGAAGTAGTTATTGCTGGCAACCGTTACTTAGCAGATTGGTTTGCAGATTATGCCCGCGATATCCGCATAATCCCTACAGCAATTGACACAGAAAGATTCCATCCCGAATTAACAGAAGTAAGACAGAAATCAACCCGGTTTGTGATTGGTTGGACTGGAAGCGCCGGAAATCTTAGATACTTGAAAACTATTGAAGCCCCCTTACGGGAGTTTATGAATAAATTTGCTGAATCAGAGCTTTTAATTATGGCGGATAAACCACCATTTTTTAAATCTTTACCTAGTGATAGAGTCCGATATATCCCTTGGTTTCCAGCTACAGAAGCGGACGTCGTAAAACAAATGGATGTGGGTCTAATGCCTTTGCCAGATAACGAATGGACTAAGGGAAAATGCAGTTTCAAAATGCTTCAATATATGGCGTGTGGTATACCCGTTATTGTTTCTCCTGTGGGTATGAATGCAGAAGTACTTGCTTTAGGAAACTTAGGGATAGAGGCGATGAACAACTCGGATTGGTATGAAGCTCTTGTCCTGTTTTTTAAAAATAGAGAATTAGCTGATGAATACGGCAAACAAGGACGAACTGTTGCAGAGAAATATTTTAGTCAGAGAGTGGTCGTAGAGGAAATTGCAAAAGTATTTAGAGAATTGAGTTAAAATCATGTATAAATGTTTAAGATATATTCATTTATTTTGCTCATGCAATTAATGCATCCGGGACTCAAAGACCTTCTTCTAATTGACCAATACGTTAAAAACAAAACTATCGGTTTTTTGTCTATCGAAACTCCTATACCACCTTTAGTAAAAAAAGTTACCCAATCAATTCAAAATTACTCAATAGGACTCCAGCTACGACGCGAGTATCGCCACATTTCTATGGGGGTAAGAGCCTTTAAATTAAAAGACATTGATATGATTTTTGTATTTGAAATATATAACCAGCATCTATTTAGTGTTTTGCCTTTACTAGCATTATGTGGTAAAGAGGTATTGATTAGCTTACATGGCAATCAACAATTTGCAATGAACAGCCGAATAAAATTTTGGGGTTTACTCTATTTAAAAAAATATTTGCGGTTTTTCAGTAAATTAAAAGTTATTCTATTTGAAATCGATGATGATGTGATTCCAGAAAAATTTAGACTACCTGATTCATCAAAAGTAATCATCCCTCATCCAATCATCAGCGAAGCAACTCCTAAGCTCATGCCAGGAGAAAGATTAACAACAACCGCCAAAACTAAAATAGGTGTAGTGGGCATGATCCGACAGGATAAACCCATATCCAAACTGATTGAAAAATTACAAGATTACATCGCCTCAAATAAAGACAGATGCGAGCTAATCATTGGCACTCCTTTTGGACAAAAACCTGATTACTTAGACAAACTGGGAGTAAAACTCTACGACACGACGAAGGAAGATGATTATATTAACGTCTTAAGGAAAATCGATATTTTAGTAATTCACTATGACAAAGACCGTTATTACTACCGAACCAGTGGTGTCATTAGTGATGCTGGGTCTTGTGGATGCTATATAATTGCCTCTGACTATCCAGTTATCAACCATCAAGTAAATTGCCCCATCCCAATTGGTGCAACCTTTTCAACATTTGACGAAATCGGCTCTCTCATTGACCAAGGTGTCACTCACATCCGCGACAAGGGACAGGATAATCACTGGATTTGGCGAGAACAACGAACCGCAGAAGCGATCGCAAAACTCATTTTTCCAGAAAATTAAGAATCAAAGCTTTAAGTAGGTAGGAACAATTAAACTTAACGGTTGAGCTCATCATTGGCTCGTTAAAAAAAACAGCCAATTCTAACATCATTCTTAAATTGCTCTAGTCTTGCTTCAAGTTCATGGGTGAGACGTTCAACGATTAACTCATCGCTTAAAAAGGGTTGTGCCGTTTTTGCAATATCCATAAGTTGTCTGGCAACTCGCTGGTTTGGATCACCTCCAATTTTATTAAACACATTTAATTGCTCCTGTTTTAACCAATCTATCCAATAATTAATTTCTGGGCGAATACGCAAGCGAGTCGAAGGAGCTTCAGGAAACACTGGATAGAAATCCCAGAGGGGCATAACATATCGAGGTTGGTATTCAATTCCTAGAGAAAGACACCAATCCTGCCATTTAAAGGAGTTAATATTGGCACTGGTTTTGATCGGAATCCAAGGCACTCTCAAAGCATCTGCAATGATAGCACCATGCATGGCTTCAGCAATTAATATCTCGGTTTCGCTAATCGCTGATAAAACTTTTTCGATTGACCAACACGGATCAATATATGCGAATCCGAGTTGTTCACAAATGGAAGCCCAGGCTGAACTTGCAGAAATGGCGTGCTTAAAATGAGGCATGAAAGCAAACTGCTGGGTTTTAGAATAATTAGCCGGAAATAATCGCCTTACGAGTAAGCCCGCATCTGTAACAGCTAAGTCTTCTGGAACACCGAGCGCTTGAGCAGAAAGGGGTCCCCTGACACAGTATATAGTCCAAGAATCATTAATTTTAGGTACAGTTCCATACCCATATCCCACACCTGTGCCAAATACAACGGTTTTCTCTGCTTTGGGTAATTTTCTGTTGAGTAAAGTTCCAATACCCACAAACAGGGTTCGTTTATCTTCATCCAAAATGTGGGGAATGAGTTGTTTCCAGATCCAAGGGTTGAGTTCATCACCAAAATTGGCGTGTTTATCAAATTTGTAGTAGTAGAGCTTCATTTTTATGCCGATAGTCTGCACACCTGTGTCACACTAAAACTCCTCTTCCTCCTCATTTGCATCATCCGCCAAATTCTGACGTAATCCTCCCGGTAAAGCGGCAATAATCGCATCCAGAACCCTCGAAACCGGAATCACCTCAATATCCATATCCGGTAACACTTGACCTTTTGGAACAATTGCCCGCTTAAATCCTAACTTGGCGGCTTCCTTCAACCGTAGCTCCATCTGGGACACCAGACGCACCTGTCCCCCTAATCCCACTTCGCCAATCATCACCGTGCGTGGATCAACCATGCGATCGCGAAATGAAGCCACCACCGCAATGGCAATCCCCAAATCAGCCGCTGGTTCTTCGACTCCCAATCCACCTGCCGTTGCCACATAAGCATCTAATTTCGACAGGGGAATCCCCACCCGTTTTTCCAATACCGCCAAAATTTGCTGTAATCGACTGTAATCTACACCCGTAGTTGAGCGACGCGGCGCACCATAGCTGGCGGGGGAAACCAATGCCTGTAACTCGACTAAAATCGGACGAGTCCCCTCACAAGCCACCACCGTAGCCGTACCGGGGCCCATTTCATCCCGGTTGCCCAAAAACAGCTCAGATGGATTCAAGACTTCCTGCAAGCCCTTGTCTACCATTTCAAAAATGCCGATTTCGTGGGTAGCACCGAAACGGTTTTTCACAGAGCGCAGCAAGCGGTGGGAGGCAAAGCGATCGCCTTCAAAGTACAATACCGTATCCACCAAATGTTCCAGCACCCTGGGTCCGGCGATCGCCCCTTCTTTGGTGACATGCCCTACGATGAACAAGGTAATATTTGCCCGTTTTGCCACCTGCATCAGGGCTGAGGTACATTCCCGTACCTGCGCAACTGAACCCGGAGCCGAAGTCAACGCGGCAAAATAAAGGGTTTGGATACTGTCAATAACTGCTACTTGGGGTTTGAGAGACTCCAACTCCCGCAATACCTCTTCTAGATCTGTCTCTGCCAGCACGTAAAGGTTTGGTTCCTTAGCAGAAAGCCTTTTACTCCCATTGTCTGTTTTCGAGTCTGAGGACTTCCGGTGCTTTTTTGCCGTACCATTGTTAGGGGCATCCTCAACTGGCACCTCGCCCACACCCAAGCGAGCTGCCCGCAATTTCACCTGTTGTCCCGACTCTTCGGCACTAACATAGAGAATGCGGTAGTTTTGAGCCAGTTGGTTGGCAACCTGCAACAGCAGGGTTGATTTGCCAATCCCCGGATCGCCACCAATGAGTACCAAAGAACCCGGAACGATTCCACCTCCCAATACCCGGTCGAGTTCACCATAACCTGAAGCAAACCGTTCTTGGGCGTTGTTGGAAATTTCTGAGAACTTAAGTGAAGTTCTCGGTTGAGCTGCTCCAGTAGGAGCTGACTGAGGAGAGGAGCGGGTATTTGATTGCCAACCCCCTCGGCTTAAGTTGGTAGAGCTTTGCAGAACGCTCTCTTCGAGAGAGTTGTAGGTGCCGCAGGACGCACACCTGCCAAACCACTGTGGAAACTCTGCCGCACATTCGTTACAAACATAGATAGACTTAGACTTTGGCATCCCAATATCGAGAGTGTTAACAATTTTCAATAATTAAATCGATGTTAAAAACCTGTAAGGGATGGCGAGACCGAACCTTTACGCCTTAAAAAACCTTTGTATAACGTTATATCTTAGAGATAAGCTACTGATAAATTAACAATTCAGTGACCGCATTTCAGGAGTATTCAGTCAATTGGAAACCCATAAGGAAAAAATTCTGGTTGTCGATGATGAAGCAAGTATCCGCCGCATCTTGGAAACTCGTCTTTCCATGATTGGCTACGATGTCGTCACCGCTGCCGATGGAGAAGAAGCCCTAGAAACCTTTCGCAGTGCTGAACCCGACTTGGTGGTGCTAGATGTAATGATGCCCAAGCTTGATGGCTACGGCGTCTGTCAAGAACTGCGCAAGGAGTCGGACATTCCCATCATCATGCTAACTGCCTTGGGTGACGTTGCTGACAGAATTACTGGACTGGAGTTGGGTGCAGATGACTATGTTGTCAAGCCTTTTTCTCCCAAAGAGCTGGAAGCCCGCATTCGCTCGGTACTACGACGAGTTGACAAAGTTGGCGCTTCGGGCATTCCCAGTTCTGGCGTTATCCACGTTAGCAGTATCAAAATCGACACCAACAAGCGGCAAGTCTACAAAGGAGACGAACGTATCCGGCTCACGGGTATGGAGTTCAGTCTCCTAGAGCTATTAGTCAGCCGTTCTGGTGAACCCTTCTCCCGTTCGGAGATTTTGCAGGAGGTGTGGGGCTACACCCCAGAGCGTCACGTCGATACTCGCGTGGTGGATGTTCACATCTCCCGCTTAAGAGCCAAGTTGGAAGACGATCCTAGCAATCCAGAGTTGATTCTGACAGCACGGGGAACGGGCTATTTATTCCAACGGATTATCGAACCTGGGGAGGAGTAATCGTTAGTCCTACCTTTCGGGAAGCCGCTTGCGCGTCTATGTCATTAGTCCTTTGTTCTTTGCTAACCACTAATAACCAATGACTAAATAACCCATGACAAATGACCAAAACTACGTGCTGCGGCAGCTACCATTTGTTGTTGGGGGATTAGGCGGTACGCTGCTGTTGGTGAACCGCTTGCTAACACCTCAGCTCACTGCTTCTCAAGCTCGTTCTGATGCACTGGGGGTGATTCTGAGTGCGATGTTGATTTTGACGGGTTTGCTATGGCAGCAAGTGCAATCGCGATCGCCTGATGCAGTAGAGTTGGTTGGGGAAGAGGGTTTTGAACTCGCACCCGAACTACCGGATGAAGTGAAAACAGAACTGGCTTGGGCATCGCACTTATTGCTAACTAATACGGTAACGCGATCGCTCGTAGTTTTCTATCAAGGTCAAGTCCTGCTGCGTCGGGGGATTTTGGTCAACAACTCAGAGGTAAAGCCGGGACCTATATTAACGCGGGTACTGGAGAAGCAAAAAGCGATTTATCTGGTTAACTTGAAGCTATATCCAGGGCGAATTGAGTTTGACTACTTGCCAGAAAATACCCAAGGGCTAATCTGTCAACCCCTTGACGCTCAGGGTGCCTTAATTTTGGCAGCCAATGCCCCGCGCAGTTACACCAAACAGGATGAAAATTGGATTGAGGGGATTGCCCAAAAACTAGCAAATACCCTGAGTCACCATCAAGCAAAAACAAAAAAATGATTGCATCGACTAAGTTGTAAATGTCTTTAACTCTTCTCTACTGGATACTCATCGCTGTCATGGCAGTTGGCGTCGTCGGCTCTGTCGTTCCTGCTATGCCCGGTTCTAGTTTAATTTTGGCGGCAATTTTCATTTGGGGATTAGTCAACGGTTTGAATACGGTTAGCTGGGCATTGATTGTTGCCGTTTTAGTCTTGCTTGCCAGTGTAGGCATTGATTTTTTAGCCGCTTCTTGGGGGGCAAAACGTGCAGGTGCTAGTAAATGGGGGCAGATTGGTGCGATTGTGGGTTTAGTGCTGGGAATTGTAGGACTGCTGCCAGCTTTACCCGTGGGGGGTCCTTTATTAGGAATCTTATTGGGTCCCTTCGCGGGAGCATTTATCGGTGAGTTTCTTTATCGGCAGGAATTGGCGCTAGAACCCCGATTGAAGTTGGCGTTGAAAGCGAGTCTAGGGATTGTGGTGGGTTCGTTGATCGGAAATTTAATTCAAGGATTGCTGTCAGTGGCAGCGGTTATCGTTTTTCTGGTTACGACTTGGCATCTAGTAGCTGCGGGCTAGAAAAACAAGATATGACAAAGTTTTCTGACTAGCCGATCAAATTCCTAGAACTTTGATCTGTCATTTTCAGTCGTTTCTAACCTAAATGTATCTCGTTTGAAAGTTGCGCAAGTTCTAATCTTGTGTTAATAAAACAGTTTAAAGATGTGGTGGAAAGTGAGGTATTGAGGCTATGAGTTACACTGACGCTCAACCTGCATCCCCATTAGACCAAGCCCTTGCTCTCTATGCCGCTAGGATAAGCCAGCTCGAATCAGCAGCTCTAGAACCCTCCTGTGAGCAAATTGTGGAAGTGCTAGTTGCTCGCGATGCCGTTGAACAAAATAGAGTGGCAGACCCGAATCCAGCCGTAACTAGTATCGTTAGGCTCATCCAATTAGATAGCCGATTAAAAGGACAGGCGCAAGCGATCGCTAATGATGATCGCTTAGTGGAATGGAAAGAGACGTTGAACATTCCAGAAAAATACTGGTGGTGGCATCTCGAATACCCCTTACCACCATTACCGAAGCAGGCGATCGCTCGTTACGAGCAAGCTTTGGTTGCTATTGAGGCTGCTGAGGGGAAGCCAACATCGGCACAGGTGCAAGAAGTCCTGCTGGCTCGCAATGCCATTGAAGTTATCCGGAATAATAAGCCGTTTCTAGAACGGATGGCTAAAGCTCTAATCGAGTTGGATGAGCGATTAAAGGCACAGGCAAAAGCGATCATCAGCGGCGATCGCTTGGAGGGTTGGAGAACCAGTTTGAATCCCCCAGCAACTTCTTGGTGGTGGCATCTAACCTATCCCTTATCGTTCAATCAAGGGATTCAGGACTATAGGAGAGCCCTAGGGGAAATAGAAAAATCAACTCCCAGTCCCTCTGCTAATGTTGTGCTGGAGCTGCTGTTAGTTCGTGATGCGGTTGAGAGAGTGCGGACGGCGCAAAAGTATCCTTCACCAGAGGGGATCTCTCAAATGCTTGAGTTAGACAAGTGCTGGCGGACTCAAGCTAGTGCGATCGCCAATAATGATAATCTGCACGAGAGCCTGCAAGAATGGAAAGATAATTTCAACCCTCTACCAACCTATTGGTGGTGGAGAACGCTGGAAGAGTCCTGCTATCCGACCCATAAAATCAAGCGCAACGAGCAAGCCTTAAAGCAATACGAGCAAGCCTTAGATAAGATAAAAAGCCACTCAGACCCGTCTTCAGAGCAAGTTCGAGAATTGCTTCGGACTCGCGATAGGGTGGAGAAAGCTATCAGCAATCAGGCTTTACCAGAGTCGGTCTGTAAACAGCTCATCGATTTAGATAGCCGCTTGAAGGAAAAGCGGTTAGCACTCGCAAAAGGCAACCAATTAGCGGACTGGAAAAAGAGTTTGAATCCACCCGAAACTCATTGGTGGTGGAATTTTAAACCGACCTTCCTGGGTGCGGAAGACGAATTCATGTCGTGGTCGGATCGGCTGTGGACGGGTGGAGCTGTACTATGTTTGGGTCTTGCGGCTGGGTTCGTGGTTAGTACAAGTCAGACGTTCCAGACCTTTGGCACCAAAGAAGGCAGTACTGGGTCAGATACTTTGCAAAACCTGCTCGTGATTGCTCAGGCTGGGGGGCTACTGAGCCTGACAGTCGGTGCTGCGACTCAGAAAGGACAAAAAGCCCTCGAAGACATACTCACCAGTATTCCGTTTATTCGCCCAAATTGGCAAGCTCCGGCAACCTTTGGGCTATCGGCGATCGCTCTGGGAGTTGCTTGGACTATCAACGAGTCCTTACCCCAACTGGGGACATGGTACTACGATAGGGGTCAACAGTTGGCACAAGAAGGTCAACTGTTTCAAGCCCAGGATAAATTTCTTCAGGGGAAGAAACTCATCCAGGATGCAGAACAACAAGCCAAACTCAGTCTCAGTCTAGGTGATGTTTACGAACGCCAAGGCAACCTTGAAGATGCTATCACAGCCTATCAAACGGGTTTGGCAACGGATAATCCCGCAGTTTTCAGTGCTTTGGGTAGGGCACAGCTATTGCAGGAATGGCAAAAGGGGGGATGGACAAAGCCAATTGCTGATCAAGAGAAGCTCCAACAACCTGAGATTAACTTCCAGCTTGCTACCAGTCAGATGAAAGACGGGCAAAAGACCGGACAGAACCAGATACACTCCCAACAACTCCTTAAGAACATTTATATTAACCAAGGTCTTTGGAATTGGAGTCAAGTGGACTTGATGAAACCCCCAGATGAAAATAAGGGCTTGTTAACGGAGGCTAAAGAAAAATTTAACGACGCCTATAAGCTAGAGGAAAAATTACCCACAACCCTAAGGGGACGGCTTGCTCGCTGTTACTCACAATTAGCTGAGGCACTCATCAATCGGCAAATTAAGCCGACCTACTGCGAACAAATCCTTAATAAAGGCATAGATGATAATTATGATGCCGCCATCATTCGAGCCAGATTGGATACAATTCAATGATGGAAAAATTTTAAAACCGACAGGGATATCTTCAAAGATATAGGAGTAGCTAATGCAACAGATAACGTGGATCAGGAAACTCCCACTAATTCCCAAAATTGCAAAACTCTTTAGAAAAATTAGAGGACAACTTCACCAACTTTCTAAATCAGAATCGGGTAGATTATTACAAGAGAGATTATTAATTTTCACTCTGGTGACAGTACTAGGAGTTGCGGGATGGGTTCAGTATAACTATGTTTCCCTCACTAGTAAGAAGGTGGTTGTGCCAATTACTCCGAACACTGTTTCAGATATTCAAGAAAACCTTGATATTGAAGTCATGCATCATTCTGGTGAAGTTATTTCTGTCGCCTATAGCAACTATAGCGATATATTTGCTAGTGCCAGTGTGAATGGGATTATTAAGCTATGGGAGTTGAATGACTCGAAAAAAACTTACGCTCACAAGCAAACCCTGAATATCGGTGATAAACAAGTTAAGGCTATGGCATTTGGCTCCTATGAGGGTGATACTTCCTATGATGGTTATACTATAGCTGTTGGTAGGGAGGATGGGACAATTGAACTGTGGAATATCTCTTCGGAAGGTGAAGCTCACTCTATGACGCGCCCTCTCACAAGTCAGACAAAGGAAGTGACTTCTATTGCCTTTCACCCCACAACGAAGATCTTAGCTAGTGCCAGTAAGGACAAGACAATTAAGCTGTGGAAGATTGAGGATGGCAAAGAAATTAAAACCCTTAAAAATGATGAAGGTGAGATTAGTTCTGTCGCATTTAACCCTAGGGGAAATATTTTAGCAATTGGTACTGGTAGTACTAATAACGGTAAAATCAAGCTATGGAGTTTGAATCCAGAGAAGCCAGCAGATTTGAAAGACTCCCCTGATCAAACTCTAGAGCATGGCAGTCCAGTTAAATGTATTGCCTTTAACCCAGTAGGGTTTTCCTCTAACCTACTTAAGTATATATTAGGTCAAGATCAGTTAGCTAGTGGTGGTACTGACGGCAACATTAAGCTGTGGACAATCGAGAATAACCTTAAAAAAATGAATACAGATCTGATGAGAAGCCTAGCGCCTCATGATCAAATTTTGTCCCTTGCCTTTAGCGGTGATGGTAAAATTTTAGCCAGTGGGGGTGCAGACGGCACTATCAAGCTCTGGAGCATCTCTAACGGTAAAGAACTTCGTATTCTCAAAAGTCATCCCTACGCTGTTAATTCTCTAGCTTTTAATTCTCTTGAGAGTGATACTCCCGAAAGTGATACTTTAGCCACTGGCAGTTGGGATGAAACTATCAAACTGTGGCAGGTTACTGATAAACTCCGTATCGGTTGGGAATCTCCACCCTTGATCGGCTTTTAATCAACTTTGAAATTAGTGTTATACAAAGAACACTTAATAATTCTTCTCTTTTATCGAAACAATGCAGAATAAACCACAATCCCCACAGATACTATCCCTACTAGAAAAACACTTATCTCTACAAGCAAACGCTGAATCCAATACAGTTTTCTTATTTTTTCAATAGCATTCATGAGGTGTTTAATATCATTGCTTTCTGTCTCAATAATTCGTCGAAAAGACTTAGCAGCTCTAGCTGTAAAACGACTTATGAAGAAATACAAAACTGCATTAAAAATATGAAAACCTTTGTAGAACCATTGAGGATTTTCATCTGGATCGAAAGCAAAGGTTATCATCAAAGGTATCACCAACCAGAGTAAAAATCTGCTAACCCAGAGCATCTTATTTGCTAGCTCTTGAAATAGTAGATTCTGCTGATCATTAAATTCATATTGAGTCCGTTCTAGTACAGTCAGTTGTGATTCATCCATATTTTCTAATTGCATTTTCTTCTTTGTTAAATTGGATGTTAACTAATTTAAAAATATAGTAATTATACCTCTATAAGTGAAAATTAACAATAGCATTAGCCAGATAACGTTCACCTGAGTTCGACAGCTATCAATTCAGTCTATTGGTTGCTCCCCTGCGATGAAAGCGAGTGCCAATTATTTCTCAGAGATTTACTTTTAGTAAAAATTATCAATATTGACTTAGTTATGTGTAATATCATTTTGTCGAGATGTTACACATGGACAGGTTATACTAAAGATCTTTGTGTTTATTGGATAACATGACCAACGCCAAAATTACCTTTGCCAAAGGAATTGGGTTCAGAAAAGAACTGAATCGCAGAGTTGCTGCTTACTTTGAATCTGAAAACATTTCCCCACGAGATAATCCGGCGATGTACCTGAAAACAACTATTCTATTGGGCTGGATTGTGTCGGCTTGGATGTTGGTTGTTTTTGCCCCGTTGTCCGGGTGGATGAGATTAGTAGGTTGTGTATTCCTAGCCTTTGGGATGGCTGGATTTGTCTTTAATGTCGGACATGATGCTAATCATGGAGGTTATTCCAATCATAACTATATCAATCGTGTATTGGGTTTGACTTACGACTTCATGGGACTTTCTAGTTACTTATGGCGATATCGTCATAACGTTTTGCATCATACCTATACCAATATCTCAGGTCATGATGTTGAAATTGATGGGGATGGCTGGTTGAGAATGTATCCTCATCAAGACTATCATTGGTATCACCGTTTTCAGCATCTTTATATTTGGTTCGTCTACTGTTTTGTCCCCCTCTACTGGTCTTATTGCGATGTTGATTTGGTGTTAAGAAAGGGTAAATATCACGAACATAATATCCCAAAACTCAACCGTTTAGAAAAGATAACCCTGTTCGGATTTAAGCTCGTGTGGGTTGGCTATGTCATTGGTATCCCGTTAGCCATTGGCTTTACCCCATTACAGGTACTCCTAGGAGTTTTAGTTACCTTTATGACTTACGGGTTGGTCATCAATGTCGTCTTTATGATGGCTCATGTGGTAGATTCAGCCGAGTTTTTAACTCCTACGACTCAAACAGAAAGAATTGAGGATGAATGGGCGATTTGGCAAGTCCGAAGCACTGTTGACTTTGCTCCAACCAATCAGTTTATCAACTGGTATGTTGGGGGGTTAAATTACCAAGTTATTCACCATCTTTTTCCCCAGGTTTGTCATATTCATTACCCAAAAATGGCAAAAGTTGTGGCAGAGGTTTGCCAAGAATTTGGGGTGGAGTACAAGGTATACGGAACCTTTGCAGACGTACTTAGTGCGAACTATTACTGGTTGAAAACCTTGGGACGTGCGCCTGAGCCGGTTAAGCTGGCTAGAAGCTAGCACTGATGTAGAGACGCGATATATCGCGTCTCTACACGTTTAGATGAGAGGCTTAAGGCGAATGTCACTGAAATAAGTTCCATTGGTTAGCTTTGTAGGTTGGGTTTCGACTTCGCTCAACCCAACACAAGGATGGATTTGTTGGGTTTCGCTATCTCTTAACCCAACCTACGGTTTCCTTAAGTCAGTGCCATTCGGCTCAAGGCTCGACCCTATACTCAGACGGAATCGCTTCTGCCTTCCCTGCTTCAACCAATGCTTGATAAATCAAAGCGGCAACCTCTGCGCGAGTGGCATCCTGATTCGGATTGAGGGACTGAGCATTGGGGTAATTAATAACAATCCCTGCATCTGTGGCAGCCGCAACCTTTTGGGTGGCGTAGTTCGGAATTTGCTCGGCATCTTGGTAGGCTTGCAGTACTTCCGGAACCGATGAAGGAGTTTCTAAGCCCAATCCACTTGCTAGGGCTACTAAAACTTGCACTTTAGGAATTGGTTGCTCCGGTCGAAAGGTTTTATCAGGATACCCTCGTAAAAAGTTAGTTTTGGTTGTTTCTTGAATAGCCGACCATCCCCAAAAATCAGATGTTATATCCTGAAAGTTTGGGGTCTGCAAGGTTGGTTCTTGGTCGAATGCTTTCCTCAATAAGGCAGCAAATTCTGCCCGATTGATCGTGCTGTTGGGTCTGAAGGTGCCATCAGTATAGCCACTCATGATATCCCGCCTCACCAAAGCAGCAATGTAGGAACTCGCCCAAAACTCTTCGGGCACATCTGTAAAGTTTACGGTTTCAGCCGGCGTCTCAGTGGGTGTTGCTGGTGTTTCTGCACGAGGAGTTAAGGGAACGGGAACGAGGGGGAGTATTCTCGCTTGTTCGGGTTCTTCTGTAGGTAAAGGCTGCTCAGGCGGTAATAGGGTGGAAGGAGATGCAGGTGTTTGGCGCACCCTTACCCTTGGTTGGCGAACAGGTGTTTCTTCGGGTAAGGGTAAGGGAGTTGCCTCTTTTACTGCCTCTGATGTGCTATCAGGAGCTGATCCTATCCATCGTCTCAAGTTAAAGCCCCTATCCCTGTACATTAACGTCCCAATCAGGATAGTACCGATAGTGGTGAAGGCAACAATTATAGCGATCCATTCATCAAGCCCGAGTCGAGATGAGTTGGGATCGGACGGCGGTAAATTTCTCATTTGCACCTCACCTTACTAGCAATGATGCTCTCTCAACTGCATCCAGAATCGGAGAACGTTGAGTATTGGATGGCTCCAGTACTCTTTGTTGCTTTCTCCTCAATCCTTAAATTTTCCCGTTAGACGCAGAGAGTCGAGCTTTACGTTCTTCTGGTTTTAGTTTAGCGGCAAAGTGCTTCTCTACTAACATCGACATCTTGTTAGGGTCAACTCGGGTATAACGAGCTTTGTCTGGCATTACGACCATACACGGTCCTTGCTTGCACTGTTTCATGCAACCCGTTTCCTTAATAGCCACTTGATCGTCTAAGCCACGATCACGCAACGCTCCAGTGGCAGCTTGACAAACCTCAGCCGCACCTCGCTTGCGACAAGAGGATTTTTGACAAACCATAATACTGGCTTTAGTTCTAGGAGCTACACCGGGAGGGGGTAAGACTGGCGGTTGTTCATGCCGCTGTGGGGAAGTCTTAAGTTTCACACGTTGAGCTTTTAGCTTCAGTTCCCCAGTTTTGGGCTTATACTTCTGCTTGCCAGATATCTCTATCCAATCTCCGGGTTGAAGTACTTCTCGTAATGGACTACGTAGCTCTTTTGAGAGTTTAAGGTAGCGATCGCCTTCAGCGGTGTCAATCCATAGGAGTTTTGGTTTTTCCTCAACTTTTCCTAGAAAACCAACGAACCGCCCTTCCAGAGTGAAAGTTGAGACTTTGGCTTCCTTATACGATTTACCCACGCCTTTCCTCCTGCGTATCTACACTTTAACAATAACTCTAATTGACAAAGAGTTGCATCTATCGGAGTTCGTAAAAGTCTACAGGGGCGGGAATCATGCTTTTTGTAATTGTCTGGTTTTACTTCTCGGTCGCTTTGATAGGCAGTTTCGCTATGGCTTCGAGTTGTTGTTCTACCCCTTTTAGTCGTTGTTTGAGTGCGGGTAATCCTTCCATTGTCAGGGAATAGCGGCAGGAGCGATCGCGAATTTCATTTAACTTGCGCTGTAGCTGTTCGGCTAGATTCAGCGCTTCTTGACTGAGCCGTTCCAACTTTTGGCGTTGATAAAATTTCAAGGCAACACCCCGCAGCACCTGAAGCGTTGCCTCTTCGCCGTAAGTACCCGGCATGACTCGCAAACGCAGTAATAGGCATTCTTGTCGGTAAACTCTTTCAATTTCTACCTGTTGGGGCTGGTTCACGGGCAGCAGAGGGAAGGTAACAACCTGCTTGAGTTCGATAATGACGCTTTCAAAGACTGACAAGCTCAATCTTTCTAAGATGGATTGTAAAACACCATCTTGACTCCAAAGGATACGACCAGCATCTGACTGTCGCTCGAAATAAAGCCGCCCAATGCCACGCTCTAAAACTCGACCTAACAACTCTTGCAATAGCTCCTGAGGGGCTAGGGTGGCGATAAATTCAATGGGATGATCCCGATAAAGAGCTTCTACCTCTAGGGGTGCTGGACTCTCACCTAAGGGTAACGGTTTCGAGAAGGGGGGTGCTTTATCGGCTGGTGTGTCCTGGCTGCTTGAATGGGAGGAAACGAACGGCAAGTTCTTTGGCAATGGCAGTGGTGGCTTTGGTATGGCAGTCGAGGGTGTTGTGGTGTTGGATGAACTGGGGGGGGGATTTAAATTTTCGTCTGCTAGGGATGGCTCCTCTAAAATAAAAGTCGGTTGTTCAGACCGAGGCGTATTATTTTTGGGATTTTTTTTTAGGGAGGGTGACTCTTCAGCAGAGGACGTGGTGTGGACGTGATTTAAGTACGCCGAAAGCATCGACTGATGAGTCTTTGCCGCAATCCGTTCGGTCTTGAATGAGCAGTGTAGGTAAGCTAAGATGTGACGCACGTAGTCGAGGGCAGAGGCGTCTTGAGGATCTACTATACCCAACTTGAGGTATTTGCCTTCCAGAGCTAAGGGCAGAAATTGATAGTACAAGCAAGCTTCAAACGGCAAAATTGTGTCAATCAACCGAAACATTTGCTCAGTATCCACCTCACTGAGCTCGGATGCTTGTGAGGGAGAGGGCGTAGACTGAGCAGAGGTGTCGGCTCGTTCGGGGTCCCTGGGCGAGGGCAACATAGAAATTTCTCCAACCTGAGTATCGACTGATCGAGATGCCCCAGGAGTCTAATGGCTTGAATTTTTCAGTTCGGGAAAAGAGATGAACTCTTAACTCCCCTTTACTTAATTTTGAGTGACAGCTCCGGGGAGAGCAACTGAAAAGTTACCTGACCATCCAGCCCCGGTTTATGACGATCCGCGTATCGCTTGAGCTTCCAAATACAGTTTGCTCCATTCGCCCACTGCTTGGTTGTATTTCAAGTTTAAGTCTTTGGCGATGGATTCCAATGCTCTACCGGTTTTCAACTGTTCGATTAATTGCTGCTGCTGGGGGGTGAGGTTTTGCCAGTATTCCTGCCACTGCATCGGGGTTAGCCCCAAATTATGCTCGTGTAAGGAGATTTCTAGCCAAGTCGTCACTAATTCCGGTTTGGCTTTAATCGAAAAAATCCGAATGGCATGGTAGCTGATTTTTTCTCGCAATCGATAGACTTTCTGGATCGGCAACCCTAAGGCGCTAGCGATCGCTTCTTGGGACTGCCCTTGGAGATAAAGCCGCAGCCATTGGGCAGCTTCAGAACCCAAGTTTTCTTCCAGATAGGCTTCAAACTCCCGCCGTACAGACACGCGCAATGTCTGTTGCTCCTCCCAGATTTGGGCATCTTGATAATCGGCAATGGCTTGGCGATCTAAGAGGCTAACAGAGGTTTCCACATCCTCTGGGGTAACAGACTCTGAAACCAGCCGTACCATCTCACCTTCAGGAACGTGAGTCATACCCCCCCGTCCTGATCGTCGCAGATAGTTGACAAATCGATAGACAAGCAGAGGCTGGTTGCGAATCGGGCGCAAACAATACTCCTCAATTGTCGTGAGCAAGAGGGAATTGCGCAGGTGGGTATCTGAAGTACATTGGGCAATCCGGGCGATTTGCTTTTGAATATAGCGATCGCTGTTTAATAATTCCTGAATGACTTCTTGCAGAACATCGACAACTGCACGCTGGCGATCGCGACTCAGGGACACCCAAGTACGGATTTTGTTGCGCAATATCACCAAACTCCCTAGCCTCGTTGTTAGATTACGGTAGGCTTGTTCTGGACCTACTCCTAGGTAACGCTGTTGTAAAATCCGATAGCGATAATCCATCGCTTGGCGTGCAATCCCTAGCTGGTTGGGTAGGAGAGTGTCATAGCGCTCAACGTTATCTCCCAGCAACCAGCGGGTAATGCTGTTTCGGGTCGCTATACTCTGATGGGGGCAGTCATTCAACAGACGCGATTGCCACTTTTGCTCCAGTTGGTCTGCCACCTTGTCCATGAGATTGCACTCCTCAAACCCCAGTTTGAATGTTTGCATGACAACCCTCTTCCTCTTGCTGCACTGACACTACCGACTATTTCCTATTTGACCATTTCTATCATTGGGAAGAAGCGATCGCTGTCCTATAACCCTTATGACACAGTTAGGCTGGCAGTTTGATGTCTAACACGTCCTAACTGAGATTCCGATCTGAACCCGACGTGTTCTAGATCACAGAAACTAGGGTATTTCCTCACCTCCAGCGATTGTTACATTTTGTAAACTACCGGGAGTAGCAGTTATGCAGTTGCTTATTGACGATCAACTTCACTCTTGCCAATGACCACTGACCCGTGACTGTTAATGATGAAATCCATCCACTCTGAGCCAATTGAGCAACGTCTACAGCAGTTAAAGGAGGAGCAACAACTAATTTTCAACCAGGTGGATAATGCGATCGCCCTGTTTAATTCGTCTCACCAGTTGGTGTTATTCAATCAAAGATTTACCCAAGTTTGGGAGGTTTCAGTCGATTGGTTACAGGAACAACCCCCTTTACAAGACGTTTGGGAGCGGGTTGTTGCCCGAGGCTACTGGTCGGCTGCCCAAGCAGAACATCTTCTTTCGTCCTTACCCACTGCGCCTGCCGAAACCGTTTCGTTCCCCTTGGAACAAGCGGATGGAATCCATCTTAACGTTAAAGTCACGCTCACTTCAGACGGCGGATATTTATTTACATTTCACGATATCACCGCCAAAGCACAAGCCCAACGGGAGGCTATCTTAATGCAGACGAGTTTGAATTCTGAAGTCAAGCGTCTGAGATTTTTGCAGGGTTTGACAGAACGACTGCAACCGGCTGGAGAGTTGTGGGAAATTGGTCAATTTGCCCTCACTTACCTGGTACAAACCACAGGAGCAGCCTTTGGGGATGTCAAGGTGATCGCAGGTGAAGGAAAAGAGGCTCGTGCGGGTGTAGTCACCAATAAAGTTTCTACTCAGTTCATTGCCACCTATGGCACGATGGCAGTGAGCGAGATGGAAGCCGTTCTCAAGCAAGGAATTCCCTACGGACAGGGGTTGCTCTGGCAGGTTGTGGAAACCGGAGAACCCTTATTTGTTGAAGATTATAAAAACCACCCTCAGGCAGTCGCCGCCTTTCGTCACGCGGGTGTCTCTCAATTAGGAATCTTTCCTATTCCCGGTGCAACGGGCAAGATTATCGGTGTCTTAACGTTGGAATCCCGAGATGGGAAAACCCTTCAGGAACTTCCCCAACAAGATATGCTATTAGCTGCTTGTCGCACCCTAGGCGTTGCCATCGAACGCGCCCAAGCTCAGGAACGGCTACGTCAAGCGAATGAAGATTTAGAACGAGCGTCTCAGCTCAAATCCGAATTTTTGGCATCGATGTCCCATGAACTGCGTACCCCCCTGAACAGCATTCTGGGTTTTTCTGACTTGCTACAGCGGCAAACGGGCGGTTCGATGACATCTCGCCAACTGAGTCACGTTCAGGCGATTAAGAGCAGTGGCGAACACCTACTGGCACTCATTAACGATATTCTCGATTTGTCGAAGATTGAAGCGGGTAAAGTTGACTTAGAACTAACACCCGTCTCTATTCCAGCCTTGTGCAACCACTGTCTGAAAATGATTCAGCCCCGTGCTGACAAAAAACGGCTGGCACTATTACTAGAACTTGATTATCGGTTGCAAGAGGTATTTTTAGATGAGCGTCGCGTTCGTCAAATCTTGGTGAATCTTCTCTCCAATGCCGTCAAGTTTACACCAGAGGCAGGAACGGTTAAACTTACGGGACGGCTAGCATACGGTTGCGAACTGCAACAGGCATTTCGTCCGGATCACAGTCCAGTCAATTGCAGTACTCCATACCTATGCCTGGAGATCATAGACAGTGGCATCGGCATTCCTGATAACAAGCTAAACTTGCTGTTTCGACCGTTCCAACAGGTAGATTCTTCCCTAACCAGGCGGCATGAAGGCACTGGTTTGGGTTTGGCTCTTACAAAGCGGCTGGCAGAACTTCACGGCGGTACTGTTTCTGTGGAATCGAAAGAAAACCAGGGGAGTACCTTTCGCGTCTGGTTGCCCCTGACAGAAATGCGATCAAGTCTAGCGGCAAAGAATACGGTATCTGATTCTGAATCGTCAAGACGTTCCTTTCTCAAGAATGAATTACCCGTCGGAGACTCTAAACGCATCTTAGTCGTTGAAGATCAACCGTTGAACCAAGCGCTCATTTTGGAGGTACTGGAACTGGAAGGGCATTTGGTAGAACTACTCTACGATGGTCAAACTATGTTGGAGACGCTACACTCTCCTCTAGTCAAACCGCAGTCGCTGCCGCATTTGATTTTAATGGATATTCAACTTCCTCAGGTCGATGGCTTTGAATTGATTCGCCAACTGAAAGCTCATCCAACCTGGCAGAATGTACCTGTGATTGCACTGACGGCGATGGCTATGGCAGGCGATCGCGATCGCTGTCTGGAAGCGGGTGCTGATGACTACTTGAGTAAGCCGTTAGACTTAGAAAAAGTAATTACTACCGTGCGATCGTGGCTCGATACTTCAACTGAGGCTCCTAGAATCACGAACTGAGTACTTTAGCTCTTATTTTTTGTTTAAGTTCGGTTAGCCTGCACTTTAATTCAGGGCGGATTTTGCCAAGGCAACTTGACAAGGCAACTTGACAAGCCATGTGGCAGATGGTAGATTGTCACGCCTACCCCCACGAAACGACTTGAGAGCGGATAGAACAGAGAGTAGACAGTTGTGTATGTCATACTCAACCGACTAGACAAACTTAGTCATCAGTGGTAATAGGAGGGTCAAAATCTATGCTGAGGTTATTTAGAAGTCCAGCTTTCATCGGTTTGCTAGCAGCCCTGAGTGCTACGCCAGTGTTAGCCCGAGATGCAAATTTTGGGCAAGTGACGCTATCACCGGGTTTCCCCAGAGGGGCAGGGATGGTAGCAGGCAATACAGGGGGTTCTTATTCCTTGCCGTCCCTAGTCAACCGCGATCGCAATAATACCCCATGTCTCGGTTATGGTGACGAAACCCCCGATCATATTATGGTCTTGCAGGACGACTTCTCCCAGCTCAACATCAGAGTTGATAGTGGTGGAAAAGATACAACCTTAGTGATTAAAGGACCCGATAATTTTGCACTCTGTGGCGATGATACGGGTTCAAGCAAAGATGCTAGCGTAGAAGCATCGAATTTGAAACCAGGAGAGTACAGCATTTGGGTGGGTTCCCTAGAACCCAATAAAAACTGGCAATACACTCTCCGTGTCCAAGAGTAACGAGGAACGATAAGATAGTCAGTGAGTTGTTTACCGTTCATTGGGTAACTCGCCTGTGCTATCTACCTTTATTACTGATTTCCGCATCATCTTCGAGCGCGATCCAGCCGCCCGTAACTGGTTGGAAGTTTTATTCTGCTACCCCGGTTTACAGGCACTGCTCTTTCACCGCTTTTCTCATTGGCTCCACAATGTAGGCATTCCTTTCATTCCCCGCTTACTTTCCCAGTTTTCTCGCTTTGTGACGGGTATTGAAATCCATCCCGGTGCCACGATTGGAAAGGGCGTCTTTATTGACCACGGCATGGGTGTTGTCGTCGGAGAGACTGCCATTGTGGGAGACTACTGCCTCATCTATCAAGGCGTCACCCTCGGCGGTACAGGTAAGGAGTGCGGCAAGCGGCACCCAACCCTTGGCGAAAATGCTGTTATTGGTGCTGGTGCCAAAGTTTTAGGTAATATCCAAATCGGCAACAACGTCCGCATCGGTGCTGGGTCAGTTGTGTTGCGCGATGTTCCCTCCGATTGTACGGTAGTGGGCGTTCCCGGTCGGGTTGTCTACCGTTCTGGCGTTAGAGTTAACCCATTAGAACACGCGAGTCTGCCCGATTCAGAAGCAACCGTAATTCGGGCATTAGTAGACCGGATTGAATCACTCGAGCAACAAGTGCAAGATTTATCCAATCAGCAGTCTTCCACCCACTCTCTGGTTCATGCTATCTCTTCAGAATGCGATTCCCTAGAGGCTGCTGCTTTCCCAAGCAAAAGTTGCCGCATTCGAGATAAAGATATTCAGCAATTTTTAGATGGCGCTGGTATTTAGGGGGGAGATGGGGAAGATGGAGAGATGAGTAACACTTCAAAAATTCCCTGTGTCTCCGCGTCCCCATTCCCCACTCCCTATTCCCCATTCCCTCTCTTCTCTACGGATTAACAGCTTGCTTCAACCATTCCCCATTACTCTTTTGGGAATAAAGCCATCGGTCTTGGGGATTGCCGCGCAATTGTAGATGATCAACTTGTATCGGTTTGAGTAATAATAGACAAAAATTCGGTAAGGGTTGTTTTGGGTCTGGTAGGGGTGGCGAAAAACCATCTTGGTCTTCTGTTCTCACTTCTCCTGGATGAGGTTGCCAAGCGAATTGCAAACGAGCTGAGTCAGAAAGGTCTTGCCAAGCAGTTTGACGGGCGTTTTTGAGTTCCGGTTCGGGATAATCTGCTCGGACAAGGGTTAGCTCACCCGCGAGACGAAATTGTTCGCGGCTTTTGGGGAAGTACCAGCAAGCTTCTCCCCAAGACTGGTGTTCGATTTGGTTAACTTTCTGGCTTCGGGCATCGGTGATGATTTTCAGTTGGTTGGTATCGCCGAAAAATCCGCGAAAAACAACGGTACGGTTTGCCGGACGCCCATCTGAGCGAACGGTTGCCAGTTGGAAGTAACGCGCATAAGGTAGGCTGCTGTTTTGGTGAAGGGCGCGAGATAGAAGCGATCGCCAAGGAGTAAGAACCATTGAATTTTAGCTCTTTAAAGCCCTATATTTAGCGCAACCGCTTTAATTTTTCAAGATTTGCCACTACATCTCAATCGAGGAATCGCGTATAGTGAAGGTTTGTCATAATCCAACAGACTTTATCTATGGTTCGAGAACTTGAGCGAAAACACCTCAACGGCGATTTTCCAGAAACAGCACCAGCCGCCAATCCAGTATTTTTCAGAACCTACAGCCGCAGAACAACAACGGGTCGTGAGAGTTGGGCAGAGGTCTGCGATCGCACCAGCCGTGGCTTTGTTGCTGCGGTTTTTTTTGAATCTGCACAGTAACCACCTAGATTTCTATTAGACTAGAGGGTTTTGTCCCGTCAATTACCAGTAGAAAGCCCGAATCCAGCAGAAGATCCAGCCGAACTCAGGCACATAAAGTAGACTTCCATCATTGCATATGTTGGCTTTAATGCCACAGCAGAAACTATATATTGGGTCTTGTGCTGGATTTTGGTCTTCATCAGCCCCTAATCCCAAGATGTATGAAAAATAAAAACATTCTTCAAGACCATAGCGGTCGCGATTTGAGCCATGAAGATCTAAGTCACTGTAATCTAAGAGGTATTAGATTTAATGGCTGCAATTTGAGCCACACTAAGCTAAATGGAGCTAAATTGCAGGAGGCTCAACTATATGGAGCCAACCTAAAAGAAGCTAAGTTATGTGGCACTCAGTTGCCAAATTCCCAATTAAGTGGTGCTGACTTAAGCGGTGCTGACTTAAGCGGTGCTGACTTAAGCGGTGCTGACTTGCGTAGAGCGGATTTGAGGAACGCGAACTTAAGCGGAACCAACTTGAGTAGTGCAAATGTGCAAGGTTCTCAATTTGAAGGTTCTACGGGACTCTCACGAGATACCAGACGTGACCTGAAAAAACGAGGCGCAATCTTTAAGGGTTCAACGTTGGAGTTTCCGAATATCCGATGGTGGATACAGTATGTAATCGTACCGCTCACGATTGCTACTCTAGGGGGGAGTGGCATCGTCATTGTTATCAATGTCCTACAGCTACACAATGAAGATCCTTCACCGCAAATACCTGCACCTGCTACTCAACAATCTCCGACTCCATAGGCTCTATCACCAAAATCCATGCCCTCGTCTCAACAAATGCCTAAGTAACTAAGCAATTAATAGGGATTCCCAAAATTCCAGTGACTAAGGGTTAGACACCTCTGGAGAATAGATCTCTAGAGATGTTTATTATAGTTGTGATCACGGGAACATCTGGTTAATTACTTGATTACAGTTCCCTCTAGACCCCCCACACATTACCTGAAGAAAATTTCAGAGGGCTTACAAACGAATCTCGTGGGAGGTCTGAGAGGGTGATCGCCAAGGAGCAAGAACCATTGAATTTTAGCTCTTTAAAGCCCTATATTTAGCGCAACTGCTTTAATGTTTCAAGATTTGCCACTACATCTCAATCGAGGAATCGCGTATAGTGAAGGTTTGTCATAATCCAACAGACTTTATCTATGGTTCGAGAACTTGAGCGAAAACACCTCAACGGCGATTTTCCAGAAACTGCACCAGCCGCCAATCCAGTATTTTTCAGAACCTACAGCCGCAGAACAACAACGGGTCGTGAGAGTTGGGCAGAGGTCTGCGATCGCACAATTCGCGGCTTGAGCGAACTGGGTAAGCTAACACCGGAAGAAACTGCCCTACTTGACCAAATGATGCGCCAACTTAAAAGTTTACCCTCCGGTCGCTGGATGTGGGTAGGCGGTACAGACTGGATTGAACGCCCAGAAAACTTCTCCGGGGCATACAATTGCACCTCTACCAACGTTGTAGACTGGCGTTCCTTCGGTCTGATGATGGATTTGGCGATGATGGGGTGCGGTACAGGAGCTGTCCTCGAACCGAAATATATCAACCAATTACCCTCCATTCGCAATCGCCTCAATGTAGTGGTGCAAGGTGAGCTTGGCTCAACTCCACCCGAAAACCGTCGTGAAAAAACCGAAGTTAAGATAGAGGGCAATCAAGTCACGATTTATGTAGGAGACTCTCGCCAAGGCTGGGTCAAATCTTATCAAACCCTACTAGAATTATCCACTAACGAGCATTTCTCTGGAGAGGTTCAAGTCTCGGTAGACATTAACGATGTCCGCGCTGCGGGAGAACCGTTAAAAGGTTTTGGGGGTGTTGCTAATCCTGTTAAGTTGCCGGAACTTTATCAGAATTGTGCTGCTATTTTGAATAAAGCCGTAGGGCGGCAATTAAATTCTGTTGAATGTTGCATATTAATTGATGAAGCAGCCGTAGTGGTTGTAGCAGGCAACGTGCGTCGTTCTGCAGGGATGCGTCAGGGTACTAGTAGCGATGAAGTATTTGCTAATGCCAAAGACAATCTATGGCAGCAAAATGAAGCGGGTAACTGGCGCATCGATCCCGAACGCGATGCTCTCAGAATGGCAAATCATACCCGAGTTTTTCACCACAAACCCTCCCTGCAAGATTGTATTGATGCAGTACGCAAGCAATACTACTCTGGAGAAGGTGCAATTCAATGGGCTGGAGAAGCTATAGCTAGAGCCAATTACGATCTGCTACCCACTTTAGAGTTGAAACGTGACTTTTTAAAAGCTTATGAGCAAAAAAATGCTAAAGAGTGGTTACACCTCCATTATCCTAACCTTCCTACTGATGAGCTAGATCATCGGTTAGCTCGTTTAGGTTTAAATCCCTGCGTGACTGGTGATACTTGGGTACATACGGAGTTTGGTCCGCGTCAAGTCAAAGACTTAATCGGTCAGCAACATGGAACCTACGTCAACGGCGAACTCTTTAGCACAACGGCTGAAGGCTTTTTTTACACAGGCGATCGCCCTGTTTTCACCCTATCAACAAAAGAAGGTTTCTCGCTACGTTTGACCGGAAACCATCAAATTTTACGAGTCAGCGCTCAAACCCAAAAGCATCAATACACCGAATGGGTAGCGGCTGAACATTTGAAACCGGGCGATCGCATTTGCTTGCACAATCACCGAGAAATTCAGCCTTGGCATGGTGTGGGAACCTTTGAAGAAGGGTGGCTACTCGGCAGTCTTGTCGGTGACGGGACTCTAGCGGAAACGGCATGGAAAGACCAGACAATATTGCGATTTTGGGGTTGCTGGTGCCCGGAGTTTACCTCCGGGCAAGGAAGCAACCCGAAGGGTGACTCTCAAACAGAGATAGCTGAGTATGCAATAGCGACTCTCCAGAAAAATGTAAGTTGCGGCGCTAATTTAGGAGGTCACTATCATCGCCAACACAATTTACATCAAGTTGCTTCCAGTGGGCTGGCAAAACTAGCAGCACAGTTCAATATTCATCGCGGTCAAAAAGTAGTTACACCCGAAGTTGAGCAAGCCAGCTATGAGTTTTATCGCGGATTATTACAAGGTTTGTTCGATGCTGATGGTAGCGTGCAAGGAACGCAGAATAAAGGCATTAGTGTGCGTCTAGCCCAAAGTAATCTCGAATTACTGCAAGCTGTTCAGCGGATGCTGCTTCGCTTAGGAATTGTTTCGACGGTTTATCAAAATCGTCGGATGGCAGGCTATCGTTTGATGCCTGATACCAATCGCGATATGGCTCCTTACTTCTGTAAAGCGCAGCACGAATTGGTCATTGCTAACGATAATTTGACCTACTTCCGGGATATCGTTGATTTCCGTCAGCCTGAGAAACACCAAAAGTTAGGCAATTTATTAAATGGATACAAACGTAAGCTCAACCGTGAACGTTTTGTTGTAACAGTTCAGTCTGTTTCACCTGGTAGTATCGAATCCGTTTACGATTGCACGGTTCCTGGTCCATCTCGCTTCGATGCGAATGGCATTGTGGCGCACAACTGCGGTGAAATTATTGGCTCAGATTTTCATTGCAATTTAGCAGAAATCCACCTCAACCAAATCGATCCACACAATTACCAAGAACAAGAAAACGCCTTCAGTGCCGGAGCGCTTTCTGTAGCCGCACTGCTCAACCATAAATTTCTTGAGCCTCGCTACCAGTACAGCCGCGAACTTGATCCAATTGTTGGCGTATCCTTTACAGGTTTATTTGACTTTTTTGTTAATGCCTTTGGCGTTGATTGGTTGCGTTGGTGGGAAGAGGGACGCCCTGAAACTTTACAGGGATTGCAGTTTAAGGAACAGGAGAAAGACTACCTGACTCGTTGGCGAGACATTGTGCATCGAGTCGTGTGGGAGTATTGCGATCGCCAAGGTATCAAACGTCCCAACCGTTGTACAACCGTTCAACCCTCGGGTACAAAATCCCTCCTTACTAGTGCATCTCCCGGATGGCATCCCCCGAAAGCCCAACGGTTTATCCGGCGGATCACCTTCAGAAAAAATGATCCGGTTGCCCTCGCTTGTCTCGACTACGGTTACAACGTCACTCCTTCTCAATCCGATAAGGATGAAAACGGACATCTTTTGAATGATCCCTTTTTAGAGGCTTGTTCAGAATGGCTGGTGGAAATCCCTGTTGCCGTACCTTGGGCGGACTTACCAGGAGCGGATGAGATTGATATCAGCCAGTTTTCGGCGTTAGCACAAATGGACTTTTCGCTGCAAGTTCAGCGCTGGTATGTCACTCACAATACCTCCTCAACTTGGGAATTGCGATCGCATGAAGTCGAACCTTTGGCTCAACGTATCTACGAAGCTATTCAGAATGACGAAGGATACATCTCAGCCGCTCTGTTAGCTCGGTTTGATGATCATCAATCCTTCCCACGTTTGCCCTTTGAGCCCGTCGATAAACTTACCTACGAGCAACTCATGCAAGACGTTCAAGTCCGGCGCAAAACGGAGGATTTTCGTGCAGCACTGAGTAAATATGACTCTGGTGAATTGATAGAGGCAGGTCCATCTGGCTGTGATTCTGACAAATGTATGCTTCCAGAGCAGCAACCCACCTCCTAGCTGAGTTTTCACAAGAAGTCTTGGTAGGGGAGCAGAGGAGCTGGGGAGACAAGGTAGTAATTTTTCTTCCTCATTTTCCTCATCTTCCCCACCTCGATTGAGCCAGAAAAGTAAGACCTCTTGGGAAGTAAAATTGCCGATTGGGTTAACAGACACGCTACGATCCCAGAGTAAGCAGCTCACAGATCCTTCAAAAGCACTAAGGAGATTGTCCGATGTTCCTCGATGAACTAACTCCCGTTTTCAAAGAACTCCTCCAACAGCCTGTGGCTTTTCTTGGTGGATTTTGCTCTGGGGCGTTTCGACTCAATCTCTCGGACGATCCAGTAAAAAGTTGGCTGGAGCAGCAAAGTGGCTCTACTGTCTACCCAACCACTAGTTTTGACAGTGACAACGGCAAAACAGGCGGTCCCCAATCCATTTCGATCGAATAAACCCAATTAACTCTGTACTCAAAGGCACACTGCGAGCGCGGTGTGCCTCTTTGTTGACTGGAAGTATTTCTAATGGATGGTTGTTAGCTTTAGCCTGACTTATCTTTTTTTATGATATAGGGTCTGCTGAATAAGTCGGAGAAACACAACTGATGGATTAAGTAGTTATATAAGACAACAGTAAGCATAAACGTTTATTCTTAAAACGTTCACTTTCAGGTAATTTGAGTAACAAAAAATACATTTTTTTTTCTTTTAGTGGTATATGCGTGTCATGCTGTTTATATCCATGTGATAGCGAATCAAGGAGATAAGAGCTTGAAAAAGATACAAGCCATTATCCGACCCTTAAAACTCGATGAAGTGAAAGTAGCCTTAGTCAATGCAGGAATTGTCGGTATGACAGTTTCAGAGGTAAAGGGGTTCGGGCGGCAGAAAGGGAAGAAAGAACAGTATCGCGGAACAGAGTACGTTGTCGATTTCATTAAAAAAGTCAAGGTAGAAGTTGTGGTTGAGGATTACCTGGTTGAGAGGGTAGTAGACAAAATCATCACCGCTGCTCGCACGGGTGCAGTTGGCGATGGGAAAATTTTCGTGTTACCCATCGAGCAGGTAGTGCGCATTCGGACTGGAGAAAAAAGTCAAGAGGCTATTGGCAATCCCAGTCTGTCAGTGAGCTAGTACAGTATGTTCATGGTTCATTTGCTCAAAAACCGGCCATTCCGGAGGAGGTTTGAGAGGGGGTGATGGGGAGATGTTCCCCCTTGTCCCCTTGTTACGGCTTAGAATGCAACTTGCCATCAGCTATCCTGAACAGCAGTTAAAGTGTCTGCTTTTGGAGTAATGTAGTAACTCGCAATAATTGCCACCATCAACCACCACAGTGTACTGACTTGGGGACGATACCAAACTGTATCAACTAACCCGTGAGTCAGGATTCCAGCCATTGCCGCGATCGCTGCGATTAACCAAAATCCTTGAGGATTGCCTAAATTTCGCAGACGACTCAATTGCTTGATGCCTTGGTTAAAAGTAACTACCAGCAACCACAGAAAGCAGGACAAACCAATGAAACCCGTTTCAACAGCCAGCTCCAAGAAAATTGAATAGGCACTCAGCGCCGTATATTTGGGGTGCTGGTAGAGGGGATAGATTTTGTTGAAAGCATTGTTCCCCGGACCAATACCGATAATAGGGCGATCGCGAATCATATCGATAACCGCTGCCCAAACATTCATCCGGAAGTTATTGCTGCTATCTTCCCGACCTGCAAAAATACTGGCAACGCGATTCCGCACAGGTTCTACAAACACTACCGCCAGAATAACCACTCCAGCACAACTGCCAAGCAGCACCGGCATTGCTAACGGACGCCAACTAAGAGGCAACTGGATACTGTACCAGTAAACCAACAAAACCAAAGCGATAAACAGACACACAACAAACCCAATCCAACCCCCGCGACTGAAGGTTAGGACTAAACAGGCGGAATTCACAACAAACATAGTCACAGCCAACGCTTTCGGAAGCCACCGCTGCCAAGCAAAAACCGCTGCCAAGCTCAATGTCACGGCTGGCAGTAAATAGGCGGCTAATAAATTCGGGTTGCCCAGATAGCTGTAAACTCGTGTCACACCCGCAGAATCCGAGCTTGGGTCAGTCCAAGTTGCCAATGCTTCGGCACCAAAAAACCACTGCCGCAGTCCGTAAATACTGACTATCAGCGAAATATGCAAAAAAATACCAATAATCCAGGAACGAAGGCGGGGCGATCGCAACACCCGTGCCATTAGGGCAAAGAGCAACAAGTAAAGGGTTAGCTTCACCAAACCCGTAGCCGCTGACTCCTTAACGGGAGAAAGGGCGGTTGCTGCTGTTGCAATGCCCCAATACAGCAACACCAATAGATGAATCGGTGTCACCTGCGGGTATGCTGTCTCATCCGACAGAGTTAACAACGCCCAAAAACCACTACTGGCAATTAATAAAATACCAATTAGGCTCGTTGAGACAAAAGGAGCCACAGCAAAGATAAGAGCCACTAATAAAGCTCCCATCGGTTCAGCCCACTGGAGGAGCCAACTGCCCCGACGCCAAGATTGCAGCAATCCCACCAGCCGATACAAATAGCTAGCGGTTCGCCACCGATACAGGTGTAAGGTTGAGAGAGTAAATTGTTGCCACACTGAATTCATAAAGGAGTAGTGTAAAGGCTAATGAAGACTAAGAAATAGATTACAAAATAATCCCCCCTGTTTCAGGGAGGAAAAGGGGCAAGGTTCTAATTTTATCCGCTAAATCCGTTAAAAAATTTGTTGCTAACCAAGCCGTTCTAGGAGTAAAGCTTGAGTGTCTCGCAATTCAAACGATCGCAAATCACTCACCTCAAGCCCCGGCGATGCTATTGCTACTTGCCACTCATCAAGATCCAATTGCAGCCAATCACCGATAGTCACCGTCAGTGGCTCACCCCCCATGTGGGACACCATCACGATTTGCTTGGGTGTTTTCCCAGACTCATTCAGGGGTTCACTCCGCCAGCCGTAGAAGATAGTATAATCATCATCGCTGATGCGATTAAAGCGATCAACTCCCGATAAGTTTTCTCGCAGCCAAGGATGAGCGAGGCGGAAGCGGCGCAGGGCTAAATTAAATGCCGTTAATTCTGGCACTAAATACTCTTCGTAGTTCCAGACATTACACGCCTCATGCATATCTTCCATAAATGCTTGGGCAAAAATCTTGAGCTTACCCACATCCAACTCCGTCAGCACCTGGGATTTATCAGGAACATTCAATTTCTGCAATTGAGCCGCCGATTTCCGCTGAGTTGCTTCTTGCTTCACATCCTCTTTCTCAGACTCCTCCCCCAGATAACGCTGACATAGATTTACTACTGCTTCTAAGTCATAGTTCGTTTCTTCGATCGCATCATACAGCCCACGCATGAACTGACGTAACTCATCTATTTTACGAAAACCCATTTGCTTGAGGCGGGGGAAAATGTCTGTTTGGTTATAGACGTCCTTTTCCACCTGCCAGTCCAAAAATCCGGCTTCTTCGGCTGCCACTTTCACACCGTAACGGTCATCGGTATTGCGGAAAAAACCCCAAGCCGATTCCATCGTACAGTTAATAAAATCCATCGGCAGACCTGGACTAAAGCCGTAAATAGATAGAGTTACGGCTGGATTGTTATAGGCGGTATTGAGAACTTCCGGTAAGGTTTTGCCTAAATTCCAGTTAATTGGCAAGTCCGGATCAACCTGGGTGCCTCGACGCAAGGTATCATGGTTGCCACACCCCGTAATCCAGTTGGCACCCACCTGCATCACTTCGCAAACCCGATGCCATTTCTTATCCCAAAACTTTTTCAAGCCTGGAGTATTGTGGGCAAAGATTAAAGGTCCCCACTGAAAGGCTTCTGGCAGATACTCAATGATATCACGATAGGTAGAAATTTCCTCCCACCCTTCAGCGGGCCAAGGTCGCCCATCTTCAAAAATGGCAAACAGCAGCCGCTGATGAGAGTCAATCTCTTGCAGCACTTGCGCCATATCTTTCAGGTAAATATCATCGTACTCCACCCGACCGGAAAAGGGGTTGAAGAATTTAAAGTCCTGAGCACCATCGACGCGAATGCCATCGACGCCCATATTGTTTTTGCGCCCCTGCATTTCCAGCAAAATTGCCCGCACGGTTGGGTTTTGGTGATTGATATCCTGACCGTACATATTCGGTCCTTTGAGGAATCGTCCGTTGAGCAAATCTAAAGCCTGGTTGTCAGCGTGACCATAAACGATATCAAAGATGACCTGAATTGGTCGAGTGGGAAAAGTATGAAGCGTGGCAATAAACTCGACTAACTCATCAGGGCGTAGGGTTTCTAAAACAGAAGGATTGGTGGCAGAAGAGGCAAAAATTACGATATCATAACCCCAATTTTGGGTATCGGGCTTTTTGAGAGCGATCGTGATATCTTCAGTTTCGTACTCAATGCCTTCTGTCTCCGGGTTCATCTCATACCTATCATCCTCCCGGAAGATAAAAAATCCTTGTCCGAGTTCATGTTCTGCCCGATATTCGACAGTCGGCTCAATTGGCAGTAATTGCACGGCATCGTAACCGATATAGTTTTGTTCGGCAGGAGTTAACGGCTCATTGGCTGACAACTTCTCAGCAATTCGGCGGTAGATTCGGGTTAACCCTGCTAGAGAGCCTTCTTTGGAGGCTGTTGTAATGTGCAGTTGCAAAATGTTGTGCGGTGGATGAACGCGGACTATTCCCTCATCGTTGGTATCACCTTGCCCAAAATAGTCTAAGTCTGCCCGATTCTGTTGCAAGCTATTAATATCGTAGAGTTCAGCCGGAGCGTAAACACCATAGGGCAAAGAATAGGCTAAAACATCTCCAATGATTCGCACCTCATTATCAAAATCTAGGTAGCAGAGCCAGTAAAAAGAACCCATCTGGTCTTTGGTTCCGGGTCGCATACCCGACAGTACGCCCCAGAAATATTCACCTTGTTTCTCTAGCTGTAAATGCTCCCGATGAAATTTCACCTTTTGTAGAGGCGCGGTCGGGTCAATTTTATGGATGGGAGTGAGTACCTCTAAATAAATGTTCTTGGGCTGGATCATATCCGCTCCCAACTCCGGTGCCCAGAAACCTATGTCGGTTAAGCCATCGGCACGGTAATGGGCACCGAGTCGTGTTGCCAGGATTTGGGCTTTTCGGAAAATCGTCTCATCTGACTGATTTACCTGTTCAGCCCAAGCGAGTAATTTTTGAGTCTCGTCTTCGACTAATGAAATCGGAGTTCTAGTTTTAACCGTTGCAGTCATTATGTCCAACAGAAACGACTAACATCATTAATACGGAACTCGTAAGCCCGCTACTCTAATGTCTAACTATAAGGGGTTTCCTTCCCTGGATTAATATTACTCACCATTGCCCGATTACCCAAATCGAACCCGGAAATCAGACTTTCCGGTCAGACGGTACTGGTGAATGTGTGACTCCCCTATTTGGGTCAACACCAAACTCTAATTGGGGTAAAGTGATAACGTAGCGGCTTCCAGAATCGGATAAACCTTGAATAGAAATTTTCCCTCGGTGCAGTTCTGCCAAATGACAGCTCAGTAATAGCCCCAGATGTTCGCGGGATTCGCCACTCCCCGATGCCTTAGTAGATTCGGTGATAGATATTACGGCTTTGACAAGAGAGATGCTAGAAAGTGGCTGGTTGTTAGGGGGTAGATAAGAGACTGACACCGATTCGCTGCTCTCAACGCCTTCGTTGGTTTCTACTGATATACCCGTGGCAATGATTGGCGGGGGCAAGAGTGAGTCGGTCATTCCCCCGTATACTACAGGTAGACCATCTCCTAACCAAGGGTGAGAAACCCAAACGGCGATATTGAGGTAGTTAGTTTTGCGAGAAACGTGAATGCGAATCTCACTTCCCGCCTCAGCCGAGTGAAGCACGCTAAAGAGTAGGTAATACAGCATCTGCCGCACTTTTTCTTTGTCCAACAGCCAGATGCGATTTCCTGGCTCTACAGATAAACGTAGTTGTTGCTGCCTCTGGTTCGCTGACTCTAGCAAACTGTTGATGGCTTGCTGACAGAGCATTTCAATATCGACAGAGTTGAGGTGAAGTTTCTCGCTAGCTTCATCTAAAAAACCGAGGGTGACTATTTCCTCAACCAACGACACCAGATGCTGACCGCTTTGATGGATTATTTCCAAGTATTCTTGTTGTTTGCTCGTCAGAGAACCGTATATTTGGCGATTGAGTACGCTTGCCATGCCCATAATCGAGGTTAGGGGTGTTCGCAGTTCCTGTGTTAGCTGAGAGAGCAGCTTCAGTTTGATAGAACTTGTGGAGAATAGGGGGGCTGGCAAATTCTGTAAATTGTTCTGACTGGTGGGGGTTGCCTCAGATATCTGTCCCGTCTCATAGCGATTGGCTATTGGAGAGTTCAGCCACCAAGAGTTAGAATTGGCGTGTTTCACAAGTTGATTTCGCTGAAATTCGCTCAGACTCCAGCGAGCGGTCATTGCCAAGAACTCACTGTCTCTACTCGAAAAGGAGCGAGGCTCTAAATCCATCACCGCTAAGGTGCCTAAGCACTGCCCCTCTGTAGTTAATAGCGGTGCGCCTAAGTAAGCTCGGATGCCGTAGTGACCTACTAATAAACTACTGGCAAACAAGGAGTTTGCTGCCGTATCGTGAATCGCTAGAACCTGATGGCTGTCCACAACATAAGTACAAAAGCTTTCACTGCGTGGCAACTGGCGCGACTGCGCGAGCTGATTCATCAGCCCAATTCTGGATAAACCCACGGCTGATTTAATAAGCTGCCAATCGGGTGTCATTATACTCAAGATGCAGATAGGGGCATCCAAGAATTCGGCAGCAGTCTGAGTGGCTTCGTCAAAAACTGCGACTGCTTCGGCTTCAAGTAAACCTAGCGATTTAAGAACCACGAGCCGTTTTTGTTCTCGTGCTGCTGGTGTCAAGCAATCCAGACGACAAAATAATCTATTTTCCGGCTCTGCCATAATAATCCTTATTTCCAACAAGTACAGTAGGTATCAATGTAAGTGGGCAAGTAAAGTGCGTATTTTCCGTCTTCCCTGTTACCCTTCATACATAACGTTCCCCTACAAAGTCGGAAAATAACTGATAACTTGCACCAGTAGCAACAACCCGCCAGTGGTTAAAACCACGTGAAAGGGAGTGGGGAGTAGGGAGATGTTACTCGAAAGCCCCATCACCTCATTCGTACACAGGCAAAGCTTTGGCGAGAGCTAAAACGCCCGTCCATTAAAGATAGTTGACAAATTAACTTTTATTTGATAGTAAAGAATGCCTAAAGCTCTTTATCTTCCCCATCTCCCTTATCTCCCTACCGACAACTTGCTCAATTGCTCCAGGCTGGATGAGACAGTAATGAAGCAATCACCCGCACTCCTCGTAGTTGATTGGAAAGAGGCAGATGACCTTTAGGAGCGCTGAGTTCCCAGGTGAACTCTTTGGGGTATCGAGTCCAGTTATTTCCTGTCTTCCAGCCAATTTTCGACCAGAGCTTCTCCCAATTTTTGCCGAGTGATAGCCAAATCTCTCGCTGAACGGAGTAGCCAAATTTGCCTTGGGAATGAATGAACCACAGGCTATTAATCGTTTGTAGGTCAGTAATGGGAAATTTCTCAACTTCAGAGAAGTACAGCCATTTTCGTTGCATGGCAGTAGGTCCAGCTAACTGGCAGAGTTTTTCTAAGGTATGGTTGTCAGCGGCGAGAAAATCTTGTTTGACAAGTAGTTGTTGCAGGGGTGTATAGTCAATCCCCGCTTCGGAACCTAGGGGTACAATCCCCTTGGGGAAATGGGTTTTCAGAAAATCTTGGACTTTGGGTAGGTCAGTCTGATAGAGAATTTGATAGGCAAAACCTGTGCTGAGATTAGGAGGGGCTGAAGCTTGCTCTGTGAGAAAATCCATCAAGACGGCTAAACCACCAGTACCTGCGTTTGCCAGTTCTGGAATGAGCTGAAGTTGTTTTTTTTCAGAACCAGAATAGAGTTGAGCAGTCAACTCAGCAATCGGACTCGAAGCTTCTGGTACGGAGGCAGTCGTTTGGTCTGTCATGAAGCGGCTTGTTTGAAGTTGCGGCAATCGATCACAGTGTGGAGGTTAACCTAAGGCGTGTCCTTCCAGGTTGTTGGTCAGATGGGGGTTAACGGTTTGGTTGATAAAGTTTAATCCTCTATCCCTATCTTAAGAGCCACCTCAAGGGTGTTTGAGCTGACTCCTCAAACGGCTGAATATCAGCAACCAGCGCCAGTGTTCGTTCCATATCGTTGATTATCTCATGGATTGATCGGATCATTTACGCCTATCAAGACACAATACACTCTGCGATCGCATCAGATGAAACACACGTTACATTTAATCGTTAACAGTAAGAAGCCTTACCCCTCGTTAGGAGATTGGTATCCATTTTCATAAGCAAAGCGAATTAACTGAGCGCGATTCGGGAGCTTTAGTTTGTTGAGGATGCTGCTCAGATGAGTTTGAACAGTGCGGGGACTGATAAACAAGCGATTGCTGATTTGTTTATTGGTCAATCCCTGAATCACTTCCCAAAATACTCGCTCTTCTGCGGGTGTTAAGGGTAAAGGGGTGGGTGTTGCTGCTTCTTCAGGATTAGCAGCCGATACTCCGGCAGATTCCGACATTGTTAAGGAAGTGGGAATGGCTAACTCAGCTACCGTTGAACTGGAATTTAGCTGCATCAACTGGATGATTAGGGCATGGATGCGGCGCGTTCGTTCCAGTTGAGTTTCTATTTTGGCAGCTAATTCTCTAGGATCGACGGGTTTTGTTAAATAATCATCAGCTCCGATAGAATGACCGTGAATTCGGTCTTCAAGTTCTCCTTTACCGGACAAAAAGATAAACGGCATTAGTTGACCAGAAGGAGTAGCTCTCAGGCGGCGGCAAAATTCCAACCCATCCATCTCCGGCATCATCACATCAGAAACCACCAAGTCGGGTGGATTTTTGAGGCAAGTTTCCAAGGCTTCAACGCCAGAACTCACCTGTTCGACTTGATATCCCATATTTTCCAGAGCGCATGTCAGGGCGATTCGCAGAGTTCTATCATCATCAACCACTAAAATTTTTTTCATCGTTGGTCGTTAGTGATTCCTCAAAAGAGTTAAACGACGGAAAGTTCCCCTTAGGGGCTGATTCGTTGGCTGTAGTGTCACTAGCAGGTGCCAGCTCTAGGAGGAGCCGATGGAATAGCTGTTGGCGCAATAGACTGTCATACCTGACAAAAGCCTAGATTAAGTTAGGTTGGGCAGAGCACTTACAACTTTCCACTATTATTGTTTACGATTCATGGTTGCTCAGTCCTCAAAGTAGACGAACAATAGCTGCGGGACGACACACCAAACCGAACCAGCTCTTGGCTCCAACACAGCCATCTCAGTTCCCCAAAGCGTTCTCTGCTTCCGAAGTCTGGTACTCTACTAGTCAAGGGTTGGGCTTTGCGCCTCGTCACCCGACTAAGTGGAAGCTCAGACTACACCAAAGCTAATATCCTACTTGGGATACCCTACTCCAGCATAATGGCTGATTTAGTGAGAGTGCCTTAAAAGCAACACCAACTTAGCCAAGGCTTCAAACTTCAGCGTAGAAAACCATCTCTATCTACGCAAGCTCTAGAGTATCGAGATAAACAGTCTTACCCTGTTGTTGGTCTATGTCATCTGCAAAAAAGCTTAACGTCGCCGCCCTGCCTCAGGGGATCTGGTAATTTTCACAAGCGTAGACAATACTAACGCTAAGTTTGATTCAACTGAATTCTATGTACGAAAAAATCACACCTCCAGATACTGGCTCTCGCGTTACCTTCGACAAGGGTAAACCCATCGTTCCCGATAATCCGATTATTCCCTTCATTCGCGGGGACGGCACCGGCGTCGATATTTGGCCCGCCACCCAAAAAGTCATTGATACTGCCGTCCGCACTGCCTACAACAACCAGCGGCAAATTAGTTGGTTTAAAATTTATGCCGGAGACGAAGCCTGCGACAAGTACGGCACCTATCAATATTTACCCGAAGACACCCTCGAGGCGATTAAAGAGTACGGCATTGCCATCAAAGGTCCGCTAACGACTCCTGTAGGGGGAGGAATTCGTTCCCTGAATGTTGCCCTGCGACAAATTAACGACCTCTACGCCTGCGTGCGTCCCTGCAAATACTATCCGGGTACACCCTCTCCCCACAAACACCCAGAAAAACTAGATGTCATCATCTACCGGGAGAACACGGAAGACATTTATCTGGGCATTGAGTGGTCGATGGGTAGTGAAATTGCTGAAAAACTCATTGCTCTCCTGAATCAAGATTTGATCCCGGCAACGCCAGAACATGGCAACAAGCAGATTCGTCTTGACTCTGGAATTGGCATTAAACCCATCAGTAAAACAGGTTCTCAACGTTTGGTGCGCCGTGCTATTGAGCAAGCCCTACGGCTACCCAAAGCCAAGCAACAAGTTACCTTAGTGCATAAGGGCAACATTATGAAGTACACCGAAGGGGCTTTCCGGGACTGGGGTTATGAACTAGCCACGACAGAATTTCGGGCTGAGTGTATTACGGAACGGGAATCCTGGATTCTCAGCAACAAAGAACACAATGCCGATATTACCTTAGAAGAAAATGCCCGCAAGATTGAACCGGGTTACGATGCCTTAACTCCAGAAAAACGGGCTGAAGTTATCCACGAGGTCGAAGGTGTACTCAATGCAATTTGGGACACCCACGGTAACGGTCAGTGGAACGATAAAATAATGGTCAACGATCGCATTGCCGATAGCATTTTCCAACAAATCCAAACCCGCCCCGATGAATACTCAATTCTTGCCACCATGAACTTAAACGGCGATTACCTTTCTGACGCCGCTGCTGCCTTAGTGGGTGGCTTAGGAATGGGACCTGGAGCTAATATTGGTGACACCTGTGCTATTTTTGAGGCGACTCACGGCACCGCACCTAAACACGCGGGTTTAGACCGCATCAACCCAGGTTCGCTCATCCTATCAGGGGTGATGATGTTGGAATATATGGGTTGGCAGGAAGCTGCCGATTTGATCAAGCAGGGTATTGGGGCAGCGATTTCCAATCGGCAAGTCACCTATGACTTAGCCCGGATGATGACGCCTCCTGTGGAATCACCCCTGAAGTGTTCGGAATTTGCAGAAGCAATTATCCAACACTTTTCCTAGCCTGAAAAGTGGCAAGGGGGTATGGGGGTAATAGAATTTTCTTTGTCCCCTTGTCCCCTTATTTCCTAAACCCTACCCCTCTTTAAAAAACAACTTAACGATTCAGATTCGAGCCATTGAGCTGACTCGGCTGCAACCCTGGCGATATCGGTGTTGAGTTGACTCCTGATGAGTTGGGAAATCCGTTAGAAGGTTGATTCGAGTACTGCCCGACGTTATTAGGAGTTGTCGGATAAGTACCATAACCTGTTGCATTTGGTGCGGCAGCGGGTGGATAAGCCTGTTGTCCAGCACCGTTGTAACGGGGTGCGCTCGGTACGGGAGCAGTGGAATAATTCATCTGTCCAGCACCGTTATAGCTACTTGCTCCTGGTACAGTAGCAGGCGGATAGTTAACTTGCCCCGCACCACTGTAGGGAGTTATTGGCACAATAGTAGATGGAGCTATGTCTTGTCCACGATTGGTAGGAATTGGCAAAGTCTGAGTGCTACTGCTGCTGCTAGCAGAACCCGTTCCCCTGACTCCGGTGGGTGTGTTCGATGAGGGACTAGTGGATGCCTTACCTGAGTCGGTGTTTGAGATGTTGAGCAAATTTATGCTGCCGACATCGCCACCTGTTGAGGAAGAAGACTCTGTATCCGTAGAAGAAGAATTGGGATTGGCAAACAGGTTAGTGCCAGAGAAAATTCCAGCATTTAAAAAGTCTTGTGCAGATTTTGCGAAGGGATTGCTGGAGTTTGATTTAGCTTCAGATGTTTCCTTGAGAATTGAGGGAGCAGATTCTTGTTGGGTGTTTGCAGGTGCCAACTCACTCAGCAATCCTCCTGAGTCCTGTTTTTCAGCCGTTGAGTCTGGTAAATTCGTTAAAGCTAAAGCTTTTTCGGGGTTAAATTCTTCGAGCAGTACTGAGGAACTGTCGATCTCGGCAACGGTTGCGGCAAGTTCTTCAGAGGAGAGGGTTGGTTCAGCCGGAGCGAACAAATCATCGCTCGGACTTGTTTCTAGAAAACTGAACCACTCTGGATCATTCCAATACTCCCAGGCAAAAAGCAGAACTAGCAACAGCCCCATTGAGGAAATCCAAAATGCAGGTCGCTTAAAAGGCTGTAATCGGGCTTTTAAATAGCGGAAGTAGGCAGGAAGTTGATTAGGAGAAGACATGGTGCAATCGTGTAGCTGGACTTACGATTCTGTAGCAGCGACAAAGCTCCTAGCTTCTACTATAGCGGTTTTAATTTGAATGAAACACTTTAAGTCATTAACCAAGGGCATACCTGTGGTTTATTGCTTGCTCAAAGCGAAGGATGAACCTTTAACAGGGTGGAAGGTATGGGGTAGGAAAGGGCGCGACTTAATGAACTATTGAGCCGTTTTGACTAACAAAAATCCACCAACACTCAAACACAACAAGTTTGGCAACCAAGCTGCCACGATTGGCGGTAGGTAATTACTGAGTCCCAGAGCATCTCCTACAGCCATTAGCATATAGTAAATAAAAATCACTAACACACTGACCCCAAAGCCGGTGGCTTTGTTGGTGCGTTGGGGGCTATTTCCCAAAGCACTACCGACCAAGCCAAAGACCAAACAAGCGAAGGGTAGGGCAATTCTTTGGTGAATGCGGATTAGGATCTTGCGCACGTCATCTTCGTCACCGCTGGCTCTCTCTAACTTCAGACGCTCTCTAGATTCGGCGATATTCATCTCATCATAGTCTCGACCTTTGTTCGCCAAGTCTAGGGGAGTGCGCGGTAGTTGTAGCTGTTGGTGGGTAAACCGCAAGATGTTGCGGTAGGATGCATCAGGAGCGATTAAATAAATAGTGCCGTTGAAGAAATCCCAGGTACTTTGGGTGAAATTCCACACGGCCGATTCTGCTGTCACGATTTGGTTAAGACCTTGCTGCGACCAGTCAAGAATTGTTAAGCCTCTCATCCGTTCGCCATCAAACTGTTGAGCATAAAAGAGACGCTTCAGTATCGTTTCTTTATTTCCTTCTTGATCGACGCTATCGTATTCTCGATAAAAGATATTCCGTTCTTTGAAAGGTGGTTTTTCTTCGTTGAGTGCTCGCTCCATGGTAACAGTCGCTTGATAGTTAGCGGCTGGCACTATCTGTTCATTGAAGAGAAAAGTCAGACCGGTAACGAGCAAACTCAGGAGGATTCCTGGTAGTACGAGACGATAAATACTGACGCCGCAGCTTCGCAGGGCAGTCAGTTCACTGTCGCTAGAGAGACGGCTGTAGGTTAATAAAGTCGCCAGCAAGATTGATGTGGGAAAGGCATAGGCAATAAATTGCGGCAGGCTGAGTACTAGTACTTTCAGTACCAGCGTGGCAGGCAACCCCTCATCCACAGCTCGACGCATCAGGTCAAATAAGCTACCAATGGTGACTCCAACGGCTGAAAACATTCCCATGCCAAACAGAAATGGCGGAATGAGTTCGGTGATAATGTAGCGATCCATCACCGATAAACCGGGAATGAGTAAGAGTGGGGATTTGTATTTAGCGACAGTCATTCTTGAAGGTGAGGGCTAGAAAAGGTTGTGAATTTTACCCAATATCACTACTACTGAATGGAATTATCCTTTAAGTGTCGCACCTATGATGGAGCGCACCGATCACCATTTTCGGTATTTCATTCCACAGACTACCCATACTACCCTACTCTACACTGAGAGGGTAAGGCAGGGAGTAGGGAATGGGACTGTACCTCATGTAAGTGAAAACCGCTATATATCAAGCATCCACCACTTGAATTTCATCCAACTGCGCGATCGCAACATCAGCGCCTGCTAACCCAACATCCCCCCCATTGCCCCAACGAATACCAATACAACCCGCCGCACCCCCACGGCGTCCCATTTCTATATCCCCCGCCGAATCTCCAACCATCAGGGTTGAGGCAGGTTCAACGCCTAGGGTTTGGCAAGCTTGCAGAAATAATGCCGGATCAGGTTTGCTCAGTTCTGTATCCACGCCTTCCTGTAACTGAATATAGGAGTCAAGTTGGTGACGCTTGACAAATGCCTGTACTCCTGATGTAGAGTCAGCAGAAAGAATTCCCAGTTTCAAACCCGCATCTGAAAGAAATTTCAGCACTTCCAGACACCCAGCAAACAGGGGTGATGTTCCCGCAGCATCTTTAAGATATTGATCCGTTTCTTCAAAAGCACGGTGAGCGATCGCTAACGACTCTAACCAACCCCTCCCCGTCTCCGCAATATAAGCCGCCGCCGCAATTTCATTTTCTCGACGACTACCCACTGCCATTAACCCTGTCGGGTCAAGGGTGTCTTCATTGATACCAAATGCCATCAGTAGCGGCTCTCCGATTCCAGGGATTTGAGCATCAATCAGACGCGATCGCTTTTGCCCCAATTCTCGCAAAAAATCTTGGGAATCCTCTAGTGTGCCATCTTTATCAAAAATGACCGCTTGGATATTCGGGAACGTGACATCTCGACAGCGAAGGGTTGCCAAGGGCTAATACTCCTATTTGAGAACGCTGCACGTTAATTACAACCAATCATCCTCCCACATTGTCTGTCACTAATTGACGATTGCTTTAAAACCAAGGCAAAAACTAGCGCGAGCTTTGAAATAATTCTTTACATCAAAGTACTAGAATTTTGAACAATTTCGTTATTGCTGAAATTCATCACCCAGGTAATACTGCCGAACGAGTGGATTGCTGTAAAGTTCTTCAGCACTACCCGATGCTAAGATTTGTCCATCTCGCATAATGTAGGCGCGATCAGTAATTGCCAGGGTTTCCCGGACGTTGTGATCGGTAATCAAAATGCCCATTTGGCGATCGCGCAATTGGGCAATAATTTTTTGAATTTCTGACACAGCAATAGGGTCAACACCTGCAAACGGCTCATCTAAAAATAAAAATTTTGGTCCTTCTACACCAGAGGCTAAGGAACGTGCCAGTTCAGTTCGACGCCGCTCTCCTCCAGAGACTTGACGCCCCAAGGTGTAAGCCACTTTTTCCAGGCTGAACTCCTCTAGTAACTTGTGCAGCCGCCAGCGCCACTCCTGACGCGGGACGCCCGTTTGTTCGAGTATCAGTTGAATATTATCCCAGACAGTGAGGTTGCGGAAAATACTGGGTTCTTGAGCTAGATAGCCGATACCCAGATTCGCCCGTTTGTGTATGGGTAGATTGGTAATGTCGCGATCGTCTAGCCAGACTATACCCCGGTCAGGTTTTTCCAATCCGGTGGCAATATAAAACGTTGTCGTTTTGCCAGCACCATTAGGACCGAGTAGTCCCACGACTTCCCCTTGGGCTACGGAAAGATTGACGCGACTGACAATTGACCGTTTGTTATAAGACTTATGGATATTTTCTAATACAATTTTCAACCCGCACCTCAGTTATTGATGGTTCGTTGGGGGTTCGTCCCCAATTACCAATCACTGCCCAGACGCTGGATCGCTGACTGGCGTTTTGAATGCCGGTTTGGGATTAAATGGGGGAGTCACAGGCGGCGCTACAGGCTGTGTGGGCGCTTCTGGGTCAGAAACAATATAAATGGATTCTACCTGCTGCCCTTGGTCTTCAGGCAGGGCGATAAAGCGTCCTTCATCAATTAAATAAGTAATGGTTTCGCCCCGCAAGCTATTGCCTTGCTGCAAAACGTAGACATTGCCACTGAGAATAATGCGGCGTTCCTTGCTAAAATATTGGGCTTGAGCAGCAGTGGCTTGGATTTGTCGAGCAGGGTAGTCGATTTGTACGTTTCCGCGAGCTGTAACCACCCCGGTTAGGGAGTTAGCTTCCTGGACATCGGCACGAACGGTAATAGCACGTCCATCTCCTGTCTGAGCTTGGGCGTTTTGGAGATAAGCCGGAGTGGCGATCGCTCCGAGCAAGGTTATTGGCAGCATTAATACTAAACCCAGACCTTGCTTCAAGTTAGTAGTCATTGGTTTTATCGGTGACTAACGTCAAAGACTCTGATGTAGCTTTGCCTAGTTTACGCCAAATCCAGGTAGCCAGCTTATAGGCTCTAGTCCCTACGAGACAAGACAGATTTAGCGCACGGCAGACAGCTTGACGAGACAGCACTTCCGAAAGTTTCTTCAGAAGCTTTACCAAATGCAGCATCGATTAGGTATCTGCTTCTAAGCGCTCAATGTCCGTCTGCTGCCTGTCTATTTTGATCCTATCTCAAACGCAGTCCTTAACAAGGTAACTGTAGCGTTTTTAGCTCCGTTGCACCAAATCACCCTGTTGACTGAACTGACAAGGTGATGCGCTTTTGGCTAAATCACTTTTAAGTTTGATTAAAGAGCAGTGACAGTAGGTTTTGGGAAGTGTTTGCCACCCAAATGCCATTTAAACTGCGGAACTTCCTAGCGTTAGTTAAACGTCCCATTTTTCTGTGTACTTTTATACGTTTGCTGGAAATAACAGCAGCGTATTGCGTTAAAGGTAAGGTATTGACTATGAAACGCGATCGCCAAGCCCAACGAATTTTCGCCACTTTAGCTCTAACCAGCCTTTTGTCCCTAAGTGCTGGTATAGCCGTATTAGATGCTGCTACTGCTTCTGTAACGCAACCGTCTCAACATACTGAAGGCTTGAACCGTCGCCGTGAGGATGTTACTACTTCTCAGCAGTCTCGCCCTAACCGATTACCTCCTGCTGTTCTCAATGCTGTTCGTGAAGACCTAGCCAATCGTACTGGAAGCCCTCGCGGTCAGTGGAGAGTCGTTAGTTCTAGTCCAGAAACCTGGTCGAATACCTGTCTGGGACTGGCAAAACCCAACGAATTCTGCGGTGAAATGTTGGTAGAAGGTTGGCGCGTGGTGATGTCTAATGGACGCCAAACTTGGATTTACCGCACAGATAGTCAGGGCGACACGTTACGGATAGAACCCGAAAACGCGGGTAATCCTTCTGCTGATTTGCCGCGTTCCATTGCTGATGCCGTGTTGCAAGCCGCATCCCAGCGTACAAGGTTATCTACGTCTCAGCTCCGCATTGTTAAAGCCCAACAAATGGTAACGAACGGATGTCTGGGACTGCTGCAACCAGATGAAATTTGCACCGAGATTGCCCAAATGGGTTGGGAGGTAACTGTAGAAGGCGGACGGCAACGCTTGGTTTATCGCACGGATGCCAAAGGTTCCCTAGTCAGACTTAATGAAGATGCTAGTAATATCGGGGATGCTCCGTCTTCCGTTACCGATGCTGTTTTGCGGACAGCATCTCAGCGCACAGGTATACCAACCTATCGGCTAACAGTTGTCAAATCTAACCAGATTCGAGGGAGCAGTAGTTGTCTAGAGTTACCCCGTCCCGGTGAAGGCTGCACCAGGGATTTAGTCCCTATTTGGCAGGTAACTGTAGGGGCTGGTGAACAACGATTGATTTATCATGCTAGTTCTAATGGTTCTCAGGTGAGGTTCAATGAGTCAGCTAGCAACATCAGTGATGGCAATTTACCCAATTCCGCGACCAAAATTCCGGTGAGTGAACTGCCGTCACCGTTAGGACAGCGAGAAGTTTTTCGAGCAATTACAAGTGGTGGTATTGCGGGTATGACCTATCAAACCACTTTGATGAATAATGGGCAAGTTAGCCGAGTGCAACTGGGTCGGAATAATAACACCCCATCCAAACCGGAGATTCATCGGATTTCCCGGCGACAGTTACGGCAGTTTCAGCAATTGCTAGAGCGGCAGACGTTTTCTCAGTTCAATCAACTGGCATTTCCTGCACCTACGGGAGCTGCTGACTACTTCACCGTCACGCTCACAAGTAAAACAGGTACGACTCGCTACGCTGATATCGCTCAAAACCAACTGCCTGAATCGTTGCAGACGGTTGTTCAAGCTTGGAATCAGATGGCGAGGTAAGTTTTCACTTGATACTTGTACCTTTGTCGGTAAGCCCGAAAATCAGCCCGGAGTTTGAACTCCGGGCTAATAGTGAAAGTCCACTTGCTGTCTCATTAGTTTTACAAATCACTTCAAATTCCTGGAATCTACGGTTAAGCTATCGAGATTGTGTTGTATAAAAGAGATTCCTGTTATAATCCATACTTAAAATCAGAAATAGAATCTTCTAGAAATGAGCGTTCAGTCTAGCGATCGTCAAGGTTCACCGTCACCGTTTCCCAAAGATTCCCAGCTAGGTGCTAATGTATTACAGCTACCTCTAAAAGAGCCAACTTTCTACTATTTCGCATATGGCTCTTGTATGTGTCCGGTGGATTTAAAGCGATCGCTCGGCGAGAGTACCCACGATTTCGTCATGGGTTCAGGCTTACTCCATGGGTATCGACTTGCTTTTAATCGCAAATCCTTGCGGCGTAACTGTGGAGTACTCGATATTGTTCCAGATCCAACTGCGATCGTTGAAGGAGTCTTGTATTGCCTGCCTTGGCGGTGTAGCGATACCTTAGATGAACGCGAAGAAGTGCCTCGTGGTGGTTATCGGCGAGAAACAATAGAAGTTCACTGTCGCGGACACTTATATAAGGATGTCCGTACCTATGTGGTGGTGGATAAGTTGGCAGAAGAACTGGCTCCTGACGATTGGTATTTCAATGTTGTACTCCGGGGTGCAGTCACTTGTGGGCTGACAGAACCCTACTGCTGGAAGCTGTTTGACCATATGCATCAGTTACAGCAGCGTCAGTGGCAAACTCAGCCGCTGCGATCGGCGTAGATACTTTTACCGGACGGGGAGAGACTGCAACTTCGTATCAGTCTCTGGGAATGCTTCTGATAAAATCCCACAAATAATGAGCGAGCTGCAATTTGCTACAGGGTTCAATTTGCTGCTGGCGTCCTTGTTTGTCGATGAAAATCGCTTGATTGGAGTCGCTGCCAAACCCGACATTAGGTTGATCAATGGGATTAGCTGCGATCGCGTCCAACTTCTTCGCTTGCAACTTCTGTAACGCAGGCTTGACAATATCACCACTTTGTGCAGCAAAGCCGACTAAGCGTTGATGAGGTTGCTTGAGGCGTCCTAACTCAGCGATGATATCTGGCACGGGTTCTAAGGCTAAGGCAGTAGGCAGCTTATTTTTGGGTAACTTCTCCGGTACATACTCTACGGGTTTCACATCTGCCACTGCTGCTGCCATGACAGTTAAATCTGCTTCTGGGAAATAGGACACCATGGCATCTCGCATCTCAGCAGCACTCACAACTCGAATGGATTGAATGTCTGTAGGGATTTCCCAGGTAGCGGGTGCGTATACTAGCGTTACTTGTGCGCCCCGATCCCTAGCAGCTTGTGCTAAAGCCAATCCCATTTTTCCGGTGGAGGGATTGCCAATAAATCGTACTGGATCTAAATGCTCCCGCGTGCCACCTGCACTAACTAATACTCGCTTACCTGCTAAATCTCGCTTGCCCCCAGTATGCAATAAAGAGTGAATAGAGGTGAAAATTTCAGCAGGTTCTGCCATGCGTCCGGAACCAACGCGATCGCACGCCAGCAGTCCAGCACCAGGTCCAACACTATGATATCTCGAGTCACTCAGTAGCTGTTGCCAGTTGCGCTGCACAGACTGCTGTTCCCACATATCGGTATTCATCGCAGGTGTCAGCAAGACGGGACAACGAGATGCCAGTATTGTATTAGTTAGTAAATTATCGGCTAAACCGTGGGCTAACTTACCCAAGGTGTTAGCTGTCAAGGGAGCAATAACAAAAACCTCTGCCCATTCTCCCAATTCAATATGAACTGGGCAGTTGTGGGTTGGTTGCCAGAAAAGGCGATCGCTGTATGCTGGATGACGCGAAAGCGTGCTGACAGTAAGAGGAGTGATAAATTCTTGAGACGCAGATGTGAGAATGACCCTGACTTGTATTCCAACCTTAAATAAGGTAGAAATAAGCTCACAAACTTTATAGGCGGCAATGCCACCGCCTATACCTATTAAAACTCGTCTACCGTTGCTCACGCTTCATCGTAGCCTTCCAAATCCAGCAAGTAGAGGTAGGGTTCGGCTAATTCTGGACGCTGAAACGCCAGCGCTCTGAGCAAATGCCAATCATCTAAACTTTCAAAGGCATTGGTGTAATCATCTCGTTCTAGACGAGTAGCCAAATCAGCAACGTCTTCTACAGTGAGAGTGGAAAGATCGCGCTGGGAAATACTTAAAGTTGCCATTGCTCACGCCTCCCTTGAATAGCATCTGTCGTTAAGCCCTGTAGCACGCTACAGCCGCTTTTATATTATCGCTATTTGAGGACGGGACTGGGGAAGAGTTACGTTAAGGTATTGTAAGTTTTTTGGTGATTTGTCGTTTGTCCTTTCTTCTTTGGTCAGCAAGTGGCAACAGATTCAGTGTGGCAACAGATTTAGTAACCGATGTAACAGATAAGTTATCGGTTGGTATTCGCTAATGACCCATGACCCATGACCAATCCTCACGTATTGACTAAAATAAAATCTCGAACAACATCGATAACCTCTGGGACAATTTCATGTCCCATATCAAATTCTTTGTACTGTATCGGTGCTCCTAAGTTGAGTAAATAGTCCCGCAAGCGTTGAGCTGCACTCAAAGGAACAACATTATCTTGTCTACCATGGGCGATTAAGACCGGTGGTAAGGGAGGCTCGACATTTTGAGGAGTTCGATGCAGATAACCGCTCATGGAGACTAAACCAGCTACTGGTAAACTCAATCCCACATCCAGAATCATTGCCCCACCCTGAGAAAAGCCCGTCAAAACCGTGGAGGAGAGAGGAATGCCAGTGACACTTTCGATGGATTTAATCCAGTCTGTCAGCATTAGCTTGCTTTGGGTTAGTCCCTGATAATCTTCTCGTTCAAGGTCGTACCACATAGTACCCCCTGACACTTGGGGGTGAGCAAACGGAGCATTGGGGAACAAGAAATGGTAATTCGGTAGAGCCCATTCTGGCACCAAAGAGACCAAATCTTGGGCATTAGCCCCCCAACCGTGCAAGACTACAACCAAACCAGTTGGCTGTTGAGATGTTTGGGGTGGAATTGAAATAGCGTCGAGAGACAGGGGTCTACTCCTGTAACTACAACTGGTGACTACCTAATATATAAACGTATGATTTGTATTAAACTAACAATTGTATCACCAATTTCCAATATTTGTAAAGTATCCATCTTTAAGGATAATGTGGCGATCGCTCCCAAGGGTAATGGCTCCCTCCTTCTTCAGCTTACTGAGGAGTCGTGTGATCGTTACTCGTGTGGTGCCGATGGCATTCGCCAGATTCTGATGGGTCAAGCGTACACCTAAACGAGTTCCCTCTGCTATAGGTTGACCAATTTCCTGTTTCATCAACGATAGTAACCGTTGCAAGCGATCCTCGACCCGCCGCTGACCGGCTATGGCTAGCAGCGCTTCCGTCTGCCGCATCCGTCGCACCATCTGCGGTAACATCGCTGACGCTAGGCGGGGTGAAGCGTTGATTTCTGCTAAGGAAAACCAGATGAGATGAACGTCAGAGAGGGCGGTGGCTTGATAAGCAGTCAGCAAAGAAAACCAGTTACCAAAGAATGTTGAAGGTTCTGCCCAACCCAACCATATTTCTTCACCGTTTTGGCAAAGTGTACTTAGCTGCACTAAACCTTGGCAGACTTGCCATACCCCTTGAGACACTAATGGAATATTTTCCCCTTTGGCATAAAAATGCAATCGGCGTCCTTCTGTGGATTCCGCTCGCTCGCTCTCTAGAACAACTTTGGAAGCTTGGATCATGAGTTGCAACTTTTTCCAGCTTTCAAACACTGGTATAGGGAAGGCAGTCTCAACTATAAGCGACCAAGGTAAAGGCTTGGTAATCAAACGATTAAGCCATTCATAGCTTTAGAAATCAAACCGGAAATGGGTAAATTTGCCTCATGGCGCGAGGGTTCAAGTATTGAGTGTCTGCTAACTTTTAGATTCTGGCTTTGGCATCTTGCTGACTGGGTTGGAGTATAAGCTTATGCAAGTCTTTTCTGACTTTAGCATTGAGATATTGCTGCTGTAGGAACTGCCATTCCTGCCATATCTGGTAACGAGTTTCTTTCAACTGTTTGCCAAGGGTTGGTAATTCGACAGTAACGTCTGTGTTCAGGTTTTTACAAAGAAACTCTACCAATACAAAACTATCTTGAATTTGTCCTAAAAGACCCTGAATAGCTTTTACTGATTTAACGTGATCCTGATAGGTAGAATCGTAAAATTCAGTAAACAGTTCCATCTGATAACGCACTCGCTTGGCTTGCTTGCGCAAATCATGTACGGTTTCGGCGTGAGTACTTAGAAGCTGCATGACGTTTTCAGAACTCAAATCGCTCTTAACCTCAATCTCTCCAGATTGAAGTTTGACTCCCACCAACCAAGCTGGATGCAGGAAAAAGTTGCTTACGAGTGGCAGAAGCAACTCGGGCAAGATATCGTCAATTGCAAATTCGGCAAACGTGCTGTAATTGGGCTGTACTAACCAAGTTTCCAATGCCTGCTTGAGGTTTTGGTAGCGTTGCTGGCTGAGGGTTGCCTGTACCTGCTTTAAGGTATGCTTGCGCTCTTTTCCAAGGGTTTCTAAAACTTTCTTAAGGATTTTTTGCTCTGACTTTGGTAGTCCTGGCAAATAATGGTTGTGCAGGGCGTCTTGCAAAATATCGATATCCCGCAGTTGTCCAAGTTGTCGGGCAACGTTGGCAATTTTTTTTTCGCGTGCGGCTTTTGGCAGTGAAAGGGCTGGTGCAAAACCCGTAACGGCTGTACGCAGACGCCGCATACCGACGCGCATCTGATGAAGCGCTTCGGGATCTTTGTCTTTAAGAACGTCCGTTTCGTGCTTAATTACTTTTCGGAAATGTTTTTCAATTGCCTGATAAGCCCAATAACCGACGACTTTGGGGTCTGATAGAGAAGTTTCTGTCATCAAAAATTGCTATTTGGTAAAACTCCAGCCTTGGGAGCTGGACAAGGAAGGAGCAAGGGAATCATTGCTTTTCCTTGATGAAGATAAAAATTTAATGTGGTGATCTAGTATAACACATCTTTAAAGGACACTAGGATTATAGGATTCATGGGTGTCAATCCATGAACCCTGAGCAATGAACATCCTGCCTCAGATTAGACGCCTGCGGCTCTACTGCTAACCCTACCTTGCACAATCTGACCTCGAACCATTATCTTTAAAGAATAAAGTTTTTTAGATGTGGCTTCTCGTCGTTTTTCTGGCATATCAAACTCAGACTATCTGCAACCAGTAGTTTTAGGATGCTTGTAGTCAGATGAAAGCAGATGGCGGCTGACCAGCGAAGCGCTATCTATAAAATAAGTTCATGTCTAGCGATTAACAACTGGGCGATCGCTCACGAATTACAAACCTACACGATCTCGATCTAACTGTATGACGCCTAGCCAAGACTTGGGAGCAGCAGTAGAGTTCACTAGGGCATTGAATACAAGAGACTTTTCTAGTTTAATGCCGAGACCTGGTTGGAATAAAAACCCATCCTTGGGAAAAGGCTTTTTGTAGCTGTTGCCGTTACTGGTAGATTGGTAAACCCAAGCGGCGAACGACGATTCTCCACAGATTCTAGTTTATTAAAGTCGTGCAGTAGTAGGGGAGGTGACACCGGCTGAGTCGTCCGAGAACAGTATTTAAGTATTCACTCTAGAAAAGTGAATACTTAAATACTGCCTCGATTGAGAGTCACTGTTACTGTCGTAGGTGGTGCTCGCTCAGTCTCACTCAAGTCTAACGATGAGAGAGTAATTTTTTCTCCTCACCTGTTAGCTTACAGCTACCCAGATAGCTTTTAAAATTTACTCATTGTGTTAATTTTCCCAAGAAGGATTAGCAAAGCCGTTCTATGGAGTTTCTTTTTACAAATTTAGGGAGAGCCTGTCGCTGAACAACAGCAAAACAACCAGGCAATTTTTATGAAAGCAAGTGAATTTTTAAGTAAAGCCGAACTTTTGAATCGGCACGAAACAGGAGAACGTAATTTTTCTGGAGCCAACCTTATTGGAGCCGATTTAAGTGAAGCTAATCTGAATCGGATCAATTTAAGTGCCGCTCATCTGAAGGGGGCAAATTTAACAAAAGCTAAACTCATTGGCGCTTATCTTAAGGATGCAGATTTGAGGGTTGCCAATCTCAAAAGCGCCCAATTAATCGAAACCACTCTCTCCCAAGCTGATCTGACGGGGGCAATCTTGATTGAAGCCAATTTGAGTGGAGCTATCCTCAGCGGTGCTACTTTATCAGAGGCAGATCTAAAGGTTGCTGTTTTGATTGGCAGCAGTCTGATTGGTGCTCGGGTAAAAGGGGCAAAATTGAGCAAGGCGAACTTGACTGGGGCAACCTTGAGTCGAGCAATTTTCAAGGATGCTGACTTGAGAAAGGCAACACTGAATCGTACAATTTGCAGTGAAGCAGATTTAAGGAGAGCCAACCTGAGTGGAGCTAGTTTGATCCGAGCCTATTTGCATCGAGTAGACTTGCGGGATGCTAACTTAGAGAGTGCCGACTTGAGTGAAGCTATCTTGAAAGAAGCAGACTTTAGTAATGCTAATCTCAGTGATGCTAACCTTAATGGCGCAGATCTTAGTAATGCTAATCTCAGTGGTGCCAACCTTAATAGCGCAGACCTTAGTAATGCTAATCTCAGTGGTGCCAACCTGAAGGGAGCGTTCTTGAAAAAGGCTAACCTGCGGGGAAGTAACTTGAGCAAAGCTAATCTTTACAAGGTTAACTTGTACAAAGCCAATTTAATCGGTGCCAATCTGCTGGAGGCAAACTTGCAGGATGCGAACCTAAGTCAAGCTAATCTGCTACGAACGGGCTTGCTCCTCACTTATCTCACTGGAGCTAATCTCAACGAGGCTAATTTAAGTGAAGCTAACTTGATTGGAGCCAACTTGACAGGAGCCAATTTGACAGAGGCTTCTTTAAAAGGGGCAATTATGCCGAATGGTACAACCTATGAGTGAACGAGCCTAGAAATTCCGGGAAAAGGGATTTGTCTTTTCCCTTTTCAGGGGTTTACTCAACTGTCGATTGCCCAATTATTATGACGAATAGGATTGCTGTTGAGGATTTAGCGCGTGTGTTTGATCGCTTTTGGTGTTCAGACATGAAACAGAATAGTGTCGAGCCATCGCTGTTTATCCCACCCTGTAGCCAGGATTAGAAAGTGACCTGAATCTATATTACAAACAGGATAGAGTTTGATCGCCTATAGCCGGGGTTGATTAACGGTTGCCGCCTGTACTGTTTGCTTAAGAATGTCTGCGTAACTTATCTGTTACCATCAAGGCAGTGAATTTGAAGCTGCTCATGACTTTGGCAATTGTGGCTGAACCTGCTCCTTTACAAGCGAATGAGGATGGCGTAATTTTAGTCGGAAAAACTCGCGTGACATTGGATACTGTGGTCGCTGTCTTTGGGCAAGGCGCGACAGCAGAGGAAATTGCGTATCGGTATCCGTCCCTGAATCTAGCCGACGTTTATGCCACAATTGCCTTCTATCTCAAGCACCAGTCAAAAGTAGAAGCCTACTTACAACAGCGACAGCAGCAAGCACAAGAGATTCGTGAAATGAATCAAGCGAGATTTGATCCGCAAGGCTTGCGCGATCGCCTGCTTGCCCGTAAAGCAAAGCAGCAAGCGTGTTGAAACTTCTGGTTGATGAGAACTTTGATAACACGATCGTTCGAGGATTATTTCGCCGTAATCCAATGCTTGACATGGTTCGTGTGCAAGATATTGGGTTGTCAGGCGAGGACGATCCAACCATTTTAGAGTGGGCAGCCCAAGAAGGACGTGTTTTACTGACTCATGATGTCGCTACGATTACTCGTTATGCCTACGATCGTGTGAGGCAGGGACAGCCCATGCCAGGAGTGCAGGATTGTTGTTCTAACTCAGCTTCTACCAGAGATAGGGGGATTGTGGAGCGTTGTCGGCGATCGCGAATCATTATTTGTTTCTAAGATATTATGAAGGGGTACAAACAGATGGCATATTGACCAGGAGCCAGTGTATGCAAGCAATTCTGTTAAGTCGTGAGGAAGTTGCGCATCGGGCAAAGCAACTGTACGAGGGCGGAATTCGTCAAAAAGTTGAGACCGAGGAAAACATTGGCAAGATGGTCATTATCGACATTGAAACAGGTGATTATGAAGTTGATAAAACTGGACTGCAAGCATCACGTAACCTCAGTAAGAAGCACCTAAATGCTCGACTCTTTGGTATTCGCATTGGATACAACGTTGCCGTCTCATTTGGTGGGGTCATGGAGCGTGTCTCCAAGTGATTTCTGGAATCGTGACGGATAGATATGCAACTGTCGCACTAACATTTTTGCTGCCAAACGGCTCAACCATCCCTATTGAGTTTGTTATAGATACAGGGTTCACAGGAGAACTATGTCTTCCTTCAGAAGCGGTTTCTTTGATGGGCTTGACCTTCAGACACGATACTCCCGCGAATTTGGCAGATAACAGCGAAGTCTTGCTACCAATTTACGAGGCGATTGTCCTTTGGAATGGTGAAGAGCGAGAAGTCCTTGTTATTGCTACAGGACGGCGACCTTTACTGGGAACTGCCTTGCTAGAAGAGCAAGAACTTGTGATTCAGTTTACAGAAGGCGGGTTGGTGACAATTGATAAATTGTAAACCCCAATCTGACGTAGTGCAACGCAGGCTAACAGCTCAGTGGAGTGGACGGTAGAGAGTCTTTGCACTTCGTTTCAGTCATATTCGCCGCCGCTCACTTTAGCCGTTACAACAGACCCTGAAAGTGCATAAGAGGATAGATTTGTAGAACCGCACGACCAACGATTGTTTGCTCCGGCACGAATCCCCATAGTTTGGATGGCGCTTATAATGTGAAATAGGATGTAGCAGCGAATCCACTGCACATAGGTTTCTTCAGTGCGGTAGGCGTAGTGTTTGAGACGAATAGCATCCCGTACCTGATCCAGCAATTTCTTAGGAGGTGGCTGCATAGAGATAAGTAGATGTACTGTGCATCTAATAGTACACCTGCTCGCCTCCGTAAGGAATCTGAAAATATGTGGAAAGATTCTGGCTATTCAGCTTAAGCCGCGTATTATGCAGAAATAATCTGCTACCTAAAAAATAGTTTTTGCTTAGTCTAAGATTCAATTTAATAGGAGCATCCTTTCCCTATACTGCTAATGGAGTGTCCTCGCTTTACTGCCAAAGAACTCTATCATCGCTACCGTCAAGGAGAACGTAGCTTTGTGGGTGCAAACCTTAGCTATGAGTCTTTACGTGGGATGAGACTGCGCGGCATTGATCTGAGTGGATCTGACCTCAGCCTCAGCGACCTCCGGGGAACAAACTTTACAGATGCCCGACTGGTTGGCGTTGATCTCTGCGGAGCCAAAACTGGAACATTGCGGCGATGGGCTATTCCAAAATTAATGGTGGCTTCAGTTTTTATAGCAATACCGACTTTGTTTGCAGCAATGTTCTGGGCTGTTTGTGCAATTCTGATATTTGATCCTAACGGGTCAACTGAAGCCACAAAAACAGTCTGGGGAGATATCACTTGTGGTGTAAGTGGGTTATTTGTCTTGATGATTTTCCCCCTATTGATTTATAGACGAGGTACTTTAGGTTCTCTGGGGATTACGACTGCAATTATTGCTAATAGTGGTATTATTGCCATCATTATCTTTGTTGCTTACCCTGGCGTTTCTAGTAATTCTGATGCACCTATAGTTGCCTATATCGTTGCTTATACAGCCCTGATTAGTGGTGTGTATAGCTTCTTGGCATTCTTGTTTACTTTTCCCACTATTGTTGCAAGTACAATTGCTGTTGCTGTTGCTAGCACTACGGCATTGATTTTCACAAGTGCAAGCCTTATTGTTTTTGCTCTTATTTTCGCCTCTGTTGTTGCTATTCTCTTGTACATTATTGATGGCTCTAGCGCTTTTACCGGTGCTGGAATTGCTGCAATCATCTTCGCTTTTGCTGGTGCTGGTATAATCCTGTCAGTCAGCTATTTAATTAGTTGCAGAACGATAAGATGTGATCCTCGTGAACGCCTCGTTTTCACTGTAGCCTCATGGATTGTAGGACTAGGTGGCACTCAGTTTAAGGGAGCAGACTTAACTAATGCCGATTGCTCTAAAGCAACCTTGAAAAGCGCTCATTTTCACCACAGCACAAACTTGACACATACAAGATTTCATCTCGCTCAAAAGGTCAATCTAGCGCGTCTGGACAAAACTATCTTGTCTGACTTTACTGTGCAAAACCTACTGATCACGCTGAAATGATGTTTCTCAACCAACAAGCGATATGAAGAGCGATCGCACTTTAGGCTGTGACCGTGGACGTGATTGCTCAAGCTAGAATGACAGGGCGTATCGTTTCCTTTCACCAACCCTCAGACGAGGAGATTCTTAGCTGGCTTCGTTCCTGGATTGGGACTGCACAACGAGGCTGCCGATTGGGGGTAGATGCTAGACTTAACCCAAAAACATCGGGAGAGCGATCGCTGTGGCTTCTATTACCCTTGACCTTTCAGACACCCAATTCCAAAAGCTACAAGATTTGGCAGCAGTGCATGGGATTGCACTCGAAGTGTTATTGAAGGCAAGCTTGGAGGATTGGCTCAACTCTCAAAAGAGCGAGTTTGTTGAAGCAGCCAATTATGTGTTGACAAAGAATGGTGAGTTGTATCAGCGTTTAGCATAATGCGCTTTCTGACATTTGTGTGCCGTCCAGTGCGATCGCCCATCGCCGTAATTCGATACCTTACTAGAGATGATGAGCAACAATGGCAACAGACCGTTAGTGTTATTCAAGAGAATCAGCCTTGCTTTATCACCAATATCGTTTTGTGTGAGCTAGTTTGGGTGCTGAGGGGAGCAAGCTATATGCCCTAAGCAAGATGACACTAATCTGACAACGGTGACAAATAATTTAGCAATCGACATCAACGTGCGAATTGAGTTTGCCGCAGCAGTGTTTCGTAGAGAATAACGCGATCGCATCCTTGTACTTTTGCTTGATAGAGTGCTTGAGCCGCAGCAGTGAGCAACAGGGTTGGAGAGTAGTCGCGGCTGGGAATCACGCTAGCCACTCCCAAACTAGCGGTGAGGGATTGGCGAAATTGGCAATGGGCTGAATCAATCTCAATGGCTTTAATCTGAAAGCGAATCTCTTCTGCTAAACAGACAGCGCCTTCTGCCTGAGTATTCGATAAAATGACGGCAAATCTACCACTCCCATAATGAGCGACTAAATCCGCCGGACACTTTACAGCCGTAGCGATGGTTTGGACAACGTGTTGCCAAAAGCGGTTATTCGCTGAATCGTTACAGATATCGTTATTAACGGGTAAATTTATTCTTATATTTTCCTTTATTTTATATACAAATAACTGCTGCATTCGTCGATTAAATCAGGCTATGGGAATCAACCCTTATTCAACGAGTTTGAGCAACCCATGCCGTACCCCATAGAATATGCGGTCAATTAAAGTTTTCTCCTGTTCATTCAGCTCTTCTTTATAAAGCAGTGTATACTTCAAAATAAACTGCTCGGTACGGGTGACTCTACGATACATTAAAATTTGGGCGACCAATTCTTCAATATTAGTCTGAACGACAACTACTTCAGCAGACATTGTAACTATACAAAAAGTTGTTTCTATTAATATGAACGGTTTTACCCGATTTTTATGTGATTTTCAAATAAAAGCAATCGTGACAATAACGGTATAGTTTTAGTGATATCTGTCACTGCAACGGACAAACGGTGAAGAGAAGTTCTGTGGAAGTCTCTACGACTATGACTCAGGTACAGCCTACCTCAATAGAAGGCATCTATGAAGTGTGTATCGGAACTCAGGATGCCCTATCACAAATTCAATACTGGCAGCAGTTTGGCTATCGAATTGGGCAGATGGGTGAATTGTCAGCCACAGCCGCCAACCAGTTGTACAGCGTGAACTCGGCTTTGCACTCGATTCGACTTTATCACCAAGATGCCGATCACGGGCTGATTCGCTTGATGGTTTGGGAAAACCCTACCAATGAAGGGTTGCAGATGAGTTCAATGAAAGGAAAAGGCAACCGTTGGGCAACTGCATTAACTGCTGATTTGTTGACTATCCTAAATCATGCCCAAGAAGCAACAGCAGCAGGATTGCCCGTCAACTATACCCATCTTCACTGGGAAATTATCTATAACAAAGAGAGAAAAAGTCGTCCGTTTCTTGAGACGGCAGTGGGGGTGCGAGAAATGATGCTGCTGCAACCGCTGACTCGGCAAGTATTGTTCCAGCGCTTCGGCTACAGTCTACCGAATTATGGACAGATTAATGAAAGTGCTTTTTTCAAAACCAGCCAGATTACTCATATGGGCATGGTTATTCAGGATGATAGCAAGGAAACCCTGTGCTTTTATGAAGACATTTTAGGATTATTGCGGACACGAGATGATGTAGAAACAACTTATGAATCCTCAGACGCTGCTCGACAGATGTTTGATCTTCAACCAGGAGAACGGTTTTTGGTGACAGCATTTGACGATCCACGGTCATCAAAATCTGACTTACAGGCAGTACGTTCGGGTCGGTTGTACATTCTCCGGTTTCCTGAGGCGATGCAATTAGCAGACTGTTTTGAAAAAGCCAAACCTGGGTGTTTGGGGATGTCGTTATATACCTATCGGGTAAAGGAGTTAGAAGAGTATTTTAATCGGGTAAAGGTCAGTGCAGCTCGAAGCGTAACAGAAATAACGGGCAATGAGTTTGGAGAAACCAGTTTCTCGTTTGTTGCACCCGATGGGTATTTTTGGACGTTGATAGGATTTAAGGGGGTGTGGGGTGTAGGGTGATAGGCGAGAAGAGTAACACTTCAGGACTTACGCAAATTTACCGATCAACCTCTAATTGTAGGGGTACGATATCTCATACCCCTACCAGATGTAGCGTCTGTGCGTAAGTCCTGACTTCAAAAATCTCCTTGTCCCCTTGTCCCCGTGTCCCCTTGTCTCCCTACAGTCGGCGGCAAAGATACGATACCCTTAACTAGAATAGACTCCCTTGCGAAGACTTGCCCTCATCGCCTCAGCTAGCCATGACTCAAACCACCGACTTTCTGACGCACCTCAACTCCTCCCAACGTCGCGCCGTCGAACACTTCTGCGGTCCTCTGCTAGTTGTCGCTGGTGCGGGTTCCGGCAAAACTAGGGCGCTAACTTATCGAATTGCCAATTTAATTCTTACCCACAAGGTTGATCCAGAGAACATCCTGGCAGTCACCTTCACCAATAAAGCGGCAAGGGAGATGAAATCCCGGATTGAAATGATATTTGCCCAGCAGCTAGCCGCACACAAGCACAGTCAACGCTTAGAGTTACTGCCAGAGGCGGAACAAACCCAGTTGCGATCGCAAGTTTATAAAAAATACATCAAACCCCTGTGGATTGGCACCTTTCACAGCCTCTTTGCCCGAATCCTCCGCTACGATATTAATAAATATCAAGATGAACAAGGACGCCAGTGGAATCGAAACTTTTCCATCTTTGATGATTCCGATGCCCAAACCCTCGTTAAAACTATTGTCACCAAACAACTCAATCTGGATGACAAAAAATTTGACCCCCGAAAAATCCGCTACGCTATTAGCAACGCCAAAAACTTAGGGTTATCTCCCCAAGAATTTGAAAAAGAGCAATCCGGGTACAAAGGACGAGTCTATGGGGAAGTTTACAGCCATTACCAAGAGCAACTAGCGGCTAACAATGCTCTGGACTTTGACGACTTGATTTTAGTCCCCGTTAAACTCTTTCAGCAGAATGAATCCGTCTTGGGTTACTGGCATAAACAATTTCGCCATATTTTGGTCGATGAATATCAAGATACTAACCGGATTCAATATGATCTGATTCGCTTGTTAGCGACTAACGACGAAACCCGAAAAAACCAATGGGATTGGCGCGATCGCTCGGTGTTTGTTGTGGGTGACGCTGACCAGTCTATCTACTCCTTCAGAATGGCAGACTTTACCATATTATTGGGATTTCAAGCCGACTTTGGTGATGGATTGCCCGATGAAGCTACCCGTACTATGGTAAAATTAGAGGAAAACTATCGCTCTAGAGAAAACATTCTTCAAGCGGCTAATTACTTAATCGAAAAAAATACCCAACGCATTGATAAAATTCTCCGAGCCACACGGGGATTGGGAGAACAAATTTACTGCCACAAAGCAGAAGATGAGTTAGAAGAAGCTCAATTTGTGGTAGGTCAAATTCTCAAGCTGACGCAAGAAAACCCCGAATTAGACTGGGGCAGCTTTGCCATTCTGTACCGCACTAACGCCCAATCTCGTCCCATTGAGGATGCACTGCGGGGGAAAGTTCCTTATATCATTGTCGGTGGGTTGAAGTTCTACGATCGCAAAGAAATTAAAGACGCCCTCGCTTATCTGAGAGCGATCGCTAATCCCTCTGATACGGTCAGTCTTCTGCGAATTATCAATACTCCCCGACGCGGTATCGGTCAAGCTACAATCGATCATCTTGTGGTTGCTTCCCGAGAATTAGGGGTTCCCCTGTGGGAAATCATCAGCGATGAAACCTCCGTTAATACCCTTGCCGGACGTTCGGCTAAAGCCGTTAATAAGTTTGGTCAAGTGATTCGGCAATGCCAAGAGCAAATTGAAACCCTGCAAGCGGCTGAAATCGTTAAGTCTGTAATGGAAGAGTCCGGCTATATTGATGACTTAAAAAAGCAAGGCACGGATGAAGCCGAAAACCGATTAGAAAATATTTCCGAACTCTATAACGCCGTCTTGCAATTTCAGGAAGAAAATGAAGATACTAGCTTAGAAGGATTTCTAGCAAATGCCTCCCTTGCTTCTGATTTAGATAACCTTGAAGAAGGGCAAAAAGCCGTCTCTCTGATGACTCTACATTCTGCTAAAGGGTTAGAGTTTCCGGTTGTATTCCTCGTCGGTTTAGAACAAGGATTGCTTCCCCACTCCCGCACCCTAAATGACCCCATTGCCTTGGAAGAAGAACGCCGTCTCTGTTATGTTGGCATTACCCGCGCCCAAGAACAGTTATTCCTCTCCCACGCCCGCGAACGTCGTCTTTATGGGTATCGGGAACCGGCAGTTCGTTCTCAGTTTTTAGAAGAGTTGCCCGCAGATCTAATCAGTAGCACGTTGGTGAAAGTTAAATCCGCACATCAACTCTCTAAGGTTGCAGCAGCTAAAGGGTCAAAATCTAAAGGCTCGAAATCTCAAACCTGGAAAAAGGGTGATTTGTTGATTCACGAAGCCTTTGGAACGGGTGAAGTTACCCATGTCTTTGGATCAGGAAATAAAATCAGTATTGCGGTTAAATTTTCTGGTTTGGGACAGAAAATTATTGATCCGAAGCAAACGAGTCTGCAACGGGTGGAGTAGGGAGTAGGGAGTGGGGAAGTTGCATCCCGTTGAACACAACAGAGCAGTTGTTCTCTCAAATCAGGCATAACCAGACGTTGCTTAAGTGCATGATGCAATTGGGGGGGGAAATCAGCTATCGCCGGAATCCCGATGGCACAGAAAGTCCCTATGAAGTGAATATTTATTTAAGTTAGTTTACGGTATAATCGAATTTCGACAAGATGGAGACTGGACTTTAGCCATCACCTCGATCATCTCTTTGAGTTCGGCATTTCGGTGGCGGTAATCGGCAATCCACTCATCCAAATTACCGACTCCTTCAAGCTGTTCTCGATAGTTTTCTTCAATGGCTTGGAGAGCTAGTTTGTACTGCTGTTTAAAAGATTTTTCAAGTTCTGTCTTGTCCTCTTCTGGTGCAACGCTAATCCGAACCACAAAAGAGCCATTCTTATTCTCAAGCCCTTGAATCGACAGCTCCGATTTGTTGCGCTCAATCTCTAACTGTTGAAATGCCATCAGAAAAGCTTGCCAATCAATACCGTTACGGAAAATCAGGTCAACAGTTTCTAACGTTTTTTGGAATAGTCGGGTGAACTCTCCCAGCTCAAACGTTCCAGTATACGGACGGCGTTCTTGCAGAACATACCGTTTTTCTTGAGGGGAATACTTAGACTTGAGGTAAACATAGTCACAGATTGCACCTTCAAGGTTCGTACCACTATCGACATTCCAATCTTCTAGGCAAGTGCCAGTAAATTTTGCCCCCTTAAAATTTGTCTCTAATGTCTGAGTTCGGATCAGCCTTGCCTCCGACAGATCAGCTCCAGTTAAGTTCGCTTTCTTAAGATCAGCTCCAGTTAAGTCAGCTTTTCTAAGATCAGCTCCAGTTAAATCGGCTTCAATAAGATCGGTGCCGAAGAGGTTAGCCCCCTGGATTTTGGCTTCCCTGAGATTAAATCCGCTCAAGTCTAGTAAATTGAGGTTAGCTCCCTCAAGCATAGGAATGACATCGGGCTTTTTTGCCCTCCAGTTATTCCAATGAGATAAGCCGAGTTTAATGAGATAGGAGTGGGGTTCGTTGTATACCATCTACCACCAAACCGAAGGGTTAGGTGTTCCCAACCAATCCGAGAGCGAAAACCAATATCTATTTTACCATTTTCAGGAGTCAGGAGTCAGGAGTCAGGAGTCAGCAGATGAACCCTGGACAAACTGAACAAGCGAGTGGACATCCTGAGGCAAACGACTACAATGGAGTTTAGAGTTTCTACTGGGACGTTGGTGACTGCCAATAAAGTTTGTTGATCTATGTCCGTTTATATAAGGGAACCCAGTGTTCTCGTGGCAGTAGACCGGGCTTGTACCCGGAAACTTAAAAACGAGAGTCTACGGTACCCACCTGGTTCAGCCAGGTCATAAACTGAGGTAAGACGGCGTCCTGGGGAACTTCATATCTCTGAAATCCCCTGTCTTGAGAGACTGGGGATTTTGGTGTTTAGAGACTTGGTGGAAATCCTCAGAATAATGCTGACTCTAAATAGGATTTGTGTAGTAAAATTTTCTGAATTTTCAACCCTCAGGCGTTACTATGAGACTAAATTTAACTCATAAGCTGAAAGTTGAGATTAGAAAAATTGCTATCTGATCCGCTGATTACTACAAACTTTTCCGCTAATATCTTCAAACTTCCAAATGGATTGAGTGTCATTCACCAATGTCTACCCGCGACACCCGTCGTTGTTGTGGATGTTTGGGTGCGTGCAGGTGCGATCGCAGAACCCCAGGAATGGACTGGTATGGCTCATTTCCTGGAACACATGATTTTCAAAGGCACTCAGAAATTAGCTCCGGGTGTGTTTGACTCGGTGATTGAAAGTCACGGCGGACTCACGAATGCCGCGACTAGCCATGACTACGCTCATTTTTTCCTGACTACAGCCAATCGTTATTTAGAAGATACCCTGCCTCCCCTAGCCGATTTACTCTTACACGCCGCTATCCCTGACGACGAATTCGAGCGGGAACGGGATGTGGTGTTAGAAGAAATTCGCGCCTGCTTTGACAATCCCGATTGGATAGGGTTTCAGGCACTCTCAGAAAACATTTATCAGCGTCATCCCTACGGACGTTCGGTGCTGGGAACGGAAATGCAACTGATGGCGCAATCCCCCCAGCAGATGCGCAGTTTTCACGCCACTCACTACCAACCGGAAAACATGACGGTGGTAATTACTGGGGGAGTTGAGCAAGCCTCAGCGTTGGAGTTGGTGAACAAGTCCTTTGAAAACTTCTGCAATCCCAGCTATTGTCCAATCTTGCAATCTGAGGCAGAACCACCGATTACCGAAATTCGGCGTCAGGAACTGTATTTGCCTCGCATCGAACAGGCACGCCTGTTGATGGCTTGGATTGGACCGGGTGTCGAAGGACTTAGAGATGCCTATGGTTTAGATTTACTCTCGGTGTTACTAGCCGATGGACGCTCGTCACGGTTGGTACGAGAGTTGCGAGAAGAGCTGCGATGGGTTCAAGGGATTAGCAGTGGTTTCTCACTCCAGCGCGATTCGAGTTTGTTCACGATTAGCGCCTACTTAGAACCCCAGTACTTAGAGCAAGTAGAAGCACATATTTGCGATCGCCTCCTGCAACTCCAAACAACGCCTGTATCTCAAAAAGAACTCAGCCGCTGTCAGCGCTTACTATGTAATGATTACATCTTTTCGACGGAGGCTGCCGGTCAACTCGCAGGTCTGTACGGATATTACAATACTATTGCGACAGCAGAACTTGCTGTCACTTATCCCCGTCAGATTCAAGGACTAACACCGTCTGACTTGATGGTGTTAGCACAGCAGTATCTTTCTCCCCATCATTACGCGGTGACAGTTCTCAAACCGATCGCTGGAGATTGGTGATTGATAACTCAGGCATCCGTATCTTGTACCTAACTGGTCACTATTTTAAACTTCATGCTTCAAAATGCCACAACGTCACAATCCCAGCAACTTATCCACCCCATGGTTCTGGATAATGGCATCGTTGTGATTGCCATTGAAAATTCAGCGGCAGATATTATTGCAACTCGCATCTTTATGAGGACAGGTAGCCAGTGGGAACCCCGCGAAAAATCTGGACTCTCTCACCTGCTTGCCGCCGTCCTCACTAAAGGAACCCAAAGTCTCTCGTCGATTGAAATTGCCGAACGGGTTGAGTCTGTCGGCGCTCAACTGAGTGCTGATGCGGCAACAGATTACTTTTTGCTCTCGCTGAAAACGGTTTCTACAGATTGGCTCAATATGTTGGAACTAGCGGGGCAATTATTGCGATCGCCTAGTTTCCCAGAAACAGAGGTGGAACTGGAGCGATACTTAACCCTTCAAGATATTCGTTCTCAAAAGGAGCAGCCTTTTAGTGTAGCCTTTGAGCAGTTGCGAAAGGCAATGTATCAAGACCATCCCTATGCTCTTTCCGTTTTGGGAACGGAAGCTACGGTATCGGGACTGCTGCGAAGTGATTTGGAGCGTTATCACCAGACTTATTTCCGTCCCGATAATATGGTCATTAGTCTCGCCGGTCGCCTCACGCCAGAAGAAGCAGTTGAGCAGGTAAAGCGAGTTTTCGGTGATTGGCAACCTCCCCAGACACCCCTCATCCC
>NZ_JADEWY010000017.1 GCF_015207375.1 Coleofasciculus sp. LEGE 07092 | reverse complement strand
TTCTATCAATGTCGAGTTAGGCTATCGAGTACGCAATGGAGAAATTATCGGTCGGGTGAAAGACACCATGGTTGCCGGAAACGTTTACACCGCACTCAAACAGGTGGTAGCAGTGGGAGAAGATGCCGATTGGAACGGACCTTGCTACACCCCTTCTCTGATTGTAGAAGGGCTGTCTGTAACAGGGGGTTAGGTAGAGACGTAGCGTGCTACGTCTTTTCACAGTATTTGGAGACAAGGGGACAAGGGGACAAGGAGATAGAAAACCCGAATTTTCCAACACAACTCACCCACGCTCCTCAGCTCCCCCGCTCCTCAGCTCCCCTACTCAACCCTTACCCAAACTTGCAACTGCCATGCGTTACATTCCTTTTCTCGCGTTGCTACCCTTATCACTGTCGCTGTCGTTACTGCCAGCATCAGCAGCGGAAACTCCGGCTGTCTTAGAGCGTAGTCAATCTCGTCAGGATTTCTGGCTGCAAGCGGAGCGGTTGGTACAAGAGCAACTTAATTTAATCAATCGGAGTCAGCGATCGCTTTCTGGACCGGATGTGAGTCTGGCAGAAGCCACGCGAGCCCAGTTATTTCTGCATTTGGGAAAGGTTGAACGCTTTCTCAATAGCCAGTATCAAATTCCTCAGTTTTTGTGTAGTAATGGCACCGCTTCTCCAGAAGTTCCCGCCAATTTGACGGCACCTCAGAGAGAGGTTTACTGTAGTCTCTATGCTTCGACACAGCAGCTTAAACCGATGGTTAGAGTGATAGAAAGGCGCTTGCCGATGCTAGCGGGTCTAGCGGCTCCCGATCCCCTATCACCAGAAGATAAACCACCGCCCAGCTTGCGCTACAACGTTCAACTGCCGGTGCGACCTCGATATTCACCAGTACCCAATTTTCCAGAACCCGAACCCCCCACAATCGGCGTACCGACCAAGCGACCCATCGTTGACTATGATGAGCCACCTTTTCAACCTGCGATCGCTCCCCCTCAACAAGCGATCACAACGCTTTTAGCAGCACGACAGCAGCTTCTCTCAATATTACCCGCGTTTCCCGAATCAGCTCGAATTATCGACCCAGGTCCAAACCCTGAAATTATCGCTCGCGGCACCTATGGTCTTTTACCCTTAGAACCCCAGCAGTATGCCGAATTCCTAGCCCAACCCAATACCGGTATTGCCCGTCTATTACTCGCCGAAAGTTACCACCCCGACCCCAATCGGCTGCGCAACCGCCTAGAACCCCCTGTTTTAGAAGAATTTCCCTTTGCGTCTCTAGCAGAAAGTGCCAGTGGTATGATTCCCCGTTTGGCGCTTGAGATTGAAGACGGTAACATTCAAATTCCTATGTCGGGTCTAGATTATGGCTTTATAGTGAATTTAGGAGACGTTGCCTTAGAAAACCTCGACCCCACCTTAAAAAATATTGCTAGGTTCTCGCCACAAGAACGAGATTTGTTCTTCAACTACATTCCTCCCAATCAAGTAGATGCCTTGCAAATAGACCAGCGGCGCTTCCTTACAGGCAAAGCCGGAGTGGGTTTTGTTCCCCCTATCAGTCCACCCGTCTCTACTCAAGTTCCAGTTGAACTCAACACCACCTATTTAGTCAGATTGATCCAGTTTCAGCTACCCGAAGCAGTGCTGAAGGGGGAACCGATTTCTAGGGAACAGCGCCGCTATCTTCCAGAAATTTTAAAGACACCTAGCAGTGATGTAATTGTTGCCTTTCGCCCCGTCCATCGACGTTTAGATGGCAGTTATACTGTTCTGTGGCGTCTGATCGAGCAGTTTCCAGACCCTAAAATTGAAGATTTAGTTGAATATGTTGAATTGGAGTAGTGGCAACAACCCGCCAGTGGTTGAAACCACTGTCTTATAGCTAAAGTCGTCTTTAGACGACTAGTAGACTTCGGCGGAAGTTAACCTACCATTAGGCTGTGAGCAGATTGACTATTGATGTTCCTGAGAAATGGTGGGCGTACTTACGCCGTGCGGTACTAGGCAAGAATTTTAGTCCACTTCAGTGGACTTGGGCTATTAGCCCGGAGTTTTAACTCTGGGCGGGTTGTGTAGCTTGCTGAATAAGTGCTGCAAGATCTGAGCAATAGTTCATCGAGGACTGACCATCACAAATCCCCGCGTCTTGCCAGAAGCAGAATCCACTGTTGCCATTGCCTGCCACAGGTCTTCAGCTTGTATCCAAATAGGGGGATATTTATAGCGGGAAACATCTAAAATCAGAAAGCGATCCGTTTGCTCGTTGTAAGCGGCTAACGGAGAAATATGTCCGCCGCTTTCTTGACCGATCGCTTTTCGCAAATAATTAACCAGAACAAAATTATCGGGTTCTTGCAAATTTTTGACGGCTAAGTTGCGGAATTCCTCTAGGGTTACGTCACCACCGTGAAACACTTTAGTTTGCACAGGATAACTTTCTAAAAGTTGACTCAATTGTTCTAGCGTCATACCTTGACGACTTACTACTTCTGCGGGTAGCACCTGTTTAGTTTGGGCATTGCTAAAAAAGTTTTCTTGGGTGAAAATGCGGTAAGTTCCAAATTCAGATGCTTCGGGTGCCGGAATAGAGAGGGCATTCAGTACCATGACAATACTCGCTACCCCACAATAGGCAAGGTTATCCTGAGTCACGAAATGAATACTGAGAGGCAAATAATCGTTTCGAGCTTGACTTTCTATCAGTAGCGTTTCGCCTTCAGTGGAGTTAAGGTCAATCAGGGTTTCGGAAAGGGGTAGAGTCTGCGGTAGAACTCTACCCGTGGCAAGGCAAAAGCCTAGGACTACGGCACCCAAAGGAATGCGAATTGCCTTCAATAAACCAATGTGATACGTTCTAGAGTTCATGACGAAACACCCTACCCTCACCCGTTAACTTGAATTGAGCTGACCCACTTAATGACTATTGAAAGTGTACCAATTTGTTTTGAATAAATTCCGTAAACTTTCGCACCAGTTCGGGATTGCGCCAACCTTTGTGGGTTTCTTCAGTAATGATTGCTAATGCTTCCTCTGGAGTAAATGCTTGTTTGTAAGGGCGTTCATTGGTCAGAGCGTCGTAAATATCAATAAGTTGAAAAACTTGAGCCAGATAGGGAATATTGTCAGTAACCAAACTATCGGGATAACCACTACCATCCCAACGTTCATGGTGATGTCGGATAATCGGGATGACTCCTCGCATCGTGCGCAGGGGTTTACAGATTTTTTCGCCAATTATGACGTGTTGGTTCATGATCTGCCATTCTTCGGGTGTGAGTTTCCCTTTTTTCAGTAATACTGCGTCGGGAATTCCTACTTTACCGATATCATGAAGATAGCTACCCCAAAGTAAATCCCGAATTTGGGAACGGGATAGATTAATGTATTCGCCAAAAGCCTTTCCCAAAGCAACCAGTCGTTCGCAATGGTCGCCCGTCACTGGATCGCGGCTTTCAACTGCCCTAGCAATTGAAAAAAGCACCTGTTCAGCGTGGTCTAAATCTTCATTAAGCCGCTTTTGACGAACTAGGGACTTTACCCGTGCTGAAAGCTCCAGACGGTCGAAGGGTTTGCTTAAAAAATCATCTCCCCCGACTTCAATCCCTGCAATTCGCGATCGCCTGTCGCTGAGTGCCGTGATAAATACTACCGGAATTAGGCGAGTTTGTTCGTCTGCCTTGAGACGCCGACAAACTTCAAACCCATCCATTCCCGGCATCATCACGTCCAAAAGAATCAAATCGGGATTGGCTTTAACAACAAGATCGAGTGCTACCGTGCCACTTTCTGCTTCTAATACCTCGTATCCCTCTACCGAGAGCAGTGCTGCTGCTGTCATCCGACTAGAGGAATGATCGTCAACAACAAGGATTTTGGGTTGATCGCCATCCAAGCCAACGGCATCGGATGAATTTGTTTGAGATTTGGGGAATGAAGAAGTCTCTTTTAAATCCAACATCATCTATTTCGTCATAGGCTTGCCTTAGGCTCAGAGAATTAATTCTGCCGTCAGAATCCCTGCAACGTCTTCAGGCGGAGCTGTTTAAAAACCTATATTCTATGTCGTAGTATGCTCAATGTAAAAGTTTCATCTGAAATAATCCTACGGTAAATCTAAAGATTATGCCGTAGGCTTACCAAAATCACTTTTGGGCATTCCTATCAATTTTCCTCATAGGAGGAAAATCTACCTCTCATCTCGATTGTAGAGACGTGTCATCAGGGTTGACACGGACAAAGTAAACTAGATGCTTTTTACCCACCCACTCCAACAAATTGAGAAACTGACTAAAAGCAGCCTCAAGGGTATGCTTTCATAGCATTCCTCTTCCCATCACCATTTAGGATCAAGTCCAGGCTTTACACCGCTTCGCTAACAACAAACACCATCTCGATACCCTTTTCTACAGCACCCTTACCCCTTGATGGCAAACCCATCTGGCATAGGTTGGTGTAAATTGAGAGGTATCTTTTCCAGTTTTGGCAAGCTTATTTACCACCCCTGAATTAGGTTGGTCTTGAACTGGGAAAACAAAATACACTTGAACCGTCCGAACTTTTTGAAGTACGGAAACCCAAATTCTTTTGGCTGGAAATACTTCCAGGCATTATCCAGTATGCGAATATTAGTTTACAGAACTCGGGAAGAAACTTCGCCAAGCCTTAGAAACTCTTTCTTCACGTTAGTAAATGCGTTTTGCTGGATGGTGTACGGGGGAAATGGTTTGTCAGCCAGAATGATCTATTCCGATACCAACGAGCAATAATCTAAACAATAGAGTTCCCGATTAAGCTCATAAAGGCAATCTTAACACAAAACCATCGGTTTACAACCCGTATTTGTTGCTATTTTTACCGAACTCAATATCCCAACAATTCCCTCTCAAGTTGACATTCCGCTGGGAAGTGCCCCGCAATACACAAAGGGTGTTAGGGGTGGGATGAAAGATTTCAATAGGCAAGGGGGTAATTTGTCGTGATGGGAAACTTTGACAAGTGTATACTCCTTGATCTCAAGACCTTGACCAGCGCCTTTGCCAATGGGATGTTGGTTCAAGGGGTGAGGCTTGTTGCTCGGCTTGCCGCCTCTGCAAGATAATAGGGATTGAATCGCGTAGTTGTGGGTCGCGGTAAGGAACGGCAGCGCGGGTTTGCAAATGTTCGAGCGATCGCTCTGAAAGAGAGTGCAAATCGTCTTCATTCAAGGTAGCAATAGTTCCCGGTTGCCGACCCCCAACTGGCGGGGTAAAACTAATTTTAAAACCAGCAGCGATCATTGCACTGCGTACAGCCGCAGCACAGGAGTAGGTAGCCACTATAGCAGTTGCGGCGCAGCAGTTGGCTAACTGCTGAAAAAATTCCACCGTCCACAACTGAGGGCAGCGGCGCGGTGAAAAGGGGTCGAGAAAAATGGCATCTGCTAAAAAGTCGGACTGGTGCAATTGCCCCATTGTGACTCGAGCATCTCCTAAATGGAGTTGAGCGTGGAAGCCGTCCGTTTGGACTTCCAATGAGGTTGCCAACATTTCCAAGAGTTCGGGAATCGGCTGAGTCCAAATCTTATGTAAATTATGAGCGATCGCAGTTCTTGGCACTTCTGGGTTTAATTCTAGTGCCATCAGTTCAACCCGACAGTTGGGATTAACTGCCCAAATAGTTTCTAGGGCAGCCGCCGTATTGTAGCTTAAACCGTAGCAGACATCTAGCAGTCGTACTAATGGCTGTTGGGCTTTCCGTGCTAACTGGCAGGGTTCTACAAATTTTAGCAGTGCTTCGGTTTTTGCGCCTTGAGTACTGTGGAAGTATTCGCCAAACTCTTGGGAAAAGAAGGTATAGGAACCGTCAGCGGTTGGCTGGGGTGTGAAGGTGCTGGTATCTGGCATAGTTCGAGAGGGGAGAGGTAAGTATAGCAGTCCTAAATAGGTTGTGGCAATTTTCCGAAACGAGATCCTTGCTATACCTGGGTTTCAAGCCTATCACTTGTTACATCCTATTTAGGGTTGCTATAGTAGCTCCACAAACTGCTAGTGCTACCCCAACCAACACAATAACTGCCCCCACCAGTATCCATAGTCCCGGTACTTCCTGAAAAATCAAATAGCCTAGAAAACTAGAGCTAATGGGTTCTAGCAAAATAGCGAGGGTAACGAGAGTGGGAGAAATCCAGCGCACCGCCCAATTAAGGCTGGTATGTCCTATTAATTGTGATGCGATCGCGATTAGTAAAATATAGAGGTAAACAGGAATGGGATAATCGAGATAGCTCGTACCTACCAGTAAAGGTAGGGGCAACAGAACCAAGGCTCCTGTCGTGTAGGCAACGGCAACATAACTGCCAATACCCAAACCCCGTCGCTGTGCTTCTCGTCCTAACAGCAGGTACAAACTCACCATCCAAGCACCGACAAGTGCCAACAAATTCCCCAAGGATGGATTGCTGCCAGCACTGCCTGTTCCTGCATCCCCCGTCGCAATTAAAATACCACCCGCAAAAGCTATACCAATTCCTAGCACCGTCAGTCGGGTTGGTTTCTCTCTATACCACAACCAGGTAATAATTGCAACCCAAATCGGGTTAGTAGTGATCAACGTTGTAGAGGCGGCAATTGAAGTAAAGGATAAAGACGTAATCCAAGCGGCAATGTGCAGAGCGAGACAAACTCCAGCCCCGACAGCGTAACCCAGCGCTCCCGGACTGAGTTGAGTTGCCTGTAGATGCCGCCAAGCGGGTAGTAGTAACAGGGATGCAACCGTCAGGCGAGACGCAGACAAGAAGAGGCTAAATCCTACACCACTGACGTTAGCAGAAGCGATCGCTAAACGAATCAGAATTGCCGTACTCGAAATGGACAAGACACCGACGACTAAAACCAATCCAACTTGCCATGGCAGGGGCTGCTTGAAAATTCTCATTCATTTTCTCCTTGTCTCCCTTGTCCCTAGCTATACATCGCGTCTCTACCAAGTTTCGTGCAAGATGGAAGAAGAGGCAGTGCGATCGCATAACCGCTTGTTGTTTGAAGAAGGAAGTCAGAACGTTGCCAAAAGTCCGAGTCCGCCAACACGTCAATCCCCTCAGTAAGAAATATCTTAACCCAGTCGAGCCTCCGAACTGGGAGAAAATTTATACCCAACCCACTCAACCCCTGCATTTGGATATTGGTTGTGCTAGGGGGGAGTTTTTATTGCGGATGGCAACTCTACAACCGGACTGGAATTTTCTGGGTTTGGAAATTCGGGAACCTTTAGTCAAACAGGCAAATGCTTTCGTTGCAGAGTTAGGGTTGACGAATCTTCACTACCTATTTTGCAACGTCAACAACTCCTTACGTCCTCTTTTAGAGTCTCTCCCCCAGGAAACCTTGCAGCGCGTGACTATTCAATTTCCCGATCCTTGGTTCAAAAAGCGACACGCGAAACGCCGCTTAGTGCAGCCAAAATTAGTTGATGATTTAGCTACCTATTTGCTAGCCGCAGGAACAATTTTTCTTCAGTCTGATGTGAAAGACGTAGCCCAGGAAATGTGCGAGCGCTTTGATGAACATTCAGCCTTCCAACGGCAAGGTAACGATTGGCTGGATACCAATCCCTTACCCGTTCCCACCGAACGAGAAACAGGCACTCTTGCTCGTGGCGAACCGGTTTATCGGGCTTTGTTTGGGAAAAACTCCCCACTCCCCTAAATCCAAGAACGGAACCACATCCGCAAGTGGTAACTTTCAAAGGACAAAGGCAACCCTAAGTAAATAGGCAACCAAAACACAAATGCTAGTAAAATTAACCCAATAACGGCTATAGCTGCATTTTGCCGCTGAGAGCGATCGCTATGCAACCATCGGTCTACAATCCAAGCAAGACTCAACCCCGAAAACACCGATGCCCCCATATAGTGATATAAAAAGGTACAGCGACCAACCTTTACCCAAGGCAGCAAGTTCGCCAACCAATTGAATGTCAGATAAAGAGTCATATAGTTCACCGTCGTTGGCAGAAATTTCCCACGCCAACCCAACCAAAGACGCTGAACCAATAGCAACAGCAACAGTAAAATTGCTGCCGTTGACAGCCACCACAGGATAGGATTTCCCATGGCATGGACATCGTAAATAATTTTTCCAGTCCCAGAAGGTAACGGCGGGTAGGCTGGGACTTGTTCGTTGATACTCTGAGCTGTTTGGTAGAAGTAAGCCACAGGTCGAAGCATGAGAATCCAAGTGTACCACCGCGAACAATACGGATGAACATTAGGACCGTCACCAATTTTTTCGTGAAAGGTCAAAATCTTGTACTGCGCTTCCCAGAATCCGGGGTTTGGATTCATAATCAGGTGAGGAATCCAGAGGAAGCTATAGGTCAGCACTGGAATAAGGGCAAAATTTAAAAGAAAGGGAAAAACCTTCACTTCCGTCAAATTTACCAGAGGCGTTTGGAACAGTTTTGAGTGTTGTGCCTTCGCCGCACTCCAGGGTACAAGCCAACCTCTTGACTCCTGATTTTTAACTTTTAACCGCCGCCAACGCAGCGCCCAAGCCACTCCCCAAATCAGATAAACACCCAAAAGGAACCACAAACCATTCCACTTGATGCAGGCACTACTCCCGAAAAAAATACCCGATAGTGCCAGACTCCGCCAGCGCTCTCCCTTCGGTTGACTCAGTGCCACGAGCAAGTACAACTGTCCCAACAGTCCCAGAATAACTAGGTAAACATTATTGAGGGCATAGCGAGATTCCACTAGAAACAGTCCATCTGCGGCTGCGAAAATAGCAGCAATTAAGGCATAGCTACGACGCCGATTGAGCTGATAGGCAATAGCGGCAACTACCAAGGGAATGAAGGAACCGGTTAGGGCGTTCAGCCAACGGTAACTCCAGGTGGAATGCAGGGAACCGGTTAAACCATTGATGTTATCTTGACCGAAAGGCAGGTGAGAGCCAATCCACATCCCGATGGCGATGAAGTACTGGCTTAAGGGGGGATGGGCATTAAAAAAATGGGTATCGGTTAAGTAATTGTTGGCAAATTTAGCGTAATAGACTTCATCAAATACGAGAGCATTAAATCGCCCCAGTCCCCAAAATCGCAGGACGACTGAGCCTAAAAAAATAGCAGTTAAGCCAATGCTAAACCAAGGAATTGAGGAGTAAGACAGCTTCTTGAAGCCAATCATAGGACGCAACATAGACATCAACCTCTGCATTGGTGGGGCTTTCGCCGTGAGCGTCAGTCGAACGGAGACTCCTCAGTGTAAACCGAGTCGCGGAAAGAGGAAGCCCAAAAGGGAATTTATGGAATCCCCGTGCGTTAACGCTGGGAAGGATGTCAATTATCCCTTAATTAAATCGTTTCAGGGTAAAGCACATGAAATTTCTATTGCGGTGTGGATTCTCGCAGGTATTTTTGTGCTGCGATTTGTGATGATAGGGCTAAAAATCGGGGGGTAAGAATAAAAACCAGAGTCTGTAATTAAGCGATCGCAATTAATTCTTACTGTCCACATCGCGATTCTCCCACACACTTTGTTTTAATAATTTTACCTTTTTTGGAAATTTCACCCATCCCCCAATGCAACTGGGTGTCAGTACTCACCGCTTTCAATACCAATGCGTAGGCGTTCCATTCCGACATACACATTAAACCGTCCACCCCGTAAAAATCCCACTAAGGTAATGCCAAACTCTTGCGCCAGTTCCACTGCCAAACTGCTAGGTGCAGAAACTGCACAGACAATTGGCACTCCTGCTGTCAGACATTTCTGCAAAATTTCAAAGCTGGAACGTCCACTTACCATGACAATATGATTGTTTAACGGCAGTTGGTCACTGAGTAAAGCCGAACCTATCAATTTATCCAAGGCATTGTGACGCCCTACATCTTCTCGTACTGATAGTAACTGTCCTTGAGTGTCGAATAAAGCGGCAGCGTGTAATCCTCCGGTGCTTGAGAAGACTCGTTGAGCTTGGCGTAATTTTTCTGGCAGGCTGTAAATTACTTCAGCAGGTACCTCTAGGCTGTCTGAGATAACCGAACATTTCCGCGATCGCAAAGCCTCCAGACTAGCCTTACCACAAATTCCACAGGCACTTGTGGTAAAAAAGTGGCGTTCTAAAGGTTGCAAATCTACACTTAACCCTTCCTTGAGTTGCACATTCACAATGTTGTAGCGCTGTTCTCCATCCACATCCGGATCGACACAGTAGCTGATACGCTGGATATCATCTCGACTTTTTACCACGCCTTCACTGTAGAGGAAACCTGCTGCCAGTTCAAAATCAGGCCCTGGTGTCCGCATGGTGACAGCGACTGTCTGCTGAGGAGAAACTAAACGAATTTCTAAAGGTTCTTCTGTTGCCAAGTAGTCAGAATACGATCGCACGTTGCCATTCTCCACCACCCAAACCCTAGCTTTCGTCTTGCTTCTAATTGGCGTTTTCATGTTTGCCCTTGAAATTCCTCTGGATCAATGCCCCAATTCACCCAGCGTATTGCATTGATTCTGGGGTAAGTTTGTCGATCATCCTTCAACCTTTTCCAGACACACCAAAGCGTTGTAATTAGGAATATCGACTTCAGGCGATCGCTTATTTGTATCTAACAATACATTCCCTTCGGGCCAATGCACCTGCAAATTCCCCGGTTTCATGGGTGCAGTGTAAACGTGTCCCTTCAACTCACCAAAATCATTCTTGAGAATTACCCCATCTCCCTCTTTCAATCCCAACTTAGAAATATCCTCTCGACTCATCAATACCGCCTCTCGCACCGCACCCGTAATCGCGTCTTTCTTTTCCTGCACCATACTGTTAAACTGCTTACCGCGCCGAGTTGTAACCAAGAAGTATCCCTCTGGTAATTCTTGCTTGGGTGGAGACAATACTGAAAAATGGGCTTTACCATCCGGTGTCGGAAAATTCCAGCCAAAGCAGAGGTGAGAACCGCCATACTGAAATTGGTTTCCCGCTTCTTTTAGGTGCTGAATTCCCGCATACTGAGGGATAATTTGGGCAATTTCTTGACGAATAGCAGCAGTTTCATCAAACTGCAACTTATCGGCTAAATCGAGACGCACTTGCCGCGCCAATTCCATAAATACTTCCCACTCCGGACGCGCTTCAGTGCTGCTTTCACATAATCAGGTTCTGGCAGAACTTCTAAGAAATTCCCACCTACAGAAAACAATACATCCAACTGTCCGGTATGAGCAGCATGAATCATTTCTGAAACGGTTAATCCCTGACAGGTAGGAACCTCAAACCCCCATTGTTCACTCAACTGTGCTGCATTTTCTGGGGTAATTGCCTTGCCACCGGGAAATACCGTCGCGTAGCATCCCATCTCGGCACCCCCTTGCACGCCAGAGTGTCCGCGAATTGGCATTAACCCGCACCCTTCCCTGCCAACAAATCCTTTCGTCAGTGCCAGGTTAATAATTGCTCGCACATTATCTTCGCCGCATTCATGCTGAGTAATTCCCATACTCCAAACAAATACAGCTTTTTCCGCGTCTCCCACCATCTTGGCAAAAGCCAGCATCTCGTCACGGGTTGCGCCGGAAATTTGTTCTAATTCCTCCCAGGATTGGTGATCAAGGGAGGCTTTTAATTCGTCAAAATTTCCGGTATAGTTTTTTATAAAGGAAAAGTCTACCCAATTATTGGCAATTAGATGTTTAAGAGTGCCATTTAAAAAGGCAATATCCCCTCCCATATTGACCAAGAAAAAGTCTTCGGCAAATTTAGTACCGAATAAAGCACTCTCCAGAATCGAAGGCACCCAGTAGCGTTCCATCCCCGGTTCCCGGTAGGTGTTGATCACAGCGTCCAGTCTTTCATTCCACTTGTTCCCAAAGCGCAACCGTCACAAACTCCCTTGTTTAGAATTTCCCAAGCATAGGGTAGTTGCTCGCGGTTTACCCAGGCGGCACGAAACACTTCCCAGTAATTATTAGGGTATTGTTCGCCAATGCCGAAAGGTTTCCAGCTAGCCCAATGGGAGGGAGTCCAGCGCTTTTTAGGTTGACGTATGCCTGGGTATTCCATGGCAGTGCGATCGCTTTCTTCGGGTCAGGCTCACTTTACCATGGAGTTTTCGACCTATCGACAGGTTCGTGCAACTCAACAAATGCAGTTGGTTGCGGTAATGTAGTTAAAGGAGAGATCCCCGACTTCTTTAAGAAGTAGGGGATCTGAACCGCTATCTCTCCTTAAAAAATCATGTAAAGACTTGCTGAATAAGTACGTTTTGAAGAGATTGCCACTCTACAATGACCTACAGCAATCACTAAAGCTCTAACAATGATCAAAGCTTATGCGGCTCATGAACCGGGTGGAGAACTAAAGCCCTTCGAGTATGATCCGGGTTCTCTTGGCGATGAAGAGGTAGAGATTAATGTCGAGTACTGTGGGCTTTGTCACAGTGACTTGAGTATGCTAGACAATGAGTGGGGGATGACGAAGTATCCCTTTGTTCCAGGTCATGAGGTTGTTGGTACAATCGCAGCGTTGGGAGATAGAGTAAGCACGCTGAATGTGGGACAACGAGTTGGATTAGGTTGGTATTCTCGTTCCTGCATGACTTGCGAATGGTGTATGTCTGGCAATCACAACCTCTGTTTGACCGCAGAAGGTACAATTGTCGGTCGTCATGGTGGATTCGCTGATAAGGTTCGCGCTCATCATAGTTGGGTGGTTTCCCTACCAGAGGGGGTTAATTCTGCTACCGCAGGTCCGCTATTCTGTGGCGGCATCACTGTATTTAACCCTATTGTCCAGTTTGATATTAAGCCGACAGATCGAGTGGGTGTGATTGGCATTGGGGGATTGGGTCACATGGCGCTCGGCTTCCTCCATGCTTGGGGATGTGACGTGACGGCTTTTTCGACGAGTCCTGACAAAGAAGCAGAAGCACGGAAGTTGGGAGCCAATCATTTTGTCAACTCTCGTGATCCTAAAGCGCTGGAATCGGTCCAGAATTCCTTTGACTTAATTCTCTCTACGGTTAATGCTGACCTAGACTGGAATGCTTACATTGCGGCATTGCGTCCAAAGGGTCGGTTACACTTAGTTGGGGTAGTTCCTAATCCGCTATCCACTCAGCTTTTCCCCATGATTGCAGGTCAGAAGTCGATTTCGGGTAGTCCACTGGGTAGTCCGGTAACAACTGCTCGGATGATCGACTTTGCGGCACGGCACGGTGTCGAACCGATTACGGAAACGTTCAGCTTTGAGCAGGTGAATGAGGCGATAGAAAAGCTTCGCAATGGTAAGCCCCGTTATCGCTTGGTTTTGAAGCATTATTGACATCCTCACCAAGCGACACCTTAAACCCGAAAACCCACCCAGAGTTAAAACTCCGGGCTAATAGCTTAAGTCCACGCTTTGTGGACTAAAACTCTTATCCAGTCGTATGCCAGACGAATGCCAGCTATGAGCCAGTGGTTTAAACCACTGGCGGTTAGTGAGACTGGTGCAAGATGTGAGTTTAACCCGACATGACATTAAGGGCATATTGTCGAAATCGCTCTAAATCTGCCTCGATAGTAGACTCAACAATACGACCTAGAAACAGATTATCCATTAGCTGACCGAGAATTCCAGGAATATCATAAGCCACAGTCAGCTTAACAATACTGCTGCCATAGCGATCATAGAAGCGAATAGCACCCCGATTGGGTAAGCCATCAATTGATTCCCACTGGATGATCTGGTGAGGCTCCACTTTCAGAATGCGAGAGAGCCAACTAAATTCAAAGCCACCACTGGCAAGTTTCCAGCGGGATAGCTCCGGATTATCTTCTAATATCTGTACCGAGTCAATCCACTTCATCCACTGGGGCATTTGTTCTAGATCAGACCAAAGATTCCACACCACATCAATGGGAACCTCGACTTCAACCTGTACGCTGTGTTCTAACCATTTGGACATTGGAATAGGGAGTGAGGAATAGGTGAAAAAGACATGGATAGACTCAAACGCTGATCGCAGGCGATCGCTCTACTAGGTTCGGAGCATTTTCTAGAATAGCTTTGGCAGCACAACGCCCAGATAGGGTTGCTCCTTCCATACTATCGATATAGTCTTGCTGGGTGTAGCTGCCAGCTAGGAAGAAGTTGCTGATTGGTGTTTTTTGAGCGGGACGGTAGGCATCTGTACCGGGGGATTCTCGATAGAGAGACTGAGCCAACTTAACTACACTGTACCAAGTCATGTGTAGTTCACGAGAGGAAGGGAACAACTCCTGGACTTGCTGAAGAACGTGTTGAGCGATCGCTTCGTTACTCTGTCGGATAAACGGATCACCGGGAGTGAGTACCAATTGCAAGAGTGAGCCCTCTCCCTGGCGGTAATAATCACCGGGACTCGTTAAGGCTAAGTCAGCAAAACAAGAGAAGTCCGCATCAGCGGTATAGAGGAGATTATCGATCCCCACTGCTTTTTCAAGTTGCTTTCGTTTCTGGGCATCGTCAAGTTCCGTTACCCAACCATCAAACCGCAGTTGCACCGTTGCCACGGGTACTGTATCCAGCTTATAGATATTGTCAAACTCCGACCACTTGCGCCATGTTTGGGGTAACAAGCGTTGTACACCAGGGACATCAGAGGCGCAGACGTAGGCATCAGCGACGATAGTTTCTTCGGTGTCACCTTTAGCAATCATCAAACCCGTGACTTTAGCTTGTTCCCTCGCTTCGGTATAGAGGATTTCTCGCACGCGGCGTCTGGTATAAATTTTTGCCCCTCGCGCTTCTAAGTAATTAATAATGGGTTTGTGCAGGTACTCGTGGGGAGAACCTTCCAGCATCCGCAACACTGAAGCTTCCGTTCTAGCGGCAAACAACTGGAAAATCGTCAGCATACAACGGGCAGAGATATTTTCCGTATCAATAAAACCAAGAGCATAGGCGATAGGATTCCACATCCGCTTCAAACTGCCATTAGAACCCCCATGACGCCGAAACCAATCAGCGAAGCTGATCGAGTCGAGTTCTCGAATGGTTTCCATCGCCCCATCAAAGTCAACCAACCCACGAATCAAAGGACTTGTACCGAGAGCGATCGCATTTTGCAACTTATCTTTTACCGATAGCTGAGAAGTGGTAAAAAAGGCTTTCAGTCCGTTGAAAGGCGCACCCGTAATGAAGCGAAAATCCAGCGCCCCCGTGCGTCCGCCTTGATTAATAAAGGTGTGGGAATGCTCTTTCAGGCGCAGATTCTCAAACGCCCCCACCTGCTTCATTAAATCAAACACGTTGTAATAGCAGCCAAAGAAAACGTGCAATCCCATCTCGATAGGATTGCCATCAGCATCAATCCAGCTACCCACCTTTCCACCAACAAAAGGACGGGATTCAAAGAGTTCGACTTCATGTCCGGCATCGACTAATTCAACAGCCGTCGCCATTCCAGCGAGTCCCGCCCCAACAATCGCTACGCGCATTCAGCCTTTCCTTTTCAGTTTCTTTACAGATTGTAATAGAATAGAGCGTCTGAATGCAGCAGATTCCCCACTCCCTACTTAACTTAAGTCCGGCTCAACATCTTAACCAGATTCGGCATACCGGCTCCTTGGTGGTAGCGATCGCGTTTCAAATCCGTACAATGGGACAGAAGAATCTCTTTAACTCGATCAGGATAGCCAATGAATTCCTGACGCACTGAGAGGAAGGCGGCAACAACACCGGAAACATGGGGACAAGCCATACTCGTACCACTCATTCCCACATAGAGGTCTTGTTCCTCTGAAAAATTAGCATTGCACGAAATAATTTGTTCTCCGGGTGCTACCACATCCGGTTTGGCGCGTCCGTCTGCCGTTGGACCACGGGAGGAAAAGTAAGAAATGCCGTAAGTATGAGGTTGTTGCTTATGAACCGAACCCACTGCGATCGCTTCTTCTAAATTAGCCGGATCACCAATAGATAAGTCAAGATTGAGTTCGCTAATGCCTTGTGCCGTTTGAATAATCAGACGCCCTTCATTCCCAGCAGCAATGCAAACTACTACCCCCTGACGCCAGAGACGGCGAAGTTCCCGGCAGATGGGAGAATGACCGCAACCGTACACCGTGGGGTCAAAAGGACCTCCCAGACTCAGATTGACGCCATGAATTACTAAATTGGGCGAGGATTCATTGACACTGGCAATGTGATTGAGTGCTTTGATAATCCAAGCATCGTTGCCATAGCCCTCATCATCCAAAACTTTATAGATATGCAACTGGGTTTCGGGTGCCATACCTCGGAATTTGGCATAAGGACTATCTTCCTTACCCATCCCAGCAATAACGCCAGCAACGTGGGTGCCATGTCCGTGTACGTCTAAGGCTTTACCCTGTCGGGGTTGCCCTACTCCAGTACAATCCCACTGTTGCGCAATGTTTTTATGGGTTTGGAAATGGGGATGGTTGGGTTGAATGCCCGTATCTAGTATCGCCCAGTTAATATCTTTACCCGTTGCCCCATAGCCGAGCTGGGCAGTATAGGCTTGCACTTTGTGAATCGATTGATCCAGCAGGGCAACCTTCCGGGAGTTTTTCCAGATACGGGCAAAGGGCAGATTTTTATAACGGGCTGCTAGCCGTTCAATCTCGGCTGGGGTTAACTCTGCTGCCACGTAGCGCTGCAAGGGGTCAATTTTCGCCTCTTCTTGATTATGGGTAAGTTGCTGAAGTTCTTGAACCAGCGTCTCTCGCTTGGTGTCTAGGGTGGTCGCTGAGGCCCCTCGAAGCGTTGCACCAGTTATCTCGTCACTGAGTTCAATTAGCACAGGCAACCGTTCCACAGGTCCTGCCATCTCCTCTGCTACATCCTTAGCAATCACAAAGGATGCAATGGGTTGGGCAAAGGTTGAACCCACTACCTCTTGTACCGCCCGTTGAACTTCTTTTGTGCCTAAATAGCCAGTTCCAGAATGGGGGTCAAAGTCAAGAAGACTGTCACTTTTGAGATTACGGACAATCGAATCCTTAATCTTGCCAATGGGTGAAAAATCATTGGAGATTCCTTTATCAAAGGCTACCGGATCGAAGCGGTCGGCAAAATTCTGCCAATTCGTCACTCCTGTTGGCACTTTCCAAGGGTGTCCGAGATTGTCTTTAACCGCCTCAATACCCAGAGGGGAACCAATCGTCAGGAATAAGGGAATCGGAATGTCTGAATTCTCTAGCTGACGCAGCACGTCATAGGCGATAATGGAACCCATGCTATGTCCAATGACTAGATACAGTCCGTTTTCGGGAATGAGAATTTGGCGCAAGCGATCGCGAATTTTCTCCCGCTTTTGCTCGTTATAAAAATAAGCGGCTGTATCTTGAATAAAGCTTTTGGTCAGCCATTCGGTAATTTTGCGACGAATGGAGTCAGGCAGCAAACGGAGATCACCACCAAAGAACTGAGTGCTTACCCCACGGCTGGGAGCGTTATTAGCTAGCATTTCCTGCGCTAACTTCTCAGCATAAGCGTGCGCTTCGTTGCTCTCGGGAACAAGCTGTTGACTTTCCTCAATCACTTCCGTATCGGATAGAGGACGTTCGGTTTCCAACGCGGCTATTGCAAATCCTTGGGTTTTGGCAGCAGCAATTGGCTGTGGATACTGAATGTCCGACCAATAAGCCAAGCGGGTACGCGCTCCCATATCTATTCCAAACAGCGCCTTATCCCAACTTCGCTTCAGGACGGCAGGAGCCGGCTGCTCTCCTATACCATGAACGTAAACTACAGTCAAATTATCCATTGTTCAGTGTTTGCTTATCTACGGTTGTGAGTTAAACCCTTCCCCAGCTCAACTGCTGATGAAAGGCTATCACTACCTTAGACAAAAGTCTGACGAGCATGAACGAATTCTCGTTGTTTTGAGCATTGGTGGAGAAGCTGGAAGCCTGATTATACGGTTACTGATTTGCCTTAGTGCGTAAGTCCTGTCCCATTAGGTGTAATATTTCAGTGCTAGGGTAGGGTGAATTAAAGTTTTTGAAAGTATTAGTACAAGCGTTCTATGATAAGTGTATGTAAGGGATTTAATTCCACTCTGATGTATGGCACGTGGCGAAATCCTCAGAAAACTCTTCAGGAGCTTCTCTCACAACGAGAGAGAAGAGTTTTTGGCTGCCGCGATGGAACTTATCGAAGAAGAAAAAAGTAAAAACCATACCCTGCTTGCTAGAGATCTCGAAAAGCTGCTCCACAATGGGAACGGATACACCAAGCGCTTAGCCGCTAACCTTGCCCCCTGGAACCAGTTTCCTGAATTGCCCAAAGACAAAGAAACTGGACTCTCTTTGCTTGAGGTGAAACAATTCGATCTCACTTGGGATCGCATTATCCTCAGTGAAAAAATCTTTGATGTCCTGCAAGAAATTGTCCTCGAAAATCGTAAGCAAGATATCCTCGCAGCCTATAGCCTTAGACCCAAAAGCAAACTTCTCTTTTGTGGGCCTCCTGGCTGTGGCAAAACCCAAACTGCAAAAGTCCTTTCCAGCGTATTGGGACTGCCACTGATTTATGTGAATCTGACGGCTGTATTCTCTTCTTACTTGGGCGAAACGGCGACTAATCTCCAGAAAATTTTCGCCTATATTGAGAAAGGGGAATGGGTTGTTTTATTTGATGAATTTGATGCCATTGCCCGTGATCGCAACACGCAAAATGAACATGGAGAAGTTAAACGACTAGTCAACAGCCTGCTACAGCTCATCGATAATTCAACTAATAATGGTCTGTTTATTGCCGCGACTAATCACGAGAAACTACTTGACAGCGCTATTTGGCGGCGATTTGATGAAGTCCTCTTCTTTGATAACCCATCCGTTGAACTCCGGACGGCTCTTTTGGGTCGTTACCTATCTGCTATACGTTATAGCGGAATTGATCTATCTGCTTTTGCTGCTCGGATTGAGAATGCTACTGGAGCCGACATAGAACGCATTTGCGCTGATGCAACTAAAGCAGTAATTTTGCGGGGCGATCGCATTCTTACGGCTGATGATTTAGAAGTTGCGATTGGGCGCTATCTAGATAGACAACTTATAATATCGAACTCAACAGAATTCTCTACGCCGAGCCAAAATGGTGAGTCAGTTTGAACACCTGAAACTGCCAAAAATCAATATCGAACTTCCAAGGCGCTCTACGGGCGGTGGCGGTGGGATGAAGCGTTCTGATAGCAGCACCCACGGTAGGCAGCTATTAGATCAAATCTCTACCCTGATTCAGCCTATCAAGCAAAAGACTAGTCCCTTTCGTCTTGACCCAAAATTAATTTTCAAGATCAAACTTGCTAAGAAGGGTAATCTTTCAGAAGATGAGTTGACTAAAACAGGGCTGACTTTTCTAGCGCGTGAACCAAATCTCAATAAAGCAATCGTCGTTTTCTCATCCGACAATGAACTTACAGAATTCAAGAAGCGGTTAGAGAACTACAGTGGAATTAAAACTGATTGTAAGTATGAATATTTGGGGGCAATTGATGAGCTAGTACCCCTCGAACCACAGGATCGCATTGGTCGCTTATTGGAACTAGAGCCAGTCCAACCGGGAGAACTAGCTCCTCTAGACTTGGAACTTTGGCACACTGGTGATCGCCAAGAAATGAAACGATCTCTGGATACCATCGCCGAAGTGTTAGAAGGCTTGTCTAGTGATACCACTCAAATGCGAATGAGCGATCGCTATATTGGCAACTATCTATGTATTGCTCGGATTAAAGTTACCCACGACGTTTTAGAGCTTTTGTTACAAGAGGAAATTGTTAAGGAAATTGATCGTCGTCCCAAACCTGCATTTGAGAGTACGGCTGACTATAATCTACCAATTTCCAGTTTTCCGGAAGTGATTCCTCCACCTGAAGACCATTGTGGCGTTCTCGTCATTGACTCTGGTGTGCAACGTGGTCATCCATTAATTGCTCCGGTTCTGGGTGAAGCTGACGTCTTTCCTGACGCACAACGCCAATTTATCAAAGGTGGACCTGATGATGAAGGAGGGCATGGCACCAATGTTGCTGGAATTGCTATCTATGGGAACATCGAGAAATGTATTGAAAAGCGTTCATTCGATCCAACTGCTTGGCTCTTCTCTGCCCGCGTGACAGACGAAAATAACCAATATGACGAAGATCTCCTCGTAGAAACTCAACTTAGTGAAGCTATTCTTGCCTTTATTAAGCAGTATCCAAACTGTAAAGTCATTAATATTTCACTAGGGAATGCTGAACAAATTTACCGAGATGGACTCAAACAATTTCGCCTAGCTGCCAGAATTGATGAAATTGCCTATGAGTATCAATATAAGAACATTGTTTTTGTGGTTTCAGCAGGAAATGCTTATTATCCAGAGGCAACTTCCATAGAACAACTGCGAACTCACTACCCAACTTACCTATCGAATGAGAGCGCTCGAATCATCGATCCTGCAACTTCTGCAATCTCGCTCACTGTTGGTTCTCTCTCTCTTGGTCGCAGCAGCATGACGTACCCTTTAGATGCTCGGCGCAATGCAGTTACTAAACTACCAGGATACCCCTCTCCTTTTACAAGAACAGGTTTTGGGGTTGATGGCATGATTAAGCCTGAAGTTGTAGATCTAGGAGGAGATTGGGTTCTTGATGGCAGCAGGGTAGTTCAAGATAATCAAGCAGGAGTTTCTATTCTGACGCTATCAAAAGATTACGCAACCTCATTGTTTCGACTGTCTAGTGGCACAAGCTTTGCGGCTCCTCGTGTTGCCAACTTAGCCGCTCAACTTTTTACAAAATATCCAGATGCTAGCTCGAATCTAATACGGGTACTTATTGCAAACTCTGCTGCCCTGCCCCCCAATATTCCTCCTGAGTTTCAGGGGAAACAGCCCAAACAAATCAAGCAGCGACTAGCCATCTATGGCTATGGACAGGCTGATTTGCAACGTGCAATGTATTCTGCTGAAAACTATGTGATTTTGCAAGAAGACAATATCTTGATTCCTGTCGGTAATTTTCATATTTATGAGATTCCCTTACTCCCACCTGAGTTTTTTCAGACCGAAGGCACCCGAATTTTATCTATTGCTCTAGCATTTGACCCACCGACTCGACCGACTCGTGGAGACTCATACTTAGGAGTCACAATGGAATTCAACCTTTTCAAGAGGATTGATCGTGAAAGTATTGTGAATGCTTATGTAGCTGCTGGTAAAACAGCTTCGCCTGAGCAGTTTACAGAAATCTCTATGAAAAACTTAAAGAAAAAGCATGGCTCTGGCATTGTTGTCGAGTTATCCCCAGGTGCTAACTTGCGAAAAAAAGGAACCTTGCAAAGGGGACAAATCCAAATTATCAAATCAAAGGGCTATGAAAATAATCCCATGTACCTGGTTGTAAGTTGTAATCGCAAATGGGCAAAGCCAGATGAAATTGATATGCAACGCTACGCCTTAGTTGCTTGCATTAGTCATTCCGATCCTAAAGTTGATTTATACAATCGTTTGAAACTTCAGGTTGCCCAGAGAGCGAGGAGCCGAGGGAGAGTTTAACTAAACCAACAATTAAGCTATTTGCTAGAGTGGATTAGTAGGTAATTAAGTAATCAAATTCTGAACTTCTTACTCATTCATATTCCGATAAGTAGCCACCGCTGAAGGAGATATCCGATTTAAGTAGCGGAAAATCCAATATTTAATCACGGAATCTAAGATCACGGGAAACGTGGCAATAAACAAAAAGATGAAGTCCCGACTTTCAGGTATTCCCAGATGTCGGGAAACTGCTTCAAGAATGACTTCCCATCCGTGGGGTGAGTGGAACCCCACAAACATATCCGTAAACAAAATAATGATAAAGGCTTTGGCACTATCGCTCAAGCCGTAGACAATATCATCCATAAAGGATTTTAAAATAGCCAAATCTGGTTTGCTATTAACAATTACTAATGCAAACGCTAATAAAGAAAAAAGGTCTGCAAAAATATTTTTAATAGCATTAGAACTGCGACTGCGATATTCTTCTGCCAGTTCACCTGCTTTTTCTTTAACTTGTTCTTTCAGTGCTTCCTCTGACAGTTTAGGAGTGAGTCCTAGCATACTTTTGAAGTGTAGTTCTTCTTCAAATCTATGTAACTCACTCAACGCCTCTTCTTCCATATCTATATTTAAAAAGATGGTGGCTTCTGGTTCACGCCTAAAGTTTTCAACAAGTGGACTAATTAAGAAGGTTTTAGTCACCTGTTGAGTTAAAATAGGAACAATGATTAAAGTCAGGATAAATTTAATAGAAATTAAGGTTTTATCTCTAGAGCTGCGAAATTTTTTAACGACTTCTTCTTCAGCTTTAGGGTCTAATTCTCGCTGAAGTCTGCTGACTGTCCTTAAAATCGAGCGAGGAACTACTCCAGTTTTATCAGAGATGGTTTCAATCTTTTCCAGGGGATCTCCGTTGACATTCCTATCGTCTTGCCAAGAGCGAGAATCATTTCTAAAATTATTACCAGCCACTTGCTTAGAATTAGATTTAATAACATCGGTTTGCGATAGCGGGATTAGTGAAACTGATCGTTTCAATTGGGGACGAGGTGAATATTTTCTGAGTATCTTATCGATGAAATCTAATTTTTCAACAATAATCGACTGTTTTTCACTTAAATCAACTGGCTCGTATCGTCCAAAATTAGTCATTGTCTCTCCATTGAGAGTCTCAACCCCTTGAGAATTCAAATTATTAAAGACAGACCGATACGCTCTAAATTCTGTAAGTCTGACCTTAATGGTTTTTAAATATTTGTTTAAGTCAGCATCGAAATATGATAAAACACTGTCACTATAGTTACTGGAATCAGCCGATATTTTTTGACCATTAAAATGCTCATCTTCAATGGCTTTAATCATTAAAGCCGCTCTGTATGCTTGATCTAATGCTCTGTCCGGTGTATCAGAGAACCATTGATTGGCAAGACGAAAAATAGCTTGTAGCTTCATTGAAACAGCTAATATCTCATTCAAGAAAAAACACTACCAACGAGTTCTGGCTTGTCGGACTGCCAGAAGCTTTAATTCCTGTTTATTGTGGTATGTTAGCAGATTTAACTAAAGGAAAATTCATGCTTCTCACTTCGCTCTGGATTGTCGGCTCGACTCGCAGCGGCAAAACGGCTCGACTTGTTGCTCAGTTTTGTCAATGGGTGGAAGCGGGATTGGGACGATCGCCTCAGCTATCTCGCTCAACCCCACGCAGGACTTGGCGCGATCGCCAAATGGCACCCGCTATCTTAGTTTTGGCTGCGAATGACGATAATCGCCGGAGTTTTGCCGATCGCCTCACGGCAGCGCTACAGGGGCGGTATCCGGTGCTTTGCAAGACGCCATTGGGTTTTTTTCAGGATGAAGTGATGTTATTTTGGCCCTTGATCATCAAGCGGCTGAATCTGAGGGCGCAATTTCCAGTACGGTTGCGCCCAGAAACTGAGCAGGAGTTAGCCACTCAATTATGGCGCGACAACCTGGATAATGATCTTCTCCAGCTACCGGGTGCGAACGAATCCGTGCGAGTGCGCCGCCTCCTGGACTTATTCCAGTTAGCCGCCGTGAGTGGGACACCAGTTGAAGACATTCCCAGTATTCTCGCAGAAGGAGTGGTAGAACTGGAAAAGACACCAGAACTCTGGCAGTCTATCGGACAACTGCTGTTAGACTGGCGGCACTGGTGCTTGGAGCGGGGATTGCTGACTTACGGTATTATTTGCGAACTGTACTGGCACGAACTCTTATCTGACTCAACCTACCTAGAATACTTGAGCCAGCGCTATCGAGCAGTTTTAGCAGATGATGTGGATGATTATCCTGCGATCGCTCGTGACTTATTCGAGATTCTCTTAGATCAAGGTGCAGTGGGAGCCTTTAGCTACAATCAAGACGGTGAAGTGCGATTGGGTTTAAATGCTGACCCTAATTATCTGGCAGGATTAGCATCTCGCTGCCAAGTGGAAACCCTGACAGGTTCAGGGAATGACTCTTTGGCAGAAGAGTTATCGAGTTTGGCGATTGAATTCATTAGCGACCCCATCGTTCTATCCGGTTTGCCGGAAACCGTACAATCGATTCAAACCACCTCCCGCGCCCAACTGCTGCGGCAAACGGCTGGGGCAATTGTAGAAGCCGTGAAGTTAGGGCAAGTACAACCTGCTGATATTGCTATTATTGCGCCCGGTTTAGATGCGATCGCTCGCTACACCCTCACCGAAATTCTCACCAGCCAAGGCATACCTGTAGAACCCCTCAACGACCAGCGTCCCCTAATTAGCTCCCCAATGATTCGGGCATTATTAACCTTACTGGCTCTAGTTTATCCGGGTTTGGGGCGCTTGGTAGACCGAGACGCGATCGCAGAAATGCTAGTCATCCTCAGTCGAAAACCCGAACTATCGACAGAAACACCTGAAAATTCCCCACTTTCCACTCCCTACATTGATCCTGTACGAGCCGGTTTACTCGTCGATCACTGCTATTCCCCCGACCCCGAACACCCCCGCTTGTTGTCTGTAGAAACCTTTGCCCGTTGGGATAGGTTGGGACATCGGGCAACAACGGCTTACACGGAAATCGTGGAATGGCTGGAGGTGCAGCGAGAACAACAGCAACAGCGTCTAGTTCCCTCCTGCGTCGCCGTTCTCGACCGAGCCATTCAGAAATTTTTGTGGAATGGCAGCCACCTGCCCTATGAGCAACTCGCGGCACTGCGGGAACTCATGGAAACTGCCCAACATTACTGGGAGGTAGACGGACGCTTACGAAAAGTTTCCTTAAGAGAGGGGGAGACTATTACCCCAATTACAAGCATCAGAAGGAATGCCCCCGCCCACACCACCATTGCCCAATTTATTCAACTGCTGCGTTGCGGCACGATTACGGCCAATCCCTACCCCGTCCGTCGTCTTCCCGCCGTAGCCCATAATGGCGTCACCCTAGCCACCATCTTTCAATATCGCGCCTATCGCAGCTTCCATCCCTGGCATTTTTGGCTCGATGCTGGTTCTCATCTCTGGAGTATCGGCGGTGCTGCCACCCTGTTTGCTGCCCCGTTATTTCTCAAAGATTGGTCAGGACGCCCTTTAACGGAGGAGGATAAAATTAAAGCGGATGAGGAGCGCTTGCAGCGGATTTTACGAGATTTATTCGGTCGAGTTGGACAACGGCTATACTTGTGTCACAGTGACTTAGCCGTGAATGGTAATGAGCAGACGGGTCCACTGTTGACATTGGTTCATGCCTCAGTAGATTTGGCGGCTGAGGTAGTCTGAAAGCGGGTTGTAAAGAAGACAGAAGGACAAAAGTGCCTCAAAAACCATGGGCGATAAAGAAAAACACGAGTAACCACATCATCAGACTTATCGGTATTCCCAAGAGAATTCCGGCGATCGCCCAACCCCGTTGATGGGCTTTAAACTGCTCAATACTGTTCCAACGACGGCTTTTCCATGCCCATTCGTTACCCTTGGCTCCCATTGCGATTGCCATCAACCAACCCACTTGCGGCACCCACGATAGCAGTCCCAGCCAAACGTGATTGGTAAAGGGCCAAAACCCAGATAGCAGAAACGCTCCCCAATTCCACCCCTTAATTTCATCGGGTACCGACACCACCGGGTCGAATAAATTACCCTGCCCAGAGTTATTCTCAAAGGGGATTAGCTCTCTTCTGACAACCCTCCTGTTCAGTGTCATGCCCATGCCGTATTCCAATGCTGAAATAGCCTCAGCCGCACTCTTAAATCGTTCCTCTGGGGCAGGTTCGATCAGCTTGCCAAGCCAGTTTACCAAGCTGGGACTGAGACTCACTTGATTTTCAAAGCAAATCCGCAAATTCCGCTGCGGCAAGTCAGCCGGAGCCGTACCGGTGAGTAAGTGAACCAATGTGGCTCCCAAGGCGTAAAGATCAGATGCTGGAACTGCCCTACCCCCAAACTGTTCCATCGGTGCGTATCCGTAAGTTCCCACTACGGTAAAGGTTGCACCTTCCGTTGCTGCCCGATCCTGCACTGCCCCAAAATCCACTAAGTAAATGCATTCATCCTCTCCCCAAATTAAGTTGCTGGGCTTAATATCCCGATGCAGTACTGCCGGATTAAGCTGATGGAGAAACTGGAGGATATTCAGGATTTCGACTGCAATTTGGCGAATTTCCGGTTCGGTGAAGCGCTTGCCCTGCACCAGCAGCTCTTTGAGTGAGATACCGGGAATGTATTCTTGGACTAAGCCAAACCAGAGCGATCGCTCATCAATGTGGAAATAATCGCAATACTTGGGAATTCGACAATGATCGAGCTGTTTGAGAACTTGTGCTTCCCGCTCAAACAATCTCAAATCTTCCCATTGCACCTCACCCCCAAATGCCAGCAGTTTAACAATAACGGGTTGAGGGGGTGACATCGCTAGATCGTCTGCCAGCCATGTTTGACGCCGGGGATTGGAACTTAGTTTTTGCTTGAGCTGGTAGCGATCGCGTAATACCTGTTCGAGTTGCAGCATCTTAGCATAGATTCCTTAGGGACTCATTCTTCTAATCTAGCTAGAACTTCCACAGATATTCGGGAGTAGGGAGTGGGCTTTGCCGTGAGCGTTTAGCCGAACGGGAGTGGGGAATAGGGAATAAAGTCTCAATTTATCTCCTGCTTATCGAGATAATCCGTTGTCCCAGGACTGCAACTCAGTGTTCCATTATCATAGGTTGGCGGTGGAGGTGTCGTTATACCTCGCTTGTTCGCTTCGCACAGGATGGAAATCGTTGTCATTCCCTTCTCAGCCGTTGAAGAATACAATTCAGTCACAGGTACTAAAAAGACTCCTCCTACATAGCTCTTGACGTCAGATCGCTGAGATATAGCATAGTTGAATACAGCTTTAGCCTTGGCATGAGTTGAATAGTTGTAGTTTGCAGTTTGAGTGGAAATGCCGAGTTCAAGCTCTGGAATGGAATTGGAAAAGGTATTGTTTTCTAAATAGTAAGCTTGTTGGGCACGGTTCATCGAGCCAATATAGGTTTTCGCTTCTGATTGTTTAGCTTTATAGGCTCCTCCAAACATCCTAAAATGTATCCAAACGAAAGCACCAACAATAATGAGCTGCATTGATACTAAGCAAAACAGACGACCATACCGAACTGAACTTATAGCTGACTGACTGGCTTGCCTGCCAACCGAGTTTGATTTTTTACAAGTTTCCAGAGCAAGAAGTGCTTGACGGGCTGAGTTAAATCGTCGTTCCGGGGCGGGTTCTGTGAGAATTTCTAGCCATTGGACAAAATTGGGCGTCAGGCTAACCTTGTCGCTAAATTGAATACGCATTTGGCGCTGAGGCAAATCGGCTGGCGAAATACCCGTTAACAAGTGAATCAACGTAGCACCCAGCGCATACAAATCGGAAGCGGGTACTGCCCGTCCCCAAAGCTGTTCGGGTGGGGCATAGCCGTTAGTCCCAACAACTGTAAACGTAACACCTTCAGCCGTAGCTCGGTCTTGGACTGCGCCAAAATCGACTAAGTAAACTTGCCCGTCACTATCTAAAATGAGGTTACTGGGTTTGATATCCCGGTGCAAGACTGGTGGTGAGAGTTCGTGGAGGTAAATTAGAATGTCTAAGACGCTGGTGGCAATTTGACAAACTTCCTTTTCTGTAAATCGTTTACCCCGATCCAATAACGTTTGTATAGAGTCCCCCGTAAGAAATTCCTGTACCAACCCAAACCAAGGTAAACCCTCACCCGCTTGCTGATCAACTGAAAAATAATCAAGATAGCGAGGAATTCGGGAATGGTTGAGATGTTTAAGAACTTGAGCTTCCCGTTCAAACAGTTTCAGTTCATCCCAATGCATCTGGGGATTAAATGCTAGTAATTTTACAATAACGGGTTGGGATGGGGACTGACTCACGTCTAGTGCTAGCCAGGTTTGACGCCCTGCATTCTGCCCCAGTCGGGTTTGGAGTTGATAGCGTCCATGGAGAAGTTGTGAATTTTTGAGCATAATTAATGACTAGGTGTTATGGTGACAAATTTCATCATTCATCATTCATCATTCATCATTCATCAAGCCAGTTTTGAAGCTCATGAGTTAACCAGCGGCGTTCGTTTTCTGTTAATTCTTGACCGAAGGAATAGCTAACCATCTGAGTTTCTAGGACAAGTTCCATAAAAGGAATTTGATTCACCTTTTGTATCTCTGAGGTTTGACCGACATGACGCAGGTAACTTAAGCCAAAAAGTTCCTGTTCGATGATAAAATGTTGTCGATCAAGGTAAAGGCAATGGTGTCCAAAGAGATGGCGGAGTGCGTGAGCCACTTCCTCTTGCAATTTTCCTAACTCTCGATTTGTATCCCGCAACAACCAACCCATCAACAGAATCAAAGGCAGCAATATAAAAAGTACAGCAGGACTATATACTAGGGCTGCAAATAAACCAATTCCTAACACTAGCAGAATAGAACCCAACACTAACAAAAGAGGGAGCGAGCATACTGTTAGAAACAAGTTACCGCCGAGTTTGATAACACTGAGAAGCGATCGCTTGGGCTTGGGAATTTTAATGGATAACTGCCGAGTTGATTTTTTTAACTTAACCCGACTGCCAGGGGGCTGAGGATTGGTGATAATGGCAATTTTGGGGGAACGATTACTGCGGAGGGCTGCCAGCGCCTCAGAAGCATTAGTGAATCGCTGTTCTAAGTCCGGTGCAGTCAGAACTTTAATCCAATCGGTAAAATGAGGGTCGATAGAAACGCGATCGCTAAACTGAATCCGTAAATCCTGCTGGGGCAAATCAGCCGGTGGTGTCCCCGTCAGCAAGTGAATGAGGGTTGCACCCAAGGCGTAAAGGTCGGATGCGGGTACAGCCTTACCCCAAAACTGTTCTAAGGGCGCATAACCTGTCGTTCCCACTACAGTAAAGGTAACGCCTTCGGTTGCCGCACTATTTTGCACCGCTCCAAAATCAACCAGGTAAACTTGCTCATCATCTCCCAAAATTAAGTTACTCGGCTTGATATCCCGATGCAGAACCGATGGATTTAAACCGTGCAGGTAAATGAGAATCTCTAAAACTGACTGAGCAATGGTTTTTACCTCAGCTTGAGAAAACCGCTTGCCCCCGTCTAACAACTGGCGCACCGAAGCCCCAGGAATGTGTTGCTGTACTAAGCCGAACCAGTACAACCCACCCCCTACCTGTTGATCCAGGGAAAAATAGTCGCGATACTTGGGAATCTGGGGATGGTTGAGCTGTTTGAGAACTTGGGCTTCCCGTTCAAATAGTTTAAATTCATCCCATTGCATCGTCGGATTGAACGCCAGCAGTTTGAGGATAACCGATGCTTCTGGGGATGCCCCAACGTCTTGAGCCAGCCAGGTTTGCCGCCCAGGATTCTGTCCAAGTTGTTGCTGGAGTTGATAGCGCCCTTGTATGAGTTGTTGTGCTTGCAGCATAAAGGGATTAGGAATGGGGAATGGGGAATGAGACAATCAAGCCTCTTCCCTTTATTACTTCATTCTCGAGTGCGGGTTTTCAGAAAGTTTCAATGAACTCGCTGTTGGTTACAGCGCGCTCACTCTTCTCAAAGCATAAGTGAGTTTCTTCATCAAATCTTCATCAAGTTTTGGGAAATCTTCGTGAAACCTTAATACTGATCAAAGTAACTAAAGTAACTGGTTGAGTATTTTTATCAAAAAATCATAAAGTATCGGGTAAATCTTTATACAAACTTTACCTAACTTCTATTGACAAAAAAGTATGATCAGAACAAATGCTCGATCGGTTAATCATCTCCACTGCTAAAAAAATGAACAACAATTTAAAAAAAATTGCCATTGTCGGTGCTAGCACAGTTTTAGGAGCCACCGCAGCACTTAGCTTGTCTATTCCTGCTCAAGCTGGCAGTTTGAAAGGTCTAGCTCAAAACTTTAATGTCTTCGTCTTTGAAGATATGAACGCTTACAATACGGATGCTCATGGTAGGGTAGCCGTTGGTAGAAATGCGACACTGACTAATTTTGGGACAGCGAGCCAGTTACCAGCTAACGGTGCAGGTGACACTCTAGTCGTTGGTGGCGAATTAAACTATAGTGGGGGTCAGGTATTTGTCGGTGATGTGGTGGTAGGTGGTAATGTTGTTAGCTCACCTAGTATTCCCAATGGCACGTTAAAATCAGGAAATCCCATTAACTTCACGGAAGCTGCGCAATTCTACAAGAATTATTCAGCCCAATTGGGGGGCATAGCCACCAACAGCACAGCCCAGAATAACTTTGGTACGCTCAACCTAAATGGTACCAGTTCAGACTTAAACGTTTTTGAACTTGATGCATCCATTTTCGACTCTGCAAATGGTTTGAATATTAATTTTGCTGAGGACTCGACGGTGTTGGTTAACGTAACAGGTAACCTCTTCGATCTCAAGAATGGGTTTCAAATGAATCTCAATGGTAATCCCAATGGCGCTGGCGCTAACCGGGTTCTATTCAACTTTGTCGAGGCAACACAGCTAAACTCTACAGGTTTGTCTTGGCAAGGCAGCGTTTTAGCTCCGTTGGCTCAGTACAATGAGTTCTCAAATGGTCATATTAATGGGCAAATGATTGCCAAGTCAATTACGGGAAGTGGAGAATACCATATGGTTGCTCCGAATAATGGAGGAACTCCGGTAGTATTTGACGGAAATTTGCCTGATCCAGAAGCTGTTCCAGAACCGCTAACCGTTCTGGGTTCCGGTATGGCGTTAGGATTTGGTGCTTTCTTTAAACGGCAACAGTCCAAAAAACATAAGAATGCGAAGCAATAATGTCAATTGATTGAGCGGTCTTATCGGCAGGATTTGTAAGGGTACGATATATCGTAACCCTTACGCCGTGTTACCAAGAGACTTAAATATCTAGATCCGTCAAATTCAAACGAGAACCGTAAGTTTCAATGAACTCACGACGGGGTGCAACCCGATCGCCCATGAGTACCGTAAAGATGCGATCGGCTTCCGCTGCATCTTCAATTTCTACCCGCTTCATGGTGCGAGTTTCCGGATTCATGGTTGTATCCCACAGTTGCGTTGGCATCATTTCACCCAAACCCTTAAACCGCTGGATGGTGTAATTGGCGTTTGCAGGGAATTCGTGTTGAACTAAGTTCGTCAGTTCGCGATCGCTGTAGCAATAGTAGTGATTGCGTCCCCGCTCTACTTTATAGAGAGGAGGGCAAGCAATATAGATGTAGCCCTGATCCACAAGAGCGCGTTGATAACGATAGAAGAATGTTAGCAACAAGGTGCGGATGTGCGCTCCATCTACATCAGCATCGGTATTATGACAAGCGATACCACCCGTACCACAAACAAAGTTTTCGTCACCTTCCACCGAGAAATCGTAAACGTATTCGCCAACGGGTTCAATCTCCTCAGCGGCAATAACTTTCAACCCCATCAAATCATCACTAATAGGTACATAGTCTTGCGCCTTGCGAGTTGGGTTAGCGAGATGAGTTTCTAGCTTGTGCGCTAGGGAGTGCCGTTGCCAAATCTGATGATATTGCTTGATCTGCTCCTTACCACCAATCGTGATGGTGTAATAGGAGTGCCGAGTTTGAATAGATGCCTCAGCAGCAGTAGCAGGTTGATGCTCTGTGGTACTGGCAATCAAACCCAATTGCCCGAACAGATAAAGCAACCCATCCTTGAGAGTACCAGAATTGGTGGTAAATGAGAGATTTTTGCCGCCAGTGGTGCCGTCACCGAGAAAATAGCCTTCTAAAAAGGTTAGCTGAAATTCCTCGCCAAGGCTAAACAAAATATCCGGCAGTTGTTTCTGGTGAGCGCACTTCGCCAAACCCCAGGCTTGCAACAACCGCGCTGCGGCAACACTGTGGAAGTAGAGTTTGATGCCGTCGCTATCTGGATCGTTATAACAGCGTGCTGTTTCACCAAATACCGACTCAATAGCAGTGATGAGTTCTGGGATAAACCTCTCATCCTTCTTGCCCAAGTTGAGGCTGACTTGATGCTTACTTAGGGTTCCCTCAGCCACATACCAGCCCAAGAACCACATTAATTCTTGTGTAATCGGCAGGTAGCGATTGAATGCCTTATTACTATGCGCTTGAGGAACGAGTTCCACCTCATCGCCAAGCTGTGCGAGTTCGCTGGGGGTAAAGTAATCAAAGGGCTTGTAACAACTCACCTCACGCCAACGGGCATTTTTGCTCGTATCATCTTGAGCAAGACATTCGTCAATCTTAGAGGGTAGTGTCTCATACACAATATTATCATTCCCACCAATCACCTCAAGATAGCTGAGGAAGTGGGGTAACGTGGGTCGGTTGATACCGCGTTCCCAGTGACTGATGGTAATTGGCTGTTTAACTCCAACTGAAGTAGCAACCTGCTTCTGGGAGACTCCTACTGCTTGACGTTGGGCGATTAGCTGCTGCCATCCGGCTAAATCAAGCTTAACTCGCGGTTCATTCCACTGGTCAGGTCGTGTTACCTTTGCTAGAACGCGCTCACTAGCGATGCGTCGCACATCTTCGCCTTGCAGGTAGAGTGATTGAGTTAATCCTGCTTGGTAGAACGTCTTGAGCAAATCGATCCGCGTGGGATTTTCTGAGGGACGTGGCAAACGCCGACTGGCAACAAGCAAGTCACCGGCTTTAATTTCGTTCCCTTTCTTGAGCCGAACTTCTCCGTTTTCATAGACAAAGACGCTATGGGAAGATGTCACCTTCACCGAGCGATTGTAGCGCGTTGTAATTTTATACATCGGCTCCTCATGTCCGTGACGAATCACAGCTTTCAGAGGACGGAAGCGGGTAGCGTGGGTAGCAGGATCGAAGGAAATAACCTGGTAACGTTCAGTTGTGCGACGCTCTTCAATGCAGTCATCGATAAAACCACCGATTGAGACAAATTCTGTGCGTCCGGTGTCGTCCATCACTAGAGTCGGCTCATCCCCAGCGACGCTCATTATTACGATGCGGTGATAGCGTAGTCCAGAGGCATCAAACTCCTCACCTTTAATGCCTAAACCTAGTGCGGTAATTAGTGATTGAATTTCTGTGTTTTTGTAGATTTTGGCGTCGTCCGTTTTCTCAATATTGAGGATTTTACCGCGTAGGGGCAGAATTGCTTGGAATTGGCGATCGCGTCCTTGCTTGGCACTTCCGCCAGCACTATCCCCTTCCACGATAAAAATTTCTGAGTCAGCAGGATTTCGGGAACTACAATCGGCTAACTTACCCGGTAACGGAGACGATTCTAAGACTGACTTGCGGCGTACCAACTCCCGCGCCCGACGTGCCGCTTCTGCCGCTTTGAACGCTTGAATGGCTTTCTCTAAGACGGAATCAGCGACTTGGGGACGGAACTCTAGGTATTCGGTTAAGACTTCTCCTACCAGAGAATCCACGATACCCCGCACTTCGGTATTCCCCAGTTTAGTCTTAGTTTGACCTTCAAATTCTGGGTCGGGGACTTTTACAGAAATAACCCCTGTCAATCCTTCCCGGACATTCTCGCCACCGAGGTTTGCTTCATTATCTTTAAGTTTATTGCGCTTGCGGGCGATCGCATTCATCGTCCGCGTCAGGACAGTCTTTAACCCCTCTAAGTGAGTTCCGCCATCAATGGTGCGGATGTTATTGGCAAAACCCAAGAGGTTATCGCTGTAGGCATCAATGCACCATTGCAGTGCCACTTCGATTTGGACGTTATTACGTTCGCCCTGAACGTAGATAATTTCTTCGTGGAGGGGTTCCTTCTCCCGATTCATGTATGCCACATATTCCTGGATACCCCCCTCGTAGTGGTAGGTTTCTACCCGTGGTGGTGAGATGCGGTTATCACTAAACGTCATCCGGACGCCAGCATTCAGGTACGCCAGTTCTCGCAGACGCCCTGCTAAGGTGGTGTAGTCAAACTCAATACCATTTGTAAAGATTTGCGTATCTGGCTTAAAGGTAACAGACGTGCCTGTCTGGTCTTGTTTATTCGGCTTGCTGGTAAGTTCAGTAACTGGGACGCCCCGCTCGTAGCGCTGCAAGTGAACCAGTTTCTCTCGCCAAACCGTTACTTCCACCCATTCTGAAAGGGCGTTAACTACAGAAACCCCAACCCCGTGCAATCCTCCCGATACCTTATAGCCACCACCTCCAAACTTTCCTCCCGCGTGTAGCACCGTCATTACCGTTTCCAGTGCTGATTTACCCGTCGTGGGGTGGGTATCCGTGGGAATGCCGCGTCCGTCGTCTGTAACGGTGACAGAACCCTCGGCATTGATGTCAACTTCTATGTGAGTGCAATAGCCAGCTAGAGCTTCATCGATCGAGTTGTCTACAACCTCGTAAACTAGATGATGGAGTCCCCGTGGACCGGTAGTACCGATGTACATACCCGGACGCTTGCGCACCGGATCGAGACCTTCTAGAACTTGAATTTGATCGGCACTGTAACTACTCGTCATGTCAGGGATTCTCCACTATGAGCTTTGAGCCGTTTTGATGCCTCAAAATGGCAAAACACTCAAAAATTCTAACACAAAAGGCTTATAGGCGACCACAGAGCAGTCTGAAGGGGTGTTTGTAAAGGGGATAGACCCATCCAATGGTAACGATAGGGGAAGAGGGGAAGAAAGGAAGAGAAGGGGACAACGAGACAAGGGAACGGCTTCACTGTCCTCTTACCAACCCAAAACTGATTGTAGTTTGTGGTGCCACGGCTACAGGTAAATCAGGATTAGCTTTAGAATTGGCACAGCGATTGGGTTCAATAATTTTAAGTGCAGATTCCCGTCAAGTGTACCGGGAGTTTGATATTGGTACTGCCAAGCCTTCCGTGGCAGAACAACAGTTAGTGCCCCATTACTTCATTGATAGTTGCGCTCCGACAGAAACACTAACAGTAGCAGAGTACCAAGAGCAAGCCCAAGCGTTAATAACCTCCCCCCCACTCCCCCACTCTCCTACTCCGCCTCTTCTATTGGTGGGAGGTACGGGTTTGTATATTAAAGCAGTAGTACGGGGGTTGAAAATTCCGAGAGTGGCACCTAATCTAGAATTGCGATCGCAACTTTCGGCTCTTGGACAAACTCAGCTTTACGCCTTCCTGCACCAAGTCGATCCAACGGCGGCTGAAAAAATTCACCCCAATGATGAAGTCAGAACCTTACGGGCATTAGAAGTCTATTATGTCACCGGATGCCCGATTTCAGAACAGCAAGGAGAAAATCCTCCTGACTATCCGATTCTTCAGATTGGTTTGGAATGCACGGATTTGGATAAGCTGACTCACCGTATCGCACAGCGAACGGAAAAAATGATAGTAGCAGGTTTAGTAGAAGAAGTAGAAACCTTATGTAAAAAATACGGTTGGGATTTACCGCTACTCGATACGCTGGGTTATCGAGAAATAAAACAATATCTGATCAGTAAAATTTCTTTATTAGAGGCGAGAGAGTTAACGATTTTACACACCCGACAATTTGCCAAGCGTCAGCGCACTTGGTTTCGGGCGTATCCTGAAATTGAGTGGTTTGATGCAGATAGTCCGGATTTAGTAGAGAAGGTTTGGAAGCGGGTGCAGGAGTTTATAGAAGAGTAGTGACGTTTCATGAAATGTATCTACAGGGACTGAAATTGCATCCACTGACGAGTACCAAAAAACTGACAGGAACGAGCCGCAACCTCTGCGGCGGCTGCCAGAGTATCCGTAAAATTATGCCGGAGAATAAAATGACAAAAAGCCCCATGAAAAACGTCCCCCGCCCCCAATGTATCAACCGCCTTAATTTCTGGCACGGGTAAGTAACCCGATTCTCCTAAACTGAGGTATTCAATGGGTTTTTCACCGCAGGTAATGGCAATGTGAGGAATTCCCATAGTCTCAAGATAAGCAAAAACTTTGGCTCGGCTGTGGCAATCTGGCGGATAAAAATTAGCCGAACAAACGGCATAATCGACAAAGGGCAAAACCGTTTCAAACCCAGTTTTCCAACTCCCACCGTCAATCACCACGGGAATGTTATTGGCTTTAGCGAATTGGGCGATCGCACGACTAACCTCCATCTGATGACCGTCAATCATGACTAAATCAACCCCAGCCTCGATAGTAGCAGGCAGTTGGTCGCGGCTGGCTTGAATCTTGGCGGCATTGATGGAAATGACAGCACGTTCGCCAGTGGATTGGGTGACAATTATCGAAGAAACGGGTGGCGGTTCTCTCAGGGTAGGATTTAGGTCAGCGATCGCTACTCCCCGACTCTCCAAGTCCCCTCGAATCAGTTGTGTAATGGCATGAGTACCAACTGCACCCAGAATTGTAGCGCGATCGCCGAGATAGCTGAAGGTGACAGCCGCATTCGTTGCAGGTCCGCCTGCGGAGACGGTGTAATCCGATGCGGAAATTTTTTCATTGTTACCTGGAAGCTTGGGACTCAGATAAATCAGATCCAAAGTAACCATGCCGATGAAAAGTCCGTTTTTCGTCATCTATTGTCTGGTTTAACTGTCGTGCCTGAGCCAAGAGTTCTGCATTGGTAAGCTAGTGCTGGTGCGATCGCGTTTGATTGCAAGAAGCCAGAGAAAGGGCGATCGCACGATTTATTGTAGTATAGATGTCACCAATAAAGAAAAGCGTTGTGGCGAGGGATATTTGCGACGTTAACGGGTGCGGGTTTAGTGATTCTCGGCAGCCAAGATGGGGTTTTCCGGCGAACTAATGAGTGGTATTGGCTCATTACTACATTGGCATCACAGCCGCGTTACTGATGGTTTTTTCACTCGCAATTGTTCAAGATATTTACAAAGACCGTTCAAATCGCTGGCGAACCGTTCATGTTCTTTTAAACACGATCGCGGTTCTACTGTTTATCGGACAGGGGATGACAGGTCCACGGGACGTGTTGGAAATTCCCTTAAGCTGGCAGAAACCCTACATTTATAGCTGTGATTTCAATAATAAGACTTGTCCAACACCGCCCCCACCACCACAGACGGGTTCTTGAGAACGGTGTCTAAGGCTGGTGTGCCCACTCTTGAGTTGCTTGGTTAAATTGCGATAGCACTTTAGGAAAAGTTGATAAATCCTTTTTGAGTTTAGCTTCGTATCCCCTATGAACCGTCGTACTGATGAGGATTTTATGAGAGTTAAGTATCTGGCTACACTTGCTGTTGCTTCAATGCTGAGTCTGGGACTTGTTGCTGCTTGCTCTAACCCTTGCGCCGCCAAGACTAACACTCCAGACACGGGTACTACCAACCAAGTTAATCCTTGTGCTGCCAAAGAAAATCCCTGTGCTTCTAAAGCCAATCCCTGTGCCGCCAAAGAGAATCCTTGCGCCTCTAAAGCCAATCCCTGTGCCTCTAAAGCCAACCCTTGTGCTGCTAAAGCTCAATCGGTAGGAAATCCCCTAGCTACAGAACTTCAGGGTAAACCCGTGGTAGTGGATGTGTTTGCGACCTGGTGTGCTAGCTGCAAGAATATTGCGCCCACTCTGACCCAATTGAAACAGGAATACAGCGATCAGGTTAACTTTGTCGTGCTAGATGTAACGGATAAAGCCACACTCGAAGAAACACAAGCCAAGGCGGAAAAATTAGGTTTGGGGAAATTCCTAGAAGATACTAAGAGTAAAACTAGCACCGTGGCAATTGTTGACCCAGCGACTGGCAACATTTTAGCGATGTTCAAAAATAATCCCAATCAGGATGACTACACCCAGATTCTCGACACTGCTCTAGCAAAAAATTAGCTGAGGTAAGGAGAATTTCATGACACAACTACCTCAGTCATCATCTGATCACAAGGCTTCTCGACGTTTTAAAGTTTCAAAAAAATGGTTGATTTACGGGGGATTGGGATTGCTCTCCCTAGTGTTGGTTATCACCCTAGGACCCGTCATCAGCCATCCAATCGAACGGGCGATATCTCTCGTCGAAAACCGCTATCAGCAGTGGTTTGACCAGCAAGATACTGCTAATCCCCTAGTGCTATTGCCCTTGGCATTTATTGGTGGACTGCTTGCCAGTGTATCTCCGTGCATTCTGGCGCTGTTGCCCGTTAACCTCAGTTATATCGGCACGTTGAACATTAAATCCCGTTGGGATGCTTTTACCAAGGCTGGCTTATTTGTTTTGGGGGCTGTAACAATTTTGAGTCTGTTTGGCTTAGTCTCCTCCTTTGCTGGAGCCGTCATGGTGGAGTACCGAGGCTATATCAATGTAGTCGTGGGAGTGATTATGGCTGTGATGGGTTTGTGGTTGATGGGGGTAGTTAAGTTACCCTTACCGCAGATGAATGTGAATCTCCCCCAGGCTGGACCTTATGGAGTAGGGTTAACCTTTGCCTTGGTGAGTTCTCCCTGTGCCAGTCCGGTGCTGTTTGCGGTGCTGGCAGCAGCGGCGGCTACTGGCTCTCAACTCTTAGGCACACTAACGATGGTTAGCTACGCTTTGGGTTACACCATGCTGATTTTCCTGGCGAGTTTGTTTACCGGACTGGCAAAACAAAGCAAGCAGTTATTAAAACATTCGGAGGCAATTATTCACTTTGGCAGTGTGGCTCTGATTTTAACTGGAGCGTACTACCTGTTTACTGGCACTCGATGGTTCTTGGGAGCCTAAAAAAGGCAGAAGCTAGAGGGAGCATCCCATTTTGGAAACACCATTCCCAAAAGCAACGATATTTCAATGGTTTCAACCCTCTAAAAAGAGCTAACGCGCAAAATTGGGATGCTCCCGACCTACCTAGTTCCTTACGCCGTTAACATTCACGGTCAATATATCAGTCGTACAAGGAAGCGCTGACGACATATTCGTCTCACAGGTTCAGCCACAATTCATCTGGCTTTCAGCAAAAACTCATTTAGCTGATATTTAATACCGAAACAGCTTAGGTGATAAACCTCATGGACTGGGGCGATTCAGGAGCGCTCAGTAGGTTTGTTGAGCTGGCGAATCCTCACTAAGGGCTTTATTGATTCGATGATATGAACGATAATTCATATAAATCACCGTTCTATTCATCCCCAAGGGTTAAGCCTATGCTCCTATGCCGTTGCTCAAGAAAATGATGAAATCGACACTCGTTTAGAGACGCACCACGTCGGGGAAAGCGCTTCTCAGAAACTCGCAGGGGAGCAAGAGTTTCTTTCTTCCATAACACCAGAACCGTTAATTGAGGGCAAAGAGAACATTTCCCTAACTCAGGAAAGTGATGAGGAAGAAATTCAAGTCTCACTCCAGGGCGAACAACCTATTGAGCGGGTGCAGGAGAACCTTAACCCGAAAGATGATGGAAACATTGAATTGGCACAAAAAACCTTTTCTCAAATAGAAGAACAGGAAATTCGCCAACAACTACAGCAGTTACTCGAACGACAAGAGCAACTCGAAGCCGAAAATGCTCGCCTCAGAGAAGAGATACAACGCCTAAATCAGCGACTCAATGAATTAGCGCCCAGTGAAGACATCGCAGACACGACTGAGGAACAGATTCAGCAAACCGTCGAAGACGTCATAACCGAACGCGAACAGAAACAACCCCAAGTTGGACTACGCCCAGGAGGAGGAGGTTTTTTCATCGCAGGCGAAAACTACGAGTTGCGTATCCTTGGGTACGTGCAGGTTCTGGGTTCCTTATTTGACAGTGACTTGGAACGAGAAGATGGGAATGGGGATTTTTCCATCCGTCGCGCCCGCATTGACTTTCTGGCTACGCTCTTCGACGATTATCAAATCTTCGTCGAGTTTGATGGCGCACCGGGTACAGCCCAATCGACTGACTCAGATTTTGCGCTAGTTGAAGCCCGTCTTAATTGGGAAATCGCTGAGGAAGCTTTGCAACTGCGAGCAGGCAAATTTACCACACCCTTTAGCACAGAAAACTTTCGCAGTTCCCGCAGCATTGACACCGTTGAGCGGTACTTGGCACTCAATAGTATGTTCTTGCTGCCAGCACTGGACGTGCAGTTTGGGGCAATGCTTCACGGCAAGCTAGGGGAGGAGCAACGGCTGGGATATTTTGTCGGACTGTTCAACGGCAATGGCAGTGCCAATGCTAACCTCTCAGACAATAATGATTCCAAAGAGACTCAGGTCAAACTAACCTATCAGGCAACGGATGAATTAAATCTGGGACTTGGTTTTGACTACAGCATTGAACAAGAGCAGACACTGAGTTTGGTTGATTTGGGCTTTAACCGTTACGTGTCTGTGCCAATTGAAGGAGAGCGTTTCGGAGTCAGCAGCGATTTGTTTTGGGAGAAGGGACGCTGGAGTTTTCGGACTGAAGGACTGGCGTTTTGGTTTGATTCTCCCACAGGTAGCGATGTGGGTTTGTACGGTGGCTTCATTCAACCTGCGTATTTCCTCAGTGGCGATGCCAACGGTGGCGTACAGGCACTGTTGCGAGGAGAAGTCGCCCATCTTGATGCTGACACGGGTTCGGATGGCGATACCCTCTGGGCGCTTACGGCTGGCATCAATTGGTTTGTTAACCCGAATGTGAGGCTGCAAGTGAATGGGGGTCTTCCGTACTTAGTGTGCTAAACTATTAAAGTAAGCCTGAAAATAATAAGCAAAAATGGCAAGAATAAAAAGAGAAATGACTAAGCTCATAAACCTGCCAGGAGTTATAGTAGAAAATATCCAAGATGCCGAAGAAACATTAATTGTCTCTGTTCGGGTACAAGAGAAAACAGCTAAATGCCCCCGTTGTGGTCATACAAGCCGTCGTCTTCATCAAAACAAAAGACATTTACTTCTCGGTTACCTATAGGTAACCGAGAAGTAATGCTTTACGTAAATCGTCGAAGATTTAAGTGTGAAAATTGTCAAAAACCTTTCAGTGAAAACTTGGATTTTGTTGGTAACAAAAAGCCATTCACTCATAGATGTGCTCATGCTATAACCAAACAAGTCATTCACAGTGATGTTATTAATGTAGCCAAAAACAATAAATTAAAGGAGACAATGGAAGAATGGGGAGAAGCGGTTCTGTTACAAATAGAAGAAGTAAGCATGGATATGACGGGAAACTATAAATCGTTAGTACATAAAATATGCCCGAATGCCGTAGTAACCGTGGACAGATTTCATATTAGCAAAATGGTTAATGAAGAGTTAAATAAGGCAAGAATTGACCAAAAGAAAGCAGCCGAAGCCTTGAACGGTAAAGAAAGAGCAAAACTATTCGGTAGCTTAAAGGGAAGTAAATATACTCTCCTCAAATCGGAAATTAAATTATCACAAAAGCAAACTAAAAAATTAAAGCAAGTCAAAGAAGCTTCGCCTTTAATTGGAATAATGCATTCATTAAAAGAAGAATTGTATCAGATATTTGAAGAAAGTAAAAACCTGGGTGAGGGAACTTTAAAAATAATTGATTGGTTAAACAAGGCTCAGAATTACTATAAAAAAAGTGCATCAGCCATAAAAAGATGGTTTGCTGAAGTCGTCGGGTACTTTGAAAGGAGAACAACTAATGGAGTCGTTGAAGGCGTTAACAATAAACTGAAACTATTAAAACGGTGTGGCTTTGGCTTCAGGAATTTTAAGAATTTTACTATACGCGCTTTACTTTTGTGGCATTATCCTAACCCTTTAGCACACTAAGTACGGAAGACCCAAAGATATCAGCTTCTGTATCGAACCTCACACTTTTACCGCCATTTTGGGACCTTCTGGTGCGGGGAAAACTACGCTGCTGCGCTGCATTCTCCAACTGGTGAAACCTGATCGGGGGCAAGTATGGTTTCAGGGACAGGATTTAACCAATTGTTCTGCCAAGGATTTACGTCATAGCCGCACTCAAATTGCTACAGTCGCCCAGCAATTTAACTTAGTCCGCCGCCGCAGTGCTTTGGAAAATTACCTTGGGGGACGCTTGCAGGAGTTACCCTTGTGGCGCTGTTTCCTGGGAGTTTTTCCCATCAGCTTGTTAAATGAAGCAATGGCAGCACTAGAGCGAGTGCAACTACTGGATGTCGCATTTCAACGCGCCGATCGCTTGTCGGGGGGACAGCAGCAGCGAGTTGCGATCGCTCGGGCTTTAACGCAACGGGCGCGTTTAATTCTAGCAGACGAACCGATTGCTAGTCTTGACCCAGAAACGGCTCACATTGTTTTGGGTTTGTTGCGATCGCTCTGCACTCAGGAGGGACTGACAGTTGTGTGCAATCTCCATCAAGTGGAACTGGCAAAACATTATAGCGATCGCATTCTGGGTATTCAAGCCGGAGAACTCGTGCTAGATATACCAACCCGTCAGTTAAGTTCCTCGGATATCAACCGTATCTATCGGTCATGAAAAGATACCCTCGAACCTAAAAATTCTTAGCAGTACAGTTAACTGCATCAAACTCAAATCGCTGCTCATAGTTTGTTTCACCATACAAATTGAAGCTAACCGTCGGTTCGTCACCGAGCGCTTCAACGCTATGAATAGCATCTGGCATCAAACCAATAATTTCTCCGGGATTTAGGATAAGCTCACCAACTTGTTCAATGCGTCCGTTATTATCAGTCCGTCTCCAAAAGGTGTTTTTTTCCTGTCCACTGATCAGTGCTACAACCCCCCAAGTGGCATGATTGTGAAGGGGTGACACTTTACTAGGCAGCCAAACCACTGTCTGCACCGTCAAGGGAAAATCCGGCTCATCATAGAGCATGAGAACCGACCACCCTGTTTCGGGATCGGGTTCTAAATATTCACCTTGCAACCACTCTGAGCTATTCAGCAACCGACGCACGATGGGGTAAATTGCCTGGAGTCGGCGGCGATTGTCGGTAGAATTCAGCAGAATATCTTCAAGATCCGTCAAAAACCGATAGAGCCGATAGGGACTCGTTGATAATTCCGCGTCGCTTACCGAGCCTTCCCAGACTTCATATTGTCCATCATTCGTTACTAACCAATCTCGACTTGCCATATCTTGCCAAACTCTCTACTACACAATTCAAGGACGCTTAGGATCACCATTCAGAGGGAAACTGAATTTTGACCCAACCGGATAAATCCTTTTGAGCGTCAGCTTCGTATCACTGATAAATCCAAGATCAATAGGTTGGAATCGAGCAAAAACGGCAGTCGATGATAGGCGAATTTATCATTCTTTGGCTTTTGTGTCAAGACAAATGGTTATAAATGATGTTATCCAACCAGACGGATGCCGAGGTATTTCAAGCGTTGCGATCGGGCAACCTATTAGCCTTGGGCATCCTTTATGAGCGCTATGGAGAGGTCGTTTACCGCACATCTTTGCGGATGTTAGGCAACCAACAAGAAGCCGAAGACCTAACCCAAGAAGTCTTTCTCACCCTTAGGAGTAGAGGTACTTATGACTCAAAGCGAGGTTCTATGCTCGTCTTTCTATTAACTTTAACCCGCTCAAAAGCAATCGACCGCCACCGTCAGATGCAAGCACAGTGGCAGCGTCTTCAACGATGGACTCGCAGCCTTCCGCCTGAAAGTTGGAGTACGTTGATGGATAAGGCTTCCTTAGAAGAAATGTCGAGCCGTGTGTGCGAAGCACTTTCTGAACTGCCTACTAATCATCGACAGGTTCTGGAAATGGCGTACTATGACGGCTTAAGTCAATCGGAGATTGCCCAAGACTTGAATATGCCGATAGGAACCGTAAAAACTTACAAGCGCAAGGGTCTGTTAAAGCTCAGACAACTATTGCAAGATTTGGTAGAACAGCGATGGTAGACTTTCAAGACTCCGAAGAATTAAATGAACTTTTAGCAAGCTACGTCCTTGGGGATTTGACTCCAGAAGAAGTGGCTTCGGTTAATCAGTTATTGGACTCTAATCCCGAATTAGCCACTGAAGTAAGCTACTTGCAGAAAACTTTGACACTGATTCCTTTAAGTTTACCGGAAAGTTCACCCCCTGCAACACTAGGTTCTCAGATTTTGCAAGCGGCTAGAGATAGCGATACTAGTTCGACAAGAAGAGTATCAAACCGAGTGTGGAGAAGACCAAAAGCTTGGCTTGGTGTTGCAGGAAGTGTTGCTGCTTCTGTTATCGTTGGACTTGGCTTATACAGTTATCGCCTCCATCAAGAACTTGTCACCATTCGTGCTGAATTATCGCAATACGAGGAAGCGATCGCTTTACTTCGTCAGCCTAGTAATCGCTTGGTATCCCTCAAAGGAACGAATGCAATCCCTCAAGCCTCTGGAAGTATGGTGGTTGTGCCAAGCTCTGAGGTTGCAGTATTAACGCTCCAAAATCTAGCGCCCCTACCCAAAGACCAAATTTATCGATTGTGGGCGGTTGCTGATGGGCAAACAATCTACTGTGGTGAATTTAAGCCTGATTCTCAAGGAAAAGTGTTCGTAGAACTCCCATTGGACAATATTATGTCAGGGAATTCTTCAGTTGTAGTTACCGTTGAACCATCACAAGGACTTTTGCAGCCGACTGGGGAAACGGTGATGACCGGGGGAACATCACTGTGAGAATTTCCTAATGATGACATCTCGGCTGGCAAATCCGTTTTGACGTCAACTTCGTATCCTCTAATGAATACCTACTATAGATGAATTGGTTATAATGATGGGCTTCGTTCTTTTTATTGCGACTGTATTTTTAGCTTACTCCAATGGTGCAAATGATAACTTTAAAGGAGTAGCAACGCTTTTTGGTAGCCAAACTACTAACTATAAAGTCGCAATTTTCTGGGCAACGATTACAACATTTTTAGGGTCATTCTGTTCTATTTTTCTAGCTGGAACACTGCTAAAAATTTTTTCCGGTAAAGGATTTGTTCCAGATGCGATCGCAAATGACACTGATTTTCATTTAGCTGTAGCGATTGGTGCTGGGTTAACCATCATTCTGGCAACGCAAACTGGATTTCCCATTTCCACAACTCACGGATTAACAGGTGCCTTGGTTGGGGCTGGATTGATTGCTATTGGAACCCAAGTAAACTTTTTAGCATTGGGTAGCTCTTTTTTTCTTCCTCTGTTACTCAGCCCCATTCTTGCTATTATTTTAGGAACTTTGATGTATGGGGTATTTCATTTCCTGCGAGTTTATCTGGGAATCAACAAAGAATGGTGCGTTTGTACTGGTAATATCCGACAGCTAATTCCAATTCCACAAGCTGATTCTCCTAATCTGTTGGAGTGGAATACGATGCCTGATGTTACAGTCAACACAACAGAGAATTGTACGGAACGTTATAAAGGTAGATTTTTAGGCATCAACAGTCAGCAACTTGTTGATTCTTGCCATTTTCTTAGTGCCGGTATTGTCAGTTTTGCGAGGGGTTTGAATGATACGCCCAAAATTGTATCCCTGATTCTGATGCTACAGGCTATTTCTATTCAGGGGGGGATGTTAGCAATCGCACTAAGAATGGCGGCTGGCGGTCTTCTGAATGCTCGGAAAGTGGCAGAAACAATGAGCAAAAAAATTACAATGATGAATCACGGGCAAGGCTTTTCGTCAAACTTAGTAACGGGAATTCTAGTCATCGCTGCTAGTCAATATGGTTTTCCAGTTTCTACAACTCATGTTTCTGTTGGTTCAATTTTTGGAGTTGGGCTGATTTCCCGAAAAGCCAAGCCAACGGTGTTCTATCAGATTCTTCTTTCATGGGTTCTGACTTTACCAATAGCCGGAATAATAAGTGGGATGGTTTACTGGATATTACATCGTTAACTAAAAAGAACTCAGAAAAAGTAATCCCAAATTCAAAGCAATTAATCAAGCAGTTAAGAAAGAAGGATGGAAAATTGTTCTACTCACTCGCCTATCGCCAATATTCCCGTTTAACTTACTCAATTACGCCTTTGGTGTTACTCAGGTTTCCCTAAAAGACAACGATGATTAATATTAATACCAGAAACTCGCAAAAGTGTTTCAGACTAGCTTTTTTAACATTACTCACGGCTGGCTTTGTCCTAGCAATTTCAGCGAACCCCGCTTTAGCACAAGAATCTGCCAATGGTGGAGGGTTTAATCCTCAAGAATGGTTGCGAAATGCCTTGGAGTGGATTGATAGCCTGGGTGCAGTAGGTGCGATCGCATTTATTCTACTCTACATCATCGCCACCGTTGCATTTTTACCAGGTTCCATCCTCACCCTCGGAGCTGGTGTTGTCTTTGGTGTCATTTTAGGTTCACTCTACGTCTTCATCGGTGCCACGATAGGAGCCACTGCTGCTTTCCTCGTTGGGCGCTATTTAGCACGAGGTTGGGTTGCCAAAAAAATCGAAGGCAACAAAAAATTTCGAGCGATTGACGAAGCGGTGGGCAGAGAAGGACTCAAAATCGTTCTCTTAACGCGACTCTCTCCCATATTCCCCTTTAACCTATTAAACTACGCCTATGGCATCACAGGAGTCTCTCTCAAGGACTACATTATCGGTTCTGTGGGCATGATTCCCGGAACAATTATGTACGTTTACATCGGCTCCCTAGCAGGTAGTCTTGCCACCGTTGGCACTGAGGCTCAACCCGCTAACCCCACGGTGCAATGGGCGATTCGGATTATTGGTTTTATCGCCACCGTCGCTGTCACACTTTATGTGACTAAAGTGGCTCGAAAAGCTTTAGAAGAAGAAGTTTTAGAGTCTAAAGACAATCAAACTGAACCCATCAACCCGAATTAGCCAACAACCCGAACAGAACCTTTTACCCTACTCCAAAACCTCTGCGTACCTCTGCGAAAACCTCTGTGAACCTCTGCGTTAAAATTATTAACTTTTACCTTTAAAGGAGCCAACCATGTCAAATTCAACCTTAAAAAAAGTAGATATTATACCAATGGATGAACATAACCAAAAACTAGTGTCCTATGTTCATCCCCCTGATTGGACTAATCCTCAACCCGCCGATTGTTACGACCTAGTTGTGATTGGAGCTGGCACGGCTGGATTAGTTGTAGCCGCAGGTGCAGCAGGTTTCGATGTAGGATTAAAAGTTGCCTTAGTTGAAAAGCATCTTATGGGAGGAGACTGCTTAAATGTCGGCTGCGTCCCTTCCAAGTGCATTATTCGCTCCTCTCGTGTAGTTGCTGAGATGAAGGATGCTCGCGCTTTTGGCATTCATTCTCCAGAAAAGATAGAGGTTGATTTTCCGGCAGTAATGGAACGAATGCGGAAGCTACGTGCCGGAATTAGTCATCACGATTCAGCTCAACGTTTTCAAAAAATCGGCATTGATGTTTTCTTAGGAGAAGGTCATTTCCTACGAAATAATAGTATTGAAATTGGTGATAAGATTCTGCGATATAAAAAAGCCGTTATTGCGACGGGAGCTAGAGCCGTACATCCCTCAATTGAAGGGATTGAAGAGGCGGGATTTCTCACCAATGAAACAGTTTTTTCCCTCACTCAACCTCCTGAACGCCTTGCTGTAATTGGTGGTGGTCCCATTGGTTGTGAATTAGCTCAAGCTTTCCACCGCTTAGGATGTAAAGTAATTCTATTTCACCGACATTCTCACCTCTTAAATAAAGAGGATACTGATGCCGCAGAAATTGTTCAGAACACCTTTATCCGGGAAGGAATTGATTTAGTGCTAGATTCTCAGCTACAGCGTGTAGAAAAGACTCCTGAAGGCAGAACACTTTATTATACCTGTAATGGAAAGCCAGAATCAGTCACCGTTGATGAAATATTAGTCGGTGCAGGACGTGCGCCTAATGTTGAAGGTCTAAATCTAGAAGCAGTTGGCGTAGAATACGATCGCAAAGGAGTTAAGGTGAATGATTATCTCCAGACAGCAAACCCTAAGATTTATGCGGCTGGTGACATCTGCATGAACTGGAAGTTTACTCATGCCGCCGATGCCGCTGCCCGAATTGTAATTAAGAATACTCTCTTTTCTCCCTTTGGCTTGGGACGTTCTAAACTCAGCAACTTAGTCATGCCTTGGGTAACGTATACTGATCCAGAAATTGCCCATGTGGGAATGTACGAACATGAAGCACAAAAGGCGGGAATTGATATTAGTACCATTAAGATTCCGTTTAGTAGTGTAGATCGAGCGATCGCAGATGGTGAAGAAGAAGGATTTGTCAAGATTCACCACACGAAAGGTTCTGATACAATTCTGGGAGCAACCATTGTTGCTCGCCATGCTGGAGAAATAATTAGTGAAGTGACTACAGCGATTGTTAACAAGGTTGGTTTGAACGGCTTATCGAGTGTAATTCATCCCTATCCAACTCAAGCCGAAGGGATTAAGAAAGCAGCAGATGCTTATCGCCGCACACTTCTTACACCGACCTCGAAAAAAATCTTGGGATTGCTTACGAAGTTGTCTTAACGCTTCTTAGAGATTTAGATATTCTCTGGACGGTTGATAAAGAGCTGTAGTTAATACTACTAAGAACCTGCTCTAATTTCCTCTTAAGAAAGAGAAGGAAAATGTTTGTCAGCTTCATCATGGCTATAGCCTTGCTTTTCACGAACTAGAGCTAAACCTTCCTGGAGTGCAGTAAGGCGATCGTTCATCCAGTGGTGTCCAGGGATTAAACCAGCAATACCCAACTTTTCTAAGCGACCTTTTACCTTCCCTGTTGCGCCAACAACTATCACTCCCCGCCCTTCATCAATAGCCTCTCGGATGGCATTTTCGATTGCCAAAGAAGAGGTTACACCCAGGATAGGAACTTCACTTAAATCAACAATCAAAACATCATAATTAGCAATGGCACTATGTTCTCTGGAAATGGCTTTGGCAACACCAAAAATCATCGGACCACTCAGATGGAACAGTAAAACTCGTCCATTAGCTAAATCTAAAAGTTGCTTTTCTTCGGCAGTAAGGACAATTTGATCGTCAGCATCCGTAATCGCTTTAACAGAATCAGATTGTAGTTGTGAAAGACGATCAATAGTCAAGATATTAGCGATAAATACCCCTACAGCTACGGCTACCATCAAATCGACAAACACCGTTAACAGTACAACACTGTAGACAATTCCGGCTGCCTTCCAAGAAATTTTGTGAACCCGTTTCAGAAAGCCCCAATCAATAATATCAATTCCTACTTTTAAGACAATCCCCGCTAAGACAGCCAGGGGAATAACAGACGTTAAGGGAGCTGCCCACAAAACTACGATCAAAAGAACTATAGCACGGCTAATCCCAGATAATGCAGTGCGTCCACCAGCTTGGATATTAACCACAGTAGCTGTTGTCGCTCCAGAACCAGCAATCCCACCACATAAGCCAGTAATCACATTAGCAACACCTTGCCCAATTAATTCTTTGTTGGATTTATGTTCGGTACGAGTGAGACTGTCAGAGACGAGACAAGTCAACAAACAATCAATTGAACCCACCATGCCCAAGACTACGGCATTAACAAACATTAACTGCAAGTTTCCAGGGGTAAAAGTGGGCATCTGTAGTTGAGGCAAACCGGGAGTAATTTCTCCAATCGTGGCAATCGTGCGAATCTCAACACCACTCAATAAAGTCAGAGAAATTGCCGTACCAATGACTAAAGCAATCAGTTGCGGCGGCACAACCTTTTTAAGTTGGGAAGGGTAAAAGAAAAGAATGGCTAGGGTTATTACCCCTAAAATAGTTTCCCAAAGATTGATATTAGCGATTAAGCTCGGTAGATTCTGAATGACGCCAAAAACACCCCCTTTAGGTGTTTCTTGTCCTATAAAAGGAGCGATTTGCAGAAAAATTAGAATGACACCAATTCCCGTCATAAATCCGGAAATCACATTATAAGGCAACATCGTAATATATCGCCCTAATCGCAATACTCCAAAGAGAATTTGAAATACTCCTGCCATCATCACAACAGTAAATGCCATTGCCAGACCCGTTTCATGATTATTAGCTGTTAGTCCGGCAATGACTGCGGTGATAATTACTGTCATCGGGCCTGTTGGTTCAGAAATTAGACTCGGTGTACCGCCAAATAAAGCAGCAAAAAATCCGACTAATATTGCCCCCCATAAACCAGCAGAAGCACCCGCTCCAGAAGCAATACCAAAAGCTAATGCCATCGGTAAAGCAACAACCGCCGCAGTTAACCCCCCAAGAATATCTCCTTTTACGTTACGGAAATGGATTTGGTTGGTTATGTTCACGAAAAGTTTTCCTCTATTAAAGAATCAAGCTGAATTCATATAAATTGAGTTAACGCAATAGCAATGCAGAAATAAACAATTACAGCTCCTGCCATAATATCTTGCCGAGTGTTAGAACACCACTCCTGCTTCAAAATTGCTCCGTAATCACCCTAGGCAGCAAAGGTCTGCATCTGAAAGGTATGAGTCGATTGTATGCAGTTACAAGACTTAATCACCCGTTTAATGAGGGGAATTTTGCGATACTCTGATGTCTGAGGATCGATTGTTACCCTCTCGCAGCACTATGAAGATGACGACAAAACCCAAAATTATCGTTTTGGATGATGACCCCACCGGTTCCCAAACCGTTCACAGTTGCCTGTTGTTGACCAGTTGGGACGTACAGACACTCTGTTTGGGACTGGCAGATAGTTCGCCGATCTTCTTTGTTCTGACTAATACCAGAGCGCTGACACCTGAGCAAGCCGTCACGGTGACAAGGGAAGTCTGCCACAACCTCAAAATTGCGCTTAAAACTGAAGGGATTGAAGATTTTCTGGTGGTTAGTCGCTCTGACTCCACGCTACGAGGGCATTATCCTATTGAAACCGATGTCATTGCTGAAGAAGTTGGACCTTTTGACGCCCATTTTCTCGTTCCCGCGTTCTTTGAAGGAGGACGAATCACCCGCGAAAGTGTGCATTATCTGATAATTGATGGTGTTCCAACCCCTGTCCATGAAACTGAATTTGCCCGCGACTCGGTTTTTGGTTATCACCATAGCTATTTGCCCGACTATGTAGAAGAGAAGACCAAAAGACGCATTCAGGCGGATGCAGTGGAGCGATTCTTGCTGGAAGATATTCGTCAAGGGACATTAGAGCGCCTGCTGAATTTTACAGATAACCAGTGTGTCGCCGTTGACGCCGAAACTCAAACCGATTTAGACAAGTTTGCGGCAGATGTCCTCAAAGCGGCTGCTCAAGGCAAGCGCTTTCTATTTCGCTCTGCGGCTAGCCTGTTAACGTCCCTTGCTAATCTCGCACCTCAGCCAGTCGCCCCAGCAGATATGGCTCAATACGTGCGAGAGGGGAAACCGGGAGCGGTGATTGTGGGTTCCCATGTTAAAAAGACAACTCAACAACTAGAACGTCTGCTGCAAGTTCCCGATATTGTGGGGGTTGAAGTCGATGTCACCCATTTGCTGGAGGAGTCACAATTGCAGCACTCTGCCCTGCTAGCCGAAATTTTGGCATCTGTTGAGGAGGTGCATCGGGCAAATAAGACACCTGTGGTTTATACCTCTCGAGAGGAACTGGTATTTAAAGATGTGCAAACACGGCTAAAATTTGGGGTGGCGGTTTCGGCTTTATTAATGGATATCGTGCGGGGATTGCCCGGAGATATTGGATTTTTAATTAGTAAAGGCGGTATTACCTCCAATGATGTGTTGAGTACAGGTTTGGAGTTGAGAGCAGCACGGCTATTGGGTCAAATTATTCCTGGATGTTCAGTCGTGCGTACTCCCTGTGATCATCCACTGTTTCCCGATTTGCCCGTGGTGCTATTTCCTGGGAATGTGGGAGATACTGATGCCTTGGTGACGACGTACCAACGATTCCTTCAGAAATAATAGATATCCTCCAGAGGCTGACCCTCCGGGTACAGCGCAGGCTTCCCACCTCACGCATAACTTGTCATGAGTGAGCACGGGATTTATTTACCCCCAAACCCGCCGTTAGCTAAAAAATTTTGTAAAACTTATTACAACAACATCAATCCAATAACCAGTAGCATGAGCCAGCGATCGCAGTTGCTGAGAATTTGCCATTCTTAATCCAGCCGCATTTACTCCCCGTCAGGCTCTGGTCTTTAAGACTATGATTGATTGGGTATGGTCTTTAAGCAATCCTTCCCCGTGACTCTATCTAGTCGTTCCCATTCGTTGCCTAACCCTCTAGGAGCGTGGCATACCCAATCGGCAAACAAAGCACTTTCTGATCTTGACAGTAATGCTCAAACAGGCTTGACATCCCAACAGGCAGCCGAACGATTGCAGCACTACGGTTTAAATGAACTAGAAGAAACTGCTGGTCGTAGTACTTGGGCAATTCTCCTCGATCAGTTCACCAACATCATGTTACTGATGCTGATTGTGGTCGCGATTATCTCAGGGGTAATCGATTTTGTAGATTGGCGGCAAGGGGCGTTAAAAGCTGGTGAAGTTCCGTTTAAGGATACGATCGCTATTTTATCAATCGTGGTTCTCAACGGTGTACTAGGCTATCTCCAAGAAAGCCGTGCCGAGAAAGCCCTCGCTGCCCTAAAAAATCTTGCTTCCCCCAAAGTGCGAGTTCTCCGTGACGAAAAACCAATGGAGGTGGATAGTAAGAATCTCGTACCAGGAGACATCATGCTCCTAGAAGCTGGGGTACAAGTTTCAGCAGATGGACGGCTGATTGAGGTATCGAACTTGCAGGTGCGGGAATCGGCTTTGACAGGGGAAGCCCTGGCGGTGAACAAAGAAGCCGAGGTGGAACTGGCAGAAGATACGTCCTTAGGCGATCGCATTAACTTAGTCTTTCAGGGTACTGAAGTCGTCCAAGGTAGAGGAACCGTCTTAGTTACCGGCACGGGCATGAAGACGGAACTAGGGCGCATTGCTGAGATGCTGCAAGGGGTAGAAAGCGAACCAACGCCTCTACAACAGCGCATGACTCAGCTCGGTAATGTGTTGGTCAGCGGTTCCCTAATACTGGTAGCCTTGGTCATTATTGGCGGCTTGATCCAAAGCGGTGGCAATTTAGCCGTTTTGCAAGAACTCGTGGAAGTTTCGCTATCAATGGCAGTTGCTGTTGTCCCCGAAGGCTTACCTGCCGTAATCACCGTTACCTTGGCACTAGGAACCCAACGGATGGTGCGCCGCCATGCCCTCATTCGCAAACTGCCTGCGGTAGAAACCTTAGGGAGCGTCACCACTATCTGCTCCGATAAAACCGGCACCCTTACCCAAAACAAAATGGTGGTGCAATGGGTGGCTACCCCTAGCCAGACATTTCAAATCACAGGTGAAGGGTATGCCCCAGTCGGTGAGTTTCAACTCGACAACCAGGCAATTTCCCCAGATCAGTATCCAGAACTCGAACCCATACTTCAAGCTTGCGCTCTTTGCAACGATGCCGTTCTTCAACACGAAGAGGGAGATTGGCGAATTTTAGGCGACCCCACAGAAGGAGCACTCATTGCCGTAGCGGGTAAGGGAGGTGTTGATAAGGAACCCCTCAACCGCCAGATGCCCCGTGTGGGAGAAATTCCCTTTTCTTCCGAACGCAAGCGGATGAGTGTTATTTGTCAGAATTCATCAGGGATTGCTCATTGGTTATCCGCAACACAAAGAACCAATGACTCAGGACAAATAACCCATTACATTATGTTTACCAAGGGTTCGCCCGAGTTTGTTTTGGAGCGCTGCCACAGATTTCAGTATCAGAGTGGTACAGAATTGCTAACGGATGAACGGCGAGAACAGATTCTGAAGCAGAATAACCAGATGGCAGGTGCGGGGTTGCGGGTGCTGGGTTTTGCTTACAAGGCTGTGGATAGTCTACCGGATGAAAGTATAGACGATAAGAGTGAAACCGCAGAGCAAGAATTAGTGTGGTTGGGTTTGATAGGGATGCTAGATGCCCCAAGACCAGAGGTGCTTGATGCAGTACGGCGGTGTCGGGATGCGGGAATTCGACCTGTGATGATTACTGGCGACCATCAGCTTACGGCAAAAGCGATCGCTCATGCCTTGGGCATTGCCAATGAACATGATCGCGTCCTCACCGGTCAAGAGTTACAAAGGCTTTCTCAAGATGATTTAGACCAACAGGTAGAGCAGGTTAGCGTCTATGCTCGCGTCTCTCCTGAACACAAACTGCGAATCGTTCAAGCACTCCAGCGCCAGGGTCGATTTGTTGCTATGACTGGGGATGGTGTCAACGACGCCCCCGCTCTCAAGCAAGCAGATATCGGCATTGCCATGGGTATCACTGGTACCGATGTCAGTAAGGAAGCCAGCGACATGGTGCTGCTTGATGACAACTTTACCACGATCGTTGCAGCGACTGAAGAAGGTCGAACCGTCTACGATAATATTCGCCGATTTATTCGCTACATCCTAGGCAGTAATATTGGGGAAGTGTTGACCATTGCGGCTGCGCCGATTATGGGACTCAATGCAGTTCCCCTCTCGCCGTTGCAAATTCTTTGGATGAACTTGGTGACGGATGGATTGCCAGCCTTGGCTCTGGCAGTGGAACCCGCAGAACCCGATGTCATGAAGCGTCCCCCCTTTAGTCCCCGCGAGAGCATTTTTGCCAGAGGACTAGGGTTGTATATGGTTCGCATTGGCATTGTTTTTGCGATCGTCTCCATTGCGTTAATGGCAGTGGCTTACGAATACTTCCCCGACCATTGGCGGACAATGGTATTCACGACTCTCTGCATTGCTCAAATGGGTCATGCCATAGCCGTGCGCTCTAATAATCGCTTGACGATAGAAGTCAATCTATTTTCTAACCCCTATTTACTCTGGGCAGTACTAGTAACTACAGCCCTCCAGCTAGCCTTAGTCTACGTGCCATTCCTGCAAGATTTCTTCGGCACTCAACCGCTAACTTGGACGGAATTACTCATCTGTCTCGGTTTCAGTACCTCATTATTTGTTTGGGTTGAGTTAGAGAAATTGTTTATCCGCTGGTACAGAAGTCGTTAGTCATTTGTCATTTGTAAACAAGCAATGACTAATGTGATCACAAATTTGATAACGGATGTTTTAGTGGTGGTCAATGACCAATGTACCTGAAAAGCCTACAACTCCGTCAGTTTCGTAACTATCGAGATTGTCTGGTCAATTTTGACGCCCCCAAGACAATTTTGCTTGGGAATAACGCTCAGGGAAAATCAAATCTGCTAGAGGCGGTGGAATTGCTATCAACGCTCAGAAGCCATCGGTCAGTGCGCGATCGCGAATTAGTCTTGGAAGATACCTCAATTGCCCAAATTCGGGCTATTTTGGAACGTGCCTATGGTTCGACGGAACTAGGGCTGACTCTCCGCAGTCAGGGACGGCGTACTGTTGCCCTCAATCAAGAAGCCTTACGGCGTCAGCTTGACTTTTTGGGCATCCTCAATGCCGTACAGTTTTCCAGTCTAGATTTAGAACTGGTGCGGGGCAGTCCAGAACGGCGGCGTAGTTGGCTCGATTCTATCTTGACTCAGTTGGAACCTATTTATGCCTATATCTTGCAGCAGTACAACCAAATCCTGCGACAGCGCAACGCTCTCCTTAAAGCCTTCCGTAAGCAGGAAATCGAAGCTAAAACCGATGAATTTTCATCCAGAGATTATCAGGCAGAACTAGCGTTGTGGGATGCCCAATTAGCAACGGCAGGTTCGCGAGTGACGCGGCGGCGTGCCAGAATGCTCGATAGACTGGCACCCTTAGCGCAAGTATGGCACGCCAGTATCAGCGGAGAGACAGAGGTGCTAGAAGTGAGGTATGCCCCTAATGTCATTATTGAGAACGATGACCCAGAAAGGGTACAGCAGGCATTTTTAGAAAAGATTGAGCGGCGTCGCATCCCCGAACAGCGTCAGGGAACAACCCTCGTTGGTCCTCACCGGGATGAAGTAGAGTTTACCATTAACCAAACCCCTGCCCGCTCCTATGGTTCTCAAGGTCAGCAACGGACGCTAGTATTAGCGCTGAAGCTAGCAGAATTAAAACTAATTGAAGAAGTGGTAGGAGAACCACCCCTGCTATTGCTAGATGACGTGTTAGCTGAACTCGACCTCAACCGTCAAAATCAACTCCTGGAGGCGATTCAAGACCGTTTTCAGACCCTGATTACCACCACCCACTTAGGGGCGTTTGATTCTCAGTGGTTGAACTCATCCCAAATTCTTTCGGTTCAGGCAGGGCAAATTAAGGCAGTTGGTTAAGGACTCTCTAAATGAAAAAATACCAGGCTTGGTTGAATTATGTGCTGTGTCTGGGACTGGCGCTTGGTTTGGCAATCCTCTCCCATCCAGCAATTTTTCCCATAAAGTCTTTAGGAAGTCCCCAGACGCTGCCAGCTCTAACGGAGATTCGGGGTGTATGGCTTACCAACGTGGCGAGTGGTGTACTTTTTTCGCCGTGGGGAATCAATCGAGCTCTGTATCAACTGTCTCAACTCAACTTCAATACAGTTTATCCGGTGGTTTGGAACCGAGGACATACCTTTTATCCGAGTGCTGTTGCTGAATCAGTCACCACTCGGAAGCAAGACGCACTGCTAGATATGATGCGACTGGGAGGGGATGTGTTGGCAGAAATTGTTGAGCAAGGACATCGCCAAGGTTTGAGGGTTATTCCTTGGTTTGAATATGGTTTTATGGCTCCTCCCAATTCTGAACTGGTGCAACGCCACCCCAATTGGATTGGTGAGACTCCCAAGTTGGGGAAACCTGCGATCGCTTCAGCAGATATTCTTAATGAGCGGGTACAAGTCTGGCTCAATCCCCTACATCCAGAAGTACAGCAGCTCATTTTCGACTTAATTGTTGAGGTTGTCACCCAGTATGATGTGGATGGCATTCAGCTTGACGATCATTTTGGGATGCCAGTGGAATTGGGTTACGACCCCTTCACTGTTGAGCTGTACCAACAAGAACATGGCGGAAAAAGTCCCCCCAGCTACCCCCTTGACTCCGAGTGGATGCGCTGGCGAGCCAATAAGATTAGCGCGTTTATGCAACGGATCTTCGAGGCAGTAAAATCAATCAAACCCAATTGCCTAGTATCCCTATCTCCTAATCCAGAATCCTTCGCCTACAAATATTACCTCCAAGACTGGTCAACCTGGGTCAAGCGGGGTTGGATAGACGAATTGGTTTTACAGGTTTATCGAAATGATTTGAAAAGCTTTCAATCTGAATTGGTACAACCAGGGGTACAGCTAGCGCGTCGGCAAATTCCTGTCAGTATCGGTATTACAACGGGGACACGACTGCGTCCGGTTGCCATGAAGCAAATTCAAGAGCAGGTGCAGGCAGTTCGCGATCGCGGCTTCGACGGCGTATCCTTCTTTTACTGGGAAACCCTGTGGAGTTACATTACTCCAGAGTCCCCACAGCAACGCCGCAAAGGGTTCCGAGAACTCTTTCCTTACGAGTAAATGAAACCTAGGACGCGGAAAGCCCCTGTCTTTTAAGGAGGGGATGTAAGCGAATTACCTATTATAGTGCTGAGTGTCAACCAGCTAATACTGTAGGAGAGCGGCAAAGCAGAGAGAGGAAAGAAGGTTAATTTCGGTTTTTTCTGTTGAGCCACTCGTTCAGCCAAAATGATAGATTGTTTTATTTGGCTCTTCTACTCCTGTCCCGCCGCTTCCAAATGTCAGTAACAACCAATAATCACTCCGAAGCAAAACCCACAGATATTGGCTGTAACCTTTGGTTGCAGTGGACGTTAATGACGTTTTTAGGTTTTTTGACCAGTTTGTTTTGGATTGAAATTGGTGAAAGACCGGATGTTGGGGCTGTCGAGGGAATAATCGGCGGTAGTCTGATTGGGTTAGCTCAGTTACTTGTTTTAAGGCAGCACATCTCTCGGGCTGGCTGGTGGGTGCTAGTCAGTCTCCTGAGTTGGGGGTTAATTGGGTTCAGTGGACTAGGGGCTTTAGGCTGGTTTGCCCCTCGAACTCTGTATCTTTTTCCTAGGGTACTCTACGGAGTTTTGGACGGAGCAAAGATTGGATTTTTACTGGGGGTTGGGCAATGGATAGTCTTGAGGCAGCAAGTTTCTAGCGCTTGGCTGTGGATCTTGGCAAGTCCCCTATGCTGGTCTATAGCCCTAGCACTGGGTTGGACAATTGGTGGAGCTTTACGCTTGTTCACGCACCTGTTCCTTAGTGAAGTTGTGGGGTTGGCGGTGACGTGGTTGGCAGTCGGTGTCCTGACAGGAATCACCCTGATGGGTTTACTCTGGGAGACGGCAATGGTTAATCAACAGCGGTAAGTATTAAGCAAAATTAATGAGAGGGAAGCTATTGCTTTGGTCTTCATGATGGTAAGGAACGCTGCATTGTGTGTTTAATATGGCTTAGTTTAAGTTTATCAATATTTATTCAATCTTCTTAACAAAACTGAATTAACTTCACAAGATCTACAGACTACAGCCTTATAACTTTACTAGCAAGTTTCATTTATAATAGGTCTAGTTAGCTGATGATTTCAGTCTGCTTTTTAAGCAGTTCGTTTTCATTATTACTTGTATTACTCCTTATAAAAGCGTATTACGCCCAAGCAAAAACTGTTATACAAATGAAAATTTGAAAAATGGCTTTCAGAAGAGTCTTACTAATCTTCACAAATATATTTACCAATGAAACACACTAAGTCATTTCTTAAAGTCTTGCCAAACTTCAGTTCAACACATAGTGAAGGGAAAACGTCCCCAATGAAAGTCAGACAACTTCTCAGACTTTACGAACAGGGAAACAGAAATTTTGAAGGCGCTGACCTCTGTGGAGCCGATTTAAGAGGAGTGACTCTCCTCGGAGTCAACCTTAGAGGCGCTAATCTGGTTGGTGCTGATTTGACTAGAGCCTTTTTAATCAAATCAGACCTAAGTGGTGCTCAGATGAACTGGGCAAATTTAACATATGTTAAATTGAGCGATGCCAAACTCGTAGACACAGATCTGACCAAAGCCACTATTAGCGGTGCTTTTATGGTGAAATCGAAACTACCAGGAGCCAAACTAAGTGGCGCTGACCTCAGTGGTGCCAACTTAAGACGGGCAAACTTGTGGGGTGCCAATCTCTGCGGGGCACAGTTAGAACGGGTCAATTTGCGAGATGCAAATCTTAATGGTGTCAATTTTAAATGGGCTAATTTATCCGAGGCAAGACTAATTGGGGCGAGCCTGTATGGAGCGTCTTTAAGTTTTATTAACTGTAGGGCAGCTTGGTTAAAGGGCTTAGATCTAGGTGGTGCTGATTTAGAGGCAGTTAACTTTAGAGAAGCCAGATTGAGTGGTGCTAATTTAGAAGGAGCTAACTTGACAGCCGCTAATTTAACCGACGCTAAACTGGATCGGGTGAATCTGCAAGGAGCCGACCTCACAGGAGCGAATCTAGCAGGAGCATCTCTAGAGGATGCTAACTTGACGTGGGCAATTTTGAAAAAAGTAGATTTGAGTGACGCAGATTTGAGAGGGACAAAGCTTTATGGGATTGACTTTAATGATGTCCAAGTCAGCAACTCTAGGGTGCCAGAATTGACGAACCGCTCTTTGTACTCGACTGCGGTTTGAACAGAGATCTTGCACCATTCTTAATTAACCTGATAATCTGCCAGGGACTTTATTCCCTGGCGGATTGTTGCGACTGCTATAACAGAACAGCATCTGCACTCCAGGCAAGATCCCCGACTGCTCTAAGAAGTCGGGGATCTCTGTACCGAAACTTCCCTACTTCCCACTGTGGCACTTGAGAGTGCCAAATGTGGGATAAACCCTAAGCATTTTCCACTAAAGCAGCAGCGTGATGGCGGATGTGGTCTTCAATAAAGGTGGAAATGAAATAGTAACTGTGGTTGTACCCTTCTTGAAACCGCAGCGTTAAAGGAACACCAGCTTTTTCACACGCTTGGGCAAACGCACCTGGTAACAACTGCTCTTTTTCTAAAAAGGGGTCGGCTGTGCCTTGGTCGATTAAAATAGGACGCTTGTAGCCCACTTTCAGCACTAGTTCACTAGCATCATAGATACGCCACTTCTCTGAATCAGAACCCAGGTAATGAGTAAATGCCTTTTGCCCCCACGGACAGCGCATCGGTGCGGCAATCGGTGCTAACGCCGAAACAGATTTGTATTGTGCGGGGTTTCTCATGGCGCAGACGAGTGCTCCGTGTCCCCCCATGGAATGACCGAAAATGCCCTGTTGCTCGATTTGGGCTGGGAAATGCTGGGCAATAATAGCAGGTAATTCCTCAACGACATAGCTGTACATTTGGTAATGCACTGCCCACGGTTCAACCGTAGCATCCACGTAAAAGCCAGCCCCCGTACCCAAGTCCCATTCTTCATCTTCACCAGGAATTCCTGTATCCCGAGGACTGGTATCTGGTGCAACTAACATCAACCCGTATTTAGCTGCAAATTGTTGTGCCCCTGCCTTTGCCATGAAATTCTCTTCTGTGCAGGTTAAACCAGAGAGAAAGTAGAGTACAGGCACCCGTTCCAGTTTCCCTAGGGGCGGTTGGTAAACCGAAAACCGCATTTTGCTGTCGCACGTCTGGGAGTGATGGGTGTAAAAGCCAACTCTACCGCCGAAGCATCGATTTTCAGAAACGAGTTTGGGGGCTGTGGACATAGGTTTGACGTGTCAGGATTGAGTAGGTAGATGCAGCGATTTAGGGTGCCTTCTCCTCTATTTTCCCACAGCCCGGTCTGCCTCGTCCTCCGGTGCTAAACTATTGCACGATTTAAAAAGTCAAGAAAACAAGTCAGTGGTGAGTATTGAACCTTCAGGATTTAATAAAATTTCCTCATTTACTCCAAAATCCCCACTAAAATCCTTACCAACTCTGCCAAATCATCTGGCAATGTATACGACCCAATATCCCTTGTAATAATATAGTTACTGCGCTCCAACTTACCAAAAATCCACAACTCTCCAATACTTACCACCCCATACAACACTTCCGGCGATTCCTCCACCATCGCCAGGGCAATCAACTCCACCGCTAATTGTGTAAATCCCCGCGTCACATCATCCCGTTTTGCTTCAATAACGATTAATCCTCGTTCCGACTGGATAAAATAATCCAAATTTCCCTGAAGTTGCTCATTCACCTTCAACGGATATTCAATTCGCAACAGACGGCGACACATCACCGCCACTCGCGTCAACACAGGCGCAATCAAAATTTCCCGCTTCGCCGTCTCGCTGCTGAGGGTGACATAGGGAATCGTTTCTTCTAACTGTTGCTGCAATTCTGGCAATCCGTCAATTTGACGAGTCGTTGTTGGTAACTGGAGGCGCTGACGTTCAAACCGATAGCCAAACTCTGCTAGTACTTCATCCGTGTCATTCGGTAACTCGAAGTACGAACGAAACGTATAACTGACTCCCTCTTGTAAGATTTTTAACTTAGACATGGGGGTTTATGAATTGCTAACCTCATTCAACCACACCAACATTGCCTCTTCACTTCCAAAATTCAATTCGCTTGAGCACGTAACAGAATTTTTCTCTTTTCCCTATAATTTAGAACCCTAGATGGACGCAATAGTTAGCCGCTAGTTTTTATATTCTTTTTTTAGATAGGTTCAACAACAGTAACCCATTACTGACGTTTGGCAACATAATTCCGTTTATTTACGTCTCCTGTAGAGGTACATAGCCGCGTGCCCTGCCAGACAATAAAATCAGGATAGTCCCTGTCTATAAATTGTGAAAGGCAAAAAATCATGGGTATTTTAAACCAAGTAGCTACAACCGTTACTTTAGCTGCGACTGCGACTTTCAGCTTGCTCGGAACACCGACAATGGCATTTACGATTACCCCAAATAACCAAGAGGGAGATTTGCTCAACGCCCTTCTCGGTTATACGACAGGACTGAGCAACTTCTCGCTCTCAACCACAGGAGATGCTGAAGCATTTGGTCTGTTCAATGATGACCCATTTGGTTTGGGTTCAGGCATAGTTCTCAGTACAGGTGAAGTGGGAGAAATACCAGCTACAAACACTGAAGATGGAGGACTAGTCCCCCACATTGACGAAAACGGTGCAATCAATCCCCTCAATGATCTCAGCAAAGATTTTGGCATCCAAGGCATGGGAATTGCAGGAGTGCCAGGGGACGACATGATTTTACAGATCGATTTTGACGCCGACAGTACGGCAGACAAAGTGTTTTTTCAATATGTTTTTGGCTCAGAAGAGTTTGTTGAGTTTGGAGGCAGTGAGTTTAATGACTCGTTTCAATTGCTTCTCAATAATGTCAACTTAGCCCTGTTAAGTGACGGAAATAGCGTTACTATTAATAATCTAATCCCTAACCCTCTAGACCCTTCGTCTTATCACCCCGACTACATCAACAATCCCACAGGTTCTATCACCAACACCAAGTTAGACGGTTTTACTAAGGAATTGACCTTTGAGGGGTTGCTTAACAAAAATGCCAGGAATAGCCTAACTATTGAGATTCAAGATGTGGGTGATGGTCTACTTGATTCTGTTGTATTCCTAAAAGGTCAGTCGCTAGGAACAGCACCACCGCCGCCGAAAGTAGTCGAACCTGTTGTTGAGCCTGTTGTTGAGCCTGTTGTTGAGCCTGTTGTCGAACCCAAAGATGTTCCAGAACCGAGTTCAATCCTTGGCTTGTTGGGACTCGGCGCTGTCAGTATAGCGGTACATTTCCAGCGCAAACACAAGTCTGGCTCTTAAACCCGAATTTTTTACAAGCTGACTTTATCCTTCCCCATCTCCCCCATTGTGAAAGTACGCTGCCATTGCGATCCCCTATGGGTGATAAGCTAGAGAACGGTATTGTTAAGCTTTAATACGATCCAACTGGATCGGTAAAAACAACAGACACCAATCACACTGATAGACGCAAGCATGGTAGCCACCACAGAAAAGACAAACACTGGCGTTCTTAGCCAAATCATCGGACCCGTTGTCGATGTTGAATTTCCCACCGGCAAGATGCCGCAGATCTACAATGCCTTGAAAATTGAAGGCAAGAATGCAGCGGGGCAGGATGTCTCGGTTACTTGCGAAGTCCAGCAATTGCTGGGTGACAACAAAGTTCGAGCTGTTTCCATGAGCGGTACAGATGGTCTGGTACGGGGCATGGAAGTTATTAATACAGGTGCCCCTATTAGCGTACCAGTAGGCACCGCCACTCTGGGTCGAATTTTCAACGTGCTGGGTGAACCTGTAGACAACCAAGGACCTGTCAATACTCAAGAAACATCTTCAATTCATCGCTCTGCTCCCAAATTCACCGAATTGGAAACCAAGCCTTCGGTATTTGAAACTGGGATTAAGGTGATTGACCTACTGACTCCCTATCGGCGCGGTGGAAAAATCGGTCTATTTGGTGGGGCAGGCGTTGGCAAAACCGTCATCATGATGGAGCTGATCAACAATATTGCTACCAACCATGGCGGAGTATCTGTATTTGGCGGTGTGGGTGAGCGCACCCGCGAGGGCAATGACCTCTATAACGAAATGATGGAGTCAGGGGTCATTAATAAAGACAATCTAAACGAATCGAAGATTGCGCTGGTTTATGGTCAGATGAACGAACCACCCGGAGCTAGAATGCGTGTGGGTCTTGCTGCTCTGACGATGGCAGAGTATTTCCGGGATGTGAACAAGCAGGACGTGCTGCTGTTCATCGACAATATCTTCCGGTTTGTGCAAGCGGGTTCGGAAGTATCCGCGCTACTGGGTCGGATGCCTTCAGCGGTGGGATATCAGCCAACGCTGGCAACGGACATGGGTGATTTACAAGAGCGCATTACTTCAACAACAGAAGGTTCAATTACCTCCGTTCAAGCAGTTTATGTGCCAGCGGATGACTTGACTGACCCAGCACCCGCTACAACCTTTGCTCACTTGGATGGAACAACGGTGTTGTCTCGTGGTTTGGCATCTAAGGGAATTTACCCGGCTGTAGACCCACTGGGTTCGACTTCGACCATGCTGCAACCCAATATTGTGGGTGATGAACACTACAACACCGCTCGTGCAGTTCAAGCTACCCTACAGCGCTACAAGGAACTCCAAGACATCATCGCCATTCTTGGCTTAGATGAACTGTCTGAGGATGACCGCTTGACCGTAGCTCGCGCCCGGAAGGTCGAGCGCTTTTTGTCTCAGCCCTTCTTTGTTGCGGAAGTCTTCACCGGCTCTCCTGGTAAGTATGTGAAGCTAGAAGAAACCATTGATGGTTTCCAGAAGATTCTCGCTGGTGAATTCGACGATTTACCGGAACAGGCGTTCTACCTGGTGGGCAATATTAACGAAGCGATCGCTAAAGCTGAGAAAATCAAGTCAGGTAGCTAATCATGCGGGTAAGGGTTAAAGGGAAAAGGGTGTAGAGAAACGGCTCACCTTTTCCCCTTCACCTTTCCCTCCTCTATAACCCCTAATTACTAACCATTAACTGATGACCTTAACTGTTCGCGTAGTTTCTCCCGACAAATTGGTCTGGGATTCTGAGGCTCAAGAAGTTATTCTGCCCAGCACCACCGGTCAGCTCGGTATATTAAGCGGTCACGCTCCTCTGTTATCAGCCCTCGATATTGGTGTGATGCGAGTTCGTCCTGGCAAAGAATGGGTGCCTATCGCCCTAATGGGAGGATTTGCTGAAGTCGAAAACGACGAGGTGACGATTCTCGTTAACGCTGCCGAACAAGGCGAAAAAATCGATAAAGAAGCTGCCCGAGCAGCTTTCTCCCAAGCTCAAGAGCGCCTCAATCAAGTACAAGGTAGTGACAACCGTCAAGAGAAAATTCAAGCGACTCAAGCCTTAAAAAGGGCGAGAGCTCGTTTTCAAGCTGCTGGCGGGATGGTTTAAGAGGCTGTTTCTCTCATAAGGTCTAAATGCCTGGAGCTCCCCCTGTTCTATCCCCCCTTTTTAAGGGGGGAGTCAAATCTTGCTGCGCAATGGATATCACGGCGGACTTTGACTGGATTCTCCCCCTCGTTTCTAACGTCCCCCCGAACCCAAGGGGGGATTAGGGG